>NZ_JBXWCS010000019.1:0-68684 GCF_057320385.1 Enterobacter cloacae complex sp. 394F7 | reverse complement strand
CAGTGCCGCTTCGTTTTCGCTGCGGCGCGGGGTGTGCATATTACGCTTTCCCGCTTCAGAGTCAAGCGTTTAATTTGCTTTTCTCTGCTGACCCGGCGGCGTGCGTGCCGTTGTTCCGTGTCAGTGGAGGCGCATTATAGGGAGTTATTCTGAAGTGACAAGCACAAAATACAAAAAACTTTTCGTTCGCTCACTTTTCAAACTCCACGCTTAAATACGCCGCGATTCGGGTGATAAATGCGCGATTTCCCGGGCAAAACTGCTCACCTGCGTCCAGTCGGTATAAACCACTTCTTTACGCGTATCGGTTTCACCGCCGGTCATTTTCATAATCAGCCGAATCATAAAGCGGTCATACCAGCGATAGCGGGGATAACGCAGCGCCCCTGCAAAGACGGCACACACGTCTGGCTGCCACGGCGAATTCAGCAAAAACTTGCGCGTGTAGCTGTTGGTCTGCGGTGTACGCTTTTCAGGTTTGCGGGCCACCAGATTGACCGAGTAGAACGCCCCGGGCAGCTTATTGAGCGCTGCCGTATGCTTTTTCACAAAGCGATCCAGCGCAGGATGGAAATGCCCGTAACGGATAGACGCCCCAATCACCACGCGGTCGTAATCCTGCCAGGCGATTTGCTCCGTACGGTTCAGGTTCACCACATCAGAGTAAATGCCCAGCTCTTGTAGTTCAGAAGCCAGATAAGAGGCAATCTCACGCGTTTGCCCGTCTCGCGTAGAGAATAGAATAAGTGTTTTCACCGACGACTCCTTACTCGCGCCAGAATGTTGGGGTGAACAGCACCAGCAGCGTAAAGACCTCAAGACGCCCAAACAGCATATTGGCGATTAGGATCCATTTCGCGACCGGGTTCATACTGGCAAAGTTATCCGCCACGACCCCCAGGCCAGGCCCGAGGTTATTAAGTGTTGCCACAACGGACGCAAAGGCAGAGAAATCATCCACCCCCGTCGCGATGATTGCCAGCATACTGACGATAAAGACCAGGGCATACGCCGAGAAGAATCCCCACACCGCTTCGAGAATACGTTCCGGCAGGGCACGGTTGCCCAGCTTGATGCTATAGACTGCATTCGGGTGAACCAGGCGTTTTAATTCACGGTTCCCCTGCTTGAAGAGCAGCAGAATACGAATCACCTTCAGGCCACCGCCCGTCGACCCTGCGCAACCACCAATAAATGCCGAGCACAGCAGCAGCACAGGCAGGAACAGCGGCCAGCGCGCAATGCTGTCCGTGGTAAAACCTGCGGTTGTCGCCATCGACACCACCTGGAAGAACGCCTGGTTTAGCGTGGTCAACGCCGAGTTATAGACATCATGGAACCAGAGCACCAGCGTACAGATGACCACCAGCGTGAGCTGGACGCCAATAAACATACGGAACTCCGGGTCGCGCCAGTACACCTTCAGGCTACGTCCGCTGAGTAATGAGAAGTGTAGACCGTAGTTACAGCCGGAGATCAGCAGGAAAATAGCAATAATGGTGTTGATCGTTGGACTATCAAAGTAGCCCACGCTGGCATCGTGGGTAGAGAACCCGCCGATGGCGATTGTCGCAAAGCTGTGCCCGATGGCATCGAACGCGGGCATACCGGCAAACCACAGCGCCAGCGCACAGGCAACGGTCAGTAAAACATAAATCAGCCACAGGGTCTTCGCCGTCTCGGCAATACGCGGGCGCATCTTGTTATCTTTCAGTGGCCCCGGCATTTCTGCCCTGTACAACTGCATGCCCCCGACGCCCAGGATAGGAAGGATGGCAACCGCCAGAACAATGATCCCCATACCACCGAACCATTGCAGCATCTGGCGATAAAAGAGAATGGCGTGGGGTAATGAATCCAGCCCAACCAGCGTAGTCGCGCCGGTAGTCGTTAAGCCGGAGAAGGATTCAAAAAAGGCATCCGTGATGCTCAGATTGGGCTGTTCAGAGAAGATAAAGGGCAGCGAACCGACGCTTCCCAGCACCGTCCAGAACAGCACCACAATCAGAAACCCTTCACGTGATTTCAGCTCACCTTTCTGACGACGGTTTGGCCACCACAGCAGCGAGCCAATCGCCAGCGCAACAAAGAAGGTCTGGGTAAATGCCCGCCCCGCGCCGTCCCGGTAGATAAGCGCCACCAGACCTGGGAGAATCATTGTCCCGGAAAAAAGTATGACCAGCAGTCCAACGATTCGGGTTATGGCACGAAAATGCATCTCTGCCGCTTCCTTTGGTATTCAAAAAGTGAGGTGGGGATTATTCTTCAATCGGCAGCAATTGCAACGAACCGCGACTAAAATCCGCCAGTTTTGCCGAAAAAGCAGCCTGTTCAGCCTGAGGAAGCGCCACGCGCAATTGCACCATTGCCTGGTAATCACTGTGTGCAATTACACCGTTAAACTGTTTAAGCAGCGCTTCGACACCCGATAGCTGAGCGTAGTCGCACAACAAAGTATATTCGGTGAGTGGCGTTTTGCGGGTGGTGACCAACATATTAAGCGCCTGCTGTACGCCCCCGCCATACGCTTTCACCAGCCCACCGGTACCTAATAAAATGCCGCCGTAGTAGCGAACAACCACGGCGGTGATTTCACCCACGCCACTGCCCATGAGCTGGGAAAGCATAGGTTTACCGGCAGTACCCGCCGGTTCACCGTCATCAGAAAAACCCAGCTGCTGCGAATCGTCTGGCGGCCCGGCGACCCACGCCACGCAGTGGTGACGGGCGTCGGGATGCGCAGCGCGGACAGACTCAACAAACGCCTTTGCCGCCTCTACGCCATCGGTGTGTGCCAGCAGCGTAATAAAGCGGCTTTTCTTGATTTCTTCAACAAAGGTGACCGGCTCAGCCGGTATCAGCCAACTTTCCATCAGGCCAGCTTCAGGTCTCGCGTCATATTCTCGATACCGTTCTCATGAATCACGACGTTATCTTCGATACGAATACCGCCAAACGGCTTCAGCGCGTCAATTTTTTCCCAGTTGAAGTGCTTGCTGAACTGACCTTCGCGCCATGGCGCTAACAGCGATTCGATAAAGTAGATCCCCGGCTCGATGGTCAGCACCATGCGCGGCTCAAGGATACGCGTGCAGCGCAGGTAAGGATATTTAGACGGCGCGGCGAGGTGCGTGCCGGTATCATCCTGCATAAAGCCCGCAACATCATGAACCTGCAGACCCAGCGGGTGGCCGATACCGTGCGGCATAAAGGGTCCGGTCAGATCGTTTTCGACCATCGCCTCTTCGCTCATGTCTTTCACGATCTGGTGTTTACGCAGCAGTTTAGCGATGCGCTGATGGAACTGGATATGGTAATCCACATAGCTGGTTCCGGCTTTCATGGTGCTGATAAGCGCCAGTTGCTCATCGTTAACGTCTTTAATCAGATGCGCAAAATCGGTATCCGCATTGGCCGCCCAGGTACGGGTCAGGTCAGCCGCGTAGCCGTTGTACTCTGCGCCTGCGTCCAGCAGGAAGCTGCGTATCTCAGACGGCACATGGTGATCCAGTTTGGTGTAATGCAGCACAGAGGCATGCTCATTCAGAGCGACAATGTTGCTGTAAGGCACATCGGTGTCACGGTGACCGGTCGCGGTGAGGTACGCCTGATTGATATCGAACTCGCTCATACCGGACTGGAACGCTTCATGCGCTGCACGGTGACCATTCACCGCCGTTTTTTGCGCTTCACGCATGCAGTAAAGTTCGTAGTCGGTTTTATACGCGCGGTAATAGTGCAGGAAATCCAGCACCCCTTTCGGGTTGAGTTTGTCTGCCGGGATATCCAGACCCAGCGCACGCTCCGGGACCGGGCCAATGTAGGCAATATTGCCACGCGCGGCAGGCAACTGGCTGCCAATACCGTCGGCTTTTGGTAAAGCCATGACGTCCACTTCTTCTGTCCAGAAGCTGGTCGGCAGTGGCTCAACGTTGTGCCAGTAATCGACAGGCAGATAGAACCACAGTTTCGGCTTGTTCACGCCATCCACCAGCAACCAGCAATTTGGCACCTGGGTTACCGGCACCCAGGCCTTAAACTGCGGGTTAACTTTAAACGGATACGCATGGTCGTCCAGAAAGGTATTCATCAGCTCGCCGGAGTGGATTAACAGCGCATCCAGCTTAAAGCGGGCGAGTACATCACGGGTACGTTCCTGTAGGGTAACGATATGATTTTTATAAAGCGAAGCCAGTGAGTCCATCATTCTTCCTTTCGTTTTTTTGACCTCAAGTCCTCGCATCTTAGCACACCTGTCTCCGGCTGCGTGATTTCCACCGACCGTGATCAATGCAGCAATTTCTTAATGAGTAATTTGCATTTTATTAACATAAATCCCACACTCCGACTCATCTGGTATGACCAGATCCACTTGCTGGATTCAGGAGACTGACATGCTCTACAAAGGCGACACCCTGTACCTCAACTGGCTGGAAGATGGCATTGCCGAACTGGTGTTCGATGCCCCCGGCTCAGTCAACAAGCTTGATACCGCGACGGTGGCCAGTCTTGGCCAGGCGCTGGATGTACTTGAAAAACAAACTGATTTAAAGGGGCTGCTGCTGCGCTCGAACAAAGCGGCCTTTATTGTTGGTGCCGATATCACCGAATTTCTTTCACTGTTCCTGGTGCCTGAAGAACAGCTGAGCCAGTGGCTGCACTTTGCCAACAGCGTCTTTAATCGTCTGGAAGATCTGCCTGTCCCGACCCTTTCCGCCGTTAACGGCTACGCGCTGGGCGGCGGCTGTGAATGCGTGCTGGCCACCGACTACCGCCTCGCCACGCCGGACCTGCGCATCGGCCTGCCGGAAACCAAACTGGGCATTATGCCGGGCTTTGGCGGCTCCGTACGTATGCCGCGCATGCTGGGTGCCGACAGCGCGCTGGAAATTATTGCCGCAGGTAAAGATGTTGGCGCAGAGCAGGCGCAAAAAATCGGCCTGGTTGATGGCGTCGTGAAGCCAGAAAAACTGATTGAAGGCTCCCTCGCCATTCTGCGTCAGGCCATTAACGGCGATCTCGACTGGAAGGCCAAACGCCAGCCGAAACTGGAGCCGTTAAAGCTCAGCAAGATTGAAGCAGCCATGAGTTTCACCATCGCCAAGGGCATGGTGATGCAGACGGCGGGTAAACACTACCCGGCGCCGATCACGGCGGTGAAAACCATCGAAGCCGCAGCCCGCTTTGGCCGTGACGAAGCCCTGAAACTCGAAAACCAGAGCTTTGTCCCGCTGGCACACACCAATGAAGCCCGCGCGCTGGTTGGCATCTTCCTCAACGATCAGTTCGTGAAAGGCAAAGCAAAACAACTGACGAAAAACGTTGAGACGCCAAAACATGCGGCGGTACTTGGCGCAGGCATTATGGGCGGCGGCATCGCTTACCAGTCTGCCTGGAAGGGCGTGCCGGTGGTGATGAAAGACATCAGCGAGAAATCCCTGACGCTGGGGATGACCGAAGCGGCCAAGCTGCTCAATAAACAGCTGGAACGCGGCAAAATTGACGGTCTGAAACTCTCAGGCGTGATCTCCACTATCCAGCCCGTACTGGAATACACCGGTTTTGACCGCGTCGATGTGGTGGTTGAGGCCGTGGTAGAGAACCCGAAAGTGAAGAAAGCGGTGCTGGCCGAAACGGAAGAGAAAGTGCGTCCGGAGACCGTACTGGCCTCTAACACCTCGACGATTCCGATTAGCGAGCTGGCAAGCGTCCTGAAGCGCCCGGAAAACTTCTGCGGAATGCATTTCTTCAACCCGGTGCACCGTATGCCACTGGTCGAAGTGATCCGCGGTGAAAAAACCTCTGACGACACCATCGCAAAAGTGGTGGCGTGGGCCAGCAAGATGGGCAAAACCCCGATCGTGGTCAACGACTGCCCGGGCTTCTTCGTCAACCGCGTACTGTTCCCTTACTTCGCGGGTTTCAGCCAGCTGCTGCGCGACGGCGCGGACTTCCGCAAAGTCGACAAAGTGATGGAAAAACAGTTCGGCTGGCCGATGGGGCCGGCGTATCTGCTGGATGTGGTTGGCATTGATACCGCGCATCACGCGCAAGCGGTTATGGCGGCGGGCTTCCCACAGCGCATGCAGAAAGATTATCGCGATGCGATTGACGCCCTGTTTGACGCCAACCGCTTTGGTCAGAAAAACGGTCTGGGCTTCTGGCGCTATAAAGAAGACAGCAAAGGCAAACCGAAGAAAGAAGAAGATCCGGCGGTGGATAGCCTGCTGGCCGGGGTTAGCCAGCCAAAACGTGACTTCACGGACGATGAAATCATCGCCCGGATGATGATTCCGATGATCAACGAAGTGGTGCGTTGCCTGGAAGAAGGCATTATCGCCAGTCCGGCAGAAGCCGATATGGCGCTGGTCTATGGCCTGGGCTTCCCTCCGTTCCACGGCGGCGCGTTCCGCTGGCTGGATACGCTCGGCAGCGCCCGCTATCTCGATATGGTGCAGCAGTATCAGCACCTCGGCCCGCTGTATGACGTGCCGGAAGGGCTGCGTAATAAAGCGCGCCATAACGAATCCTATTACCCAGCAGTTGAGCCAGCCCGTCCGGTTGGCGAGCTGAAAACGGCTTAAGGAGTCACAATGGAAAAGGTTGTCATTGTTGATGCGATTCGCACCCCGATGGGCCGTTCAAAAGGCGGCGCATTCCGTAACGTGCGTGCAGAGGATCTCTCAGCGCACCTGATGCGTAGCCTGCTGGCGCGCAATCCGGCGCTGGACCCGGCTGCGCTCGACGATATCTACTGGGGCTGTGTGCAACAGACGCTTGAGCAGGGCTTCAATATCGCCCGCAATGCTTCGCTGCTGGCGGAGATCCCACATTCGGTGCCGGCAGTTACCGTCAACCGTCTGTGCGGCTCCTCAATGCAGGCACTGCATGATGCGGCGCGTATGATCATGACCGGTGACGCGCAGGCCTGCCTGGTCGGCGGCGTGGAGCACATGGGTCATGTGCCAATGAGCCACGGGGTCGATTTCCACCCGGGCATGAGCCGTAACGTAGCGAAAGCCGCAGGAATGATGGGCCTGACCGCTGAAATGCTGTCCCGCCTGCACGGAATTAGCCGTGAAATGCAGGATACCTTCGCCGCGCGTTCTCATGCTCGTGCATGGACCGCCACGCAATCCGGCGCGTTTAAGAATGAGATCATCCCGACCGGCGGCCATGATGCTGATGGCGTTCTGAAGCAGTTCAGCTACGACGAAGTGATCCGCCCGGAAACCACCGTTGAAGCGCTATCCACCCTGCGTCCGGCGTTTGACCCGGTCACCGGTACGGTCACGGCAGGTACCTCGTCGGCGCTGTCTGACGGAGCGGCCGCGATGCTGGTAATGAGCGAAAGCCGCGCCCGCGAGCTGGGGTTAACGCCTCGCGCCCGGGTGCGCTCAATGGCGGTGGTAGGCTGCGATCCTTCTATCATGGGTTACGGCCCGGTTCCGGCCTCGAAGCTGGCGCTGAAGAAAGCGGGATTGACCACCAGTGATATCGACGTGTTCGAGATGAACGAAGCCTTCGCCGCGCAGATCCTGCCGTGCATTAAAGATCTGGGGCTGATGGAGCAGATCGACGAGAAAATTAACCTCAACGGCGGCGCGATCGCCCTCGGTCACCCGCTGGGCTGCTCCGGGGCGCGTATCAGCACAACGCTGATTAACCTGATGGAACGCAAAGACGCGCAGTTTGGTCTGGCAACGATGTGTATTGGGTTGGGTCAGGGTATCGCAACGGTGTTTGAGAGAGTGTAAGGCTATAACGTAGGCCCGATAAGCGTCGCGCCATCGGGCTTTTGCCGGGAGGCGCTGCGCTTTCCCGGCCTACGAGAGGTACCTCGCCGCAAGTGACGCCATTTGCGAAGAGAGACAGTTTAGTTGCCGTTCTTCCCGCCTGTCAGGGGCGGGTTTTTTATTTAGATAAACGCAAAAGCATCGCCAAACAGACGATCTTCACGCGCATCACGTTCGTTACAGAACAGGTCACGGGCAATTTTCGCCATCTCAAAGCGGCCAGCGATATAGATATCGTGCCCTGCCAGCGTGCCATGATCCTGCAGTACCGCCGTCAGCACTGTGCCGCTACGCCCACGCCAGCCCTCTTCCGGCTGCTCAACCACCGGTTCAACACGCAGGTGGGGATGGTTAACGCTCAGCGCTTCAAGCTCAGAGAGATCGTAGAGATGTTTCTCTTCGCGGCCACCCCAGTAGATAGTGATATCACGGTTCGGGTTACGCGCCAGGGCCGTCAACAGAATAGAGCGCACGTAGGAGAAGCCTGTACCACCGGCAATCAGGATCAGCGGACGGTCTTCATCATCGCGCAGCCACGCTTCACCGTGTGGAATATCCACTACGATTTCGCGTTCCTTCAGGATCCGATCCATCACCGCCATCGCATACAGGTTAAGCTCTGACGCACCAATATGAAGCTCAATAAATTCCTGCTCCGCTGGCGTTGAGGCCATAGAGAAAGGACGCTTATCACGTTCATCCATCACGACCATCAGGTACTGACCAGCACGGAAAGAGAATGCCGCTTCAGGCACTAAACGGACGCGATATACGGTGTCGGTGATAGCATCTACCGAGGTCACTTTACAGCTTAAGGTTGTCATTCGCTCTCTCTGTCGGGAAGTCTATAGGGCTTAACGGTCAGCCTGCGGTTTACCGTTATTCATTATGGCCAGTTCGTCCCAGATCGCGTCAATTCGCGCGGTCACAGCAGGATCTTTCTTGATCGGGCGACCCCATTCACGGTCGGTTTCGCCAGGCCATTTATTTGTGGCATCCAGTCCCATTTTTGAGCCAAGACCGGAGACCGGCGAGGCAAAATCCAGATAATCTATCGGCGTGTTTTCCACTAACACCGTATCGCGCGCCGGATCCATTCGCGTGGTAATGGCCCAGATAACATCATTCCAGTCGCGGGCGTTAACGTCATCATCGCAGACAATCACAAATTTGGTATACATAAACTGGCGCAGGAAAGACCATACGCCCATCATCACGCGTTTAGCGTGACCAGGATACTGCTTCTTCATTGTGACCACCGCCAGGCGATACGAGCATCCTTCCGGCGGCAGATAGAAATCAACAATTTCCGGGAACTGCTTTTGCAGGATCGGCACAAACACTTCATTCAGCGCCACACCCAGTACTGCAGGTTCATCCGGTGGACGTCCGGTATAGGTGGAGTGATAAATCGCATCTTCACGCTGGGTAATGTGCGTGACGGTAAACACCGGGAAGTTATCCACTTCGTTATAATAGCCCGTGTGGTCACCGTACGGGCCTTCGGGTGCCAGCTCGCCCTGTTCAATGTAACCTTCCAGGACAATCTCTGCACTCGCGGGCACTTCGAGGTCGTTAGAGATACACTTCACGACTTCCGTTTTGGTGCCACGCAGCAGTCCTGCAAAGGCATATTCAGAGAGTGTATCCGGCACTGGCGTTACCGCGCCCAGAATGGTGGCGGGGTCGGCCCCTAACGCAACTGAGACCGGAAAACGCTCGCCCGGGTGTGCAGCACACCACTCCTGGAAATCCAGCGCGCCGCCGCGATGCGACAGCCAGCGCATGATGAGCTTATTCTTGCCAATCAGCTGCTGGCGGTAAATACCCAGATTTTGACGCTCTTTATGCGGCCCGCGTGTGACGGTGAGCCCCCACGTAATGAGTGGCGCGGCATCTTCAGGCCAGCACTGCATGATCGGGATTTTGGTCAGATCTACCGCATCCCCTTCCAGCACTTTCTGCTGGCACGGCGCGCCGCGCAGACGTTTGGTTGGCATGTTCAGCACCTGCTTAAACTGCGGCAGCTTGTCGAACAGATCGCGGAAGCCTTTCGGTGGCTCCGGCTCTTTCAGAAACGCCAGCAGTTTACCCACTTCACGTAACGCTGTGACGTCCTCCTGGCCCATGCCCAACGCCACACGGCGAGGGGTTCCAAACAGGTTGCACAGCACCGGCATTGAATAACCCTTCGGGTTTTCAAACAGAAGCGCCGGGCCACCGGCACGCAGGGTGCGGTCAGCAATTTCTGTCATTTCCAGATAAGGATCGACAGGAAGCGTAATGCGTTTGAGTTCGCCCTGCTTTTCCAGCAGCGTCAGGAAGTCGCGGAGATCGTGGTATTTCATGCAGTTAATCATGGCCTCTCTGTAAGCGCTTCATTATACGGCGTAAGCCTGCGTGATGCTGTAATTTTGTTAAATTAGCGTGAACTTCTGCATCCTGTTCCCTTTTCGGCCATTATAATCAACTTAGCGATCCCGCCAGGGTTTTGATATGCTTGCGCCCGAAACTAAGGGAAAGAGTGATTATGCAGGCCTGGTATTTACTGTATTGCAAACGCGGGCAACTTCAGCGCGCGCAGGAACATTTAGAACGTCAGTCTGTAAATTGCCTGACACCCGTGATCACGCTTGAAAAAATGCAGCGCGGGAAGCGCACAACCGTCAGTGAGCCGCTATTTCCGAACTATTTGTTCGTGGAATTCGACCCGGAAGTGATCCACACCACCACCATCAGCGCCACGCGCGGCGTCAGCCATTTTGTTCGTTTTGGTGCGCACCCGGCAACGGTGCCGTCGACGGTGATCCATCAGCTTTCGGTTTATCAACAACCTGAAGATATTACCGACCCGGAAACCCCGTACGCGGGAGACAGTGTCGTCATCACCGAAGGTGCCTTCGAAGGCCTGCAGGCGATTTTCGCCGAGCCGGACGGTGAAGCACGCTCCATGTTATTGCTCAATCTGCTTAATAAGCAGGTGCTACAAAGCGTGAAAAACACCGACTTCCGCAAAGTTTAAAAATCAATGCCAAACAGGCGACGCACGTTGTCATCCGTCTGCGTAGATAACCCGTGCGGATCCTCTCCGCGCCACTGCGCCACGCTCGTGACAATATGCCCCAGCCACGCCGGTTCGTTACGTCGCGATGCCGGTTTTGGTTTCATATCACGCGGCAATAAATAAGGCGCGTCGGTTTCGAAGAGCAACTGGTCGGCCGGGATCACCGGCAACAGTTCACGAAGCTCCAGCCCGCGGCGTTCATCGCACACCCAGCCGGTAATCCCCAAATAAAGCCCACGATCCAGACAGTCCAGCGCCTCCTGACGTGAACCGGTAAAACAGTGCAGCACCGCGCCTGGCAGTTTATCCAGCCAGGGATCCAGCAGCGCGAGGAAGCGCTCATGCGCGTCGCGACAGTGCATAAACACCGGCATTTCAAGCTCGGCCGCCAGGGCAAGTTGCGCCGTAAACGCTTTTTCCTGCTCGGCAGGGGTGGAAAAATTACGGTTGAAATCGAGCCCACATTCCCCGATAGCCACCACTTCGGCAGTTTTCGCCAGCCTGTGAATGATTTCAGCGCTCTCCGACGTCCACTGGCTGCTGTCATGAGGATGCACGCCCGCCGTAGACCAGCAGCGATCGTAGCGTTGGGCCAGCTGTTGCGCCTGCTCGCTTTCATGCAGGTTGGTGCCTGTCAGCAGCAGCCCTTTTACGCCGGCGGCAAACGCGCGCGCCACGACGTCGTCGCGATCTTTCGCAAACTGTGAACTGGTCAGGTTAAGTCCAATATCAAACATGCAATTCCCCATATGACAACCGCCCTGACGGGCGGCTGGTTTTACTCTTCAGTGCTCTTTTCAGAGACGTCGTCTTCGTCCTCTGACCGACGCCCTTTCCCCACATAGAAACGTGAGAAGAAGACGCCTACCTCAAACAGACAGTACATCGGTATGGCCAGCAGCGTTTGCGAGAAGACATCGGGCGGCGTCAGCAGCATGCCGACCACAAATGCGCCGACCAGAATATACGGACGCTTTTTACGCAGGTCTTCTGGTGTGGTTACACCCACCCAGCAAAGCAGCACAATCGCAACCGGCACTTCGAACGCCACGCCGAATGCCATAAACAGCGCCATCACAAAGCTGAGGTAGCTGGCAATATCGGTCGACACCTGTACCCCTTCCGGCGCGGTATGCGTCAGGAAGCCAAAAGCCAGCGGGAAGACCACGAAATAGGCAAACGCCATGCCGATATAGAACAACAGCGAGCTGGAGACCAGCAGTGGGATCACCAGTTTGCGTTCATGCTTATACAGCGCTGGCGCCACAAACGCCCAGATCTGATACAGCAGGATGGGTGCAGAAGCGATCAACGATACCCAGAACGTGAGCTTAATGGGCGTAAAGAACGGCGAAGCAACGTCCGTCGCGATCATCGTTGCGCCCAGCGGCATCTGCTTTATCAGCGGCGCGGAGACAACCTGGTAGATGTCATTGGCGAAATAAACCAGGCATAAGAAAATAACGAAAACCGCAATAATGCAGTTTAACAGGCGCTTACGCAGCTCAATGAGGTGCGTAATGAGCGGTTGAGTATCATCTACTGCCATGTTTACGCTTTATCACTCGACGAGGGGGATGATTCGGTAACAGGCGCGGCGGGCTTTGCTTCAGCCGCGTTGACCACAGGGTCTTCCGGCTGCGCCTGTTTTTTCAGTTCAGGTTCCTGCGGCGTATGTTCAGGCGCGGTGGCCTGATGCTCCGCGCTGGCAGGCGTTACGCCCTCGCGCTGCGCTTCACTGTTCTTCACCACCGGGTTATGGATGGTGTTCGCTTCATCGCTCGCTTTTTCAGGATCGTTAACGCTGTAGGAGCGCTTCATGGATTCTGCCGCTTCGCGCAGTTCATCCATGGAGGCTTTCAGTTCCGGCGTCAGGTTATCCATGCTCGCCTTCTCAACCTTTTTCAGGCTTTCCTGAAACTCTTGCAGCTTAAGTTCCTGCGCCAGCTCGTTCTGTACGGTGGATGCCAGCGAACGAAGCGCACGCACCCACCCCACAACCGTTTTGACTGCAACGGGTAAACGCTGTGGCCCCAGCACGATGAGGCCAATCACAAAGACCAGCAGCAGCTCACTAAAACCAATGTCGAACACGACTTACACCTGCTCTTTATCGTGGCGTTTAGCGTCTTCCTTTTTGGCATCTTCTTGCTTGTCGGAGATGGATTTAGCAGTAAAGTCAGCGTCCTGGCTGGTTTTATCCTGCTTGCTCTCATCATCGCTCATTGCTTTCTTGAAGCCTTTGATAGACGCGCCCAGATCGGAACCGATAGAACCGAGCTTTTTGGTGCCAAACAGCAGCACGACGATGACGGCAATAATGACTAATTGCCAGATACTGATACCACCCATACATATTCCTCAGAGATAGATGATTAATTAGTCAGACCGCATTATACGTATGCGACCTGGTGATAGCGATGCCTGTTCAGCGCGTCTTTCTCCAGCCAACGAACCAGACCACTATTCCGGCAGCCATTAGCCAGGCGGGCATCATCTGCCAGTCCGGACGGTTGATTAACAACAACGTACCACTGAGCAGCAGGGTTGCGCCAATGCCAAACAGATAGCGAGACTGGCCCTGGCGTACGCGGTTCGACTGAAGCTCGTGGGCGATTTTATCCATGCTGAGCTGAAGGTTCTTGCTCTGACGCAAACTGTCATACACCAGTTCAGGAAGTTCCGGCATTTTTTCAACCCAGAACGGGGCTTTCTCTTTGAAAGCCCGCACCAGAGCCGGAATGCCAACCTGATCCTTAATCCAGGATTCCAGGAACGGTTTCGCGGTCTTCCACAAGTCTAACTGAGGATAGAGCTGTCGACCTACACCTTCAACGTAAAGTAATGTTTTCTGAAGTAAAACAAGCTGTGGCTGCACTTCCATATTGAAGCGGCGAGCGGTGTTAAACAGATTCAGCAAAACGTGACCGAACGAGATTTCCGCCAGCGGTTTTTCAAAAATCGGTTCACAGACGGTACGGATGGCAAACTCAAACTCTTCGACATTGGTGTCCGGCGGAACCCAACCTGAGTCAACATGCAATTCAGCCACTTTACGGTAGTCGCGATTAAAGAAGGCGATAAAATTCTCCGCCAGATAACGCTTATCTTCTTTATTGAGCGAGCCGACAATACCGCAATCAATGCCGATATATTGCGGGTCGTCCGGATGCTCATAGCTCACAAAGATATTGCCCGGATGCATGTCTGCGTGGAAAAAGCTGTCGCGGAAGACCTGAGTAAAGAAGACCTGTACGCCACGTTCGGCCAGCAGCTTCATGTTCGTTCCCTGTTTCTCCAGGGCCACGACATCCGAGACGGGAATACCGTAAATACGTTCCATGACCATCATGTTCTGGCTGCAGTAGTCAGAATAGACTTCAGGAACATACAGCATCGGGCTGTTTTCAAAATTACGCCGTAGCTGAATGGCGTTTGCCGATTCGCGCAGCAGGTTTAGCTCATCGATCAGCGTTTTTTCATATTCCCGTACCACTTCCAGCGGGCGCAGGCGGCGTCCGTCAGGGAGCAGACGCGGAACCCAGCGCGCCAGACGATAGATAAGCTTCATGTCCGCTTTGATGATCGGCAGAATATCCGGGCGGATAACTTTGATAACGACTTCTTTGCCATTCTCTTTCAGACGCGCGGTATGCACCTGGGCAATGGAGGCAGAAGCCAGCGGCTGAATGTCGAAATCGTCGAACCAGGTCTCAACAGGAATATTGCCCATCGCCTCTTCGATCTGTTTTTTCGCGCGCACGCCGTCAAACGGGGCCACACGATCCTGCAGCAGTGCCAGCTGATCGGCAATCTGAGGCGGGAAAAGATCGCGACGGGTCGAGAGCATTTGGCCGAACTTAATCCATACCGGGCCCAGCTCCTGTAGCGCCAGACGCAGGCGTTCACCCAGCGGCTGTCCTTTGTGGCGATTAGGCATCCAGAACAACATCCGCCGCCAGATACGAAGCGGCAGCGTGATACGCATTTTGGGGATAAGCTCGTCGAGCCCGTAACTCAAAAAGGTGTGGACGATAAAATAGAGGCGCCGAATTTCACCAGGCGTCATTTGCCCTCCAGTTTTTCCAGCCGTTTGGTTAACGCATCAACCGCACGTTCAACAGCCGCAGTCTCTTCCGCGAACCAGGCCACTTCCAGCGGTCCAGGGGCCATACGCCACTCTTCAGTCAGCACTTCTGCCGCATAGCGCTGCTGACGTTGCAGGCTTTTACGCAGGAAGGCGGTACCACCATGCAGGGCTTTGCCGATCCCTTCCGCTGCAATGTCGCCAATAAACGGGGCAAGCAGTTCCGCCGGGTCAAACTCGGCCAGATCGCTGAGCGCAACGAAATTTTGTACGACCTGAAGGTCGCCTTCCACTTCCAGCTCACCGCTGCGGATCAGCGCCGTTAGTTGCTGGCGGTCACGCAGTTTTGGCAGCACGCTCATGCGCGTGATGACAGAGCAATCGGCGTCTCCTTCCCACTCCCCCAGAACATCAAGCTGGCGTTCGCTGAAGACCAGCACAAGCGGCGTCGAGAACTCTTTTAAAACGATCCGCAATACCTTCCCGTTAAGTCGCTGCCGCGCGGCTTTTAGCGCTGGCGCACGATAGAGAAAGGCATTCAGTACATTCTCGATGCCTGCGGTGACTAAGGGTTTAAAGGGCACAGGACACCTCCACTCAGAACTTATAACCGCGATGCAGTGCGACGACACCCGCCGTCATGTTGAAATACTCAACGTTTTCAAACGCCGCATCCTGCATCATGGCCTTCAGGGTGTCCTGATCCGGGTGCATGCGAATGGATTCCGCCAGATAGCGGTAGCTTTCTGCGTCGTTTGCCACCAGCTCGCCAATACGCGGCAGAACATGGAATGAATAGGCGTCGTAGGCTTTGCTCAGTGGCTCGATAATCGGTTTGGAGAACTCAAGCACCAGCAGACGTCCGCCCGGCTTCAGCACGCGATACATTGAGCGCAGTGCTTTTTCTTTATCGGTGACGTTACGCAGGCCAAAAGAGATAGTGATGCAGTCAAAGGTATTGTCCGGGAACGGCAGTGCCTCGGCGTTTGCCTGCACATATTCCACATTCCCCACCACGCCGATGTTACGCAGCTTCTCACGCCCCATTTTCAGCATGGAGTCGTTAATATCAGCCAGAACAACACGCCCGGTTTCACCCACCAGACGGGAGAATTTCGCGGTCAAATCGCCCGTGCCGCCGGCAAGGTCCAGTACCGTTTGTCCACGACGCACACCGCTGCAGTCGATGGTGAAGCGCTTCCACAAGCGATGAATGCCGAATGACATCAAGTCATTCATCACATCGTACTTCGCCGCCACGGAATGAAATACGTGGGCCACCATGTCAGCTTTCTGCGCTTTGGCGACAGTCTGAAAGCCAAAGTGCGTTGTGTCTTGTGAATCGTCAACCATCTCAGAGCCTGCTTATCAGTAAAATGTTCGTGAAGTGTAACAGATTGGGCGCGTTTGCCCTACGTTTCAACCACCACGTAAGAAACGCGCCAGATGCGGGTCTGGCGATATCTCTGCCGCTAACTCGTTGTCTTCACTGTCTCTCTTTTGTCCATCAGCGCCTTCGCGCAGGCGAAACTCTTCGTCTTGTGCCGTGGCTTGCTCAACCAGTTCCGGATTAATCTCGCGTTTAACCTCCACCCCCAGGCCGCGGAAGGCTTCAGCTTGCGCCAGCAGATTACCCCGCCCGGAGGCGAGTTTTTTCATCGCCTGGCGGTAGTTGTCCTGCGCGCGGTCCAGGCTTTGCCCGACCGAGGACATATCATCCACAAAGAGGCGCATTTTGTCGTACAGCTTGCTGGCGCGATCGGCAATCTGCTGCGCGTTGCGGCTCTGATGTTCATAGCGCCACAGGTTGGCAATGGTGCGTAACGCCACCAGCAGCGTGGTGGGGCTGACCAGCATAATGTTGTTTTTCAGCGCTTCAGTTATCAGTTCCGGCTGTCTGTCGAGTGCCAGCAGAAAAGCAGGCTCTACCGGGATAAACATCAGAACATAGTCAAGCGAGCGCAAACCCGGCAACTGCTGATAGTCTTTTCTGCCCAGCAGACGAATATGGTTCCGCACGGAGGCAATGTGCTCCTGCAACGCCGATTCGCGGGTGTAGTCATCCTCCGCATTGAAGTAACGCTCATAGGCCACCAGCGTCATTTTGGCATCAATCACCACATCTTTACCCTGCGGCAGACGCACAATGACATCTGGCTGCATTCGCGAGCGGGCGTCGTTTTCTATGCTGACCTGGGTTTCGTATTCATACCCTTCGCGCAGTCCAGAGGCTTCCAGCACCCGCGTCAGGACGACTTCACCCCAGTTACCCTGCGTTTTGTTATCCCCTTTCAGGGCGCGGGTCAGGTTGACCGCTTCCTGCGCCATTTGTGCATTCAACTGCTGCAGATTACGAATTTCGTGTGCCAGGGTGTGCCGCTCGCGGGCCTCCTGACCAAAGCTGTCCTGCACCTGACGACGGAAACCGTCCAGTTGCTCACGCAGAGGCGTCAGGAGACTGTTCAGACTCTGGCGGTTTTGTTCGTCAACGCGGCGGTTGCTGTGCTCAAAAATGCGGTTCGCGAGATTCTCAAACTGTTCGCTGAGGCGCTGCTCGCTGTTCATCATCTGGCGGATTTTGTCTTCCGCATGCAGTTGAGTGGATTCCAGGCGGGTTGTTACTTCACGGAGATCGGCTTCCAGTGAGGTGTTGATATCACGCAGATTGCGCAGTTCGTTGTTGAGTAACTCGCACTCGTCTCGCCAGTGTTCACTCAGCGCAAGTTGCTGTTTTGTCGCGCTTAACTCGGCGACTATCTCTTCACGCTCTGCCAGCTGATCGGCCTTTTGCTGCGCGTGCTGATAGCTGGAAATCAGCCAGCCTATCGCCACGCCCGCGAGCGCAATCACCGCGTAAATCAGAATTGAGAGATCCACAATGCCCCCTGCATCAACGTATTACCGCACAAAATAAGATTGTGCTGTATAAACGTCCAGTTTGAAAGGGTTTTCCTGCGAGGCGCTACGCAAAAAATAAAGGCCGAACGTGTCGGCCTTTGATGTCAGAAGAGAGGATTAGATCAGACGACGGGCCGCTTCAACCACGATTTTTACCGCATGACTTTCGGTTTGTTTCATGGTTTCGGCGTTCGGTATTTCCTGCTGGGTACGGTTGACGATAACCCCCGCCACCATACCGGCACGCAGACCCTGGCTTGCGCACATAGTCAGCAGCGTTGCAGATTCCATTTCATAGTTCATCACGCCCATAGACTGCCACTCTTCCATAGAGCCTTTAAAACGGCTCACCACACGGCCAGAGAAGGTGTCGTAACGCTCCTGACCCGGGTAGAAGGTGTCCGACGAGGCGGTTACGCCCACGTGCGTGGTTGCGCCAACGGATTTCGCTGCTTCAACCAGCGCCGTCGTACATTCAAAATCGGCAACCGCCGGGAATTCCATTGGTGCAAAGTGCAGACTCGCCCCATCCAGACGCACGGACGCGGTAGTCACCAATACATCACCCACGTTGATATGCGGCTGGATCGCACCGGTCGTCCCGATACGCAGGAACGTCCGGATGCCCAGCTGCGCCAGTTCTTCAACGGCAATGGAGGTAGATGGGCCACCGATACCGGTAGAGCACACAATCACGGCCTTACCATCCAGCTCTGCACGCCAGGTGGTGAATTCACGATGGGCTGCCAGCTTAACCGGCTTATCCATCAGCGCGGCGATCTTTTCCACACGCTCAGGATCGCCCGGGACGATCGCGAGCGTAGCCCCTTGTAAATCGTTTTTGGTGAGGCCGAGATGAAAAACATCAGACTTAGACATAGGTGACTCCTCTGTGGGTCGGTTAGTCAGAAGAAGTAAAACGGTACTTTACAGAAGCAATACGCATAATTTCGTGACACATCTCACCATGAATGAAAATGATTGCAGTATATTTCCATAAAAAAGTGATTTACATCACATTAACAAGTTATATCGTGGTGTGCTGCACAAAAGATAGACCGTTTAAGGCACTGTGGGTTGTTAACCTGGTGTCTATATTTACCTTTGCGCTAACTCATTGGTACGGAGAATGCCATGACTGAAAAAACCGGTTTTGCACCTGCTGCGGCTCCGCATGCCTCAACCATCGTCTCAACGCCTGAAGACGCCATTACGGCGGGAGAGACCTCCATTCCCTCGCAGGGGGAAAATATGCCTGCTTACCACGCACGACCAGCATCGGCAGACGGTCCGCTGCCGATCGTGATTGTGGTTCAGGAAATTTTCGGCGTTCATGAACATATTCGCGACCTCTGCCGCCGACTGGCGCTGGAAGGTTACCTGGCCGTTGCGCCAGAGCTCTATTTCCGTCAGGGCGATCCGAACGACTACAGCGATATCCCAACGCTTTTGAGCAACCTGGTCAGTAAAGTGCCGGATGCACAGGTGCTGGCCGATCTGGATCATGTTGCCAACTGGGCGGCGCGTAACGGCGGTGATGCGCATCGCCTGATGATAACGGGGTTCTGCTGGGGCGGACGCATTAGCTGGCTGTATGCCGCGCACAATCCGCAGCTGAAAGCTGCTGTGGCCTGGTACGGTAAACTGGTGGGCGAAAAAACGCTGAACTCGCCAAAACATCCGGTTGATATCGCCACAGACTTAAATGCCCCGGTGCTGGGACTGTACGGTGGTCAGGACACGGGTATTCCACTCGATACGGTAGAGACCATGCGCCATGCGCTACGCGCGGCGAATGCGAAGGCCGACATTGTCGTATACCCGGATGCCGGACACGCGTTTAACGCCGATTATCGCCCGAGCTATCACGCGGAGTCAGCCAAAGATGGCTGGCAGCGGATGCTGGCGTGGTTTAGCCACTACGGCGGCAAGAAAGCGTAAACATAAAAGCCCGGTGGCGGCGATGCCTTACCGGGCTACATAATGGGATCGACTCTGTCTTAACCCTGACGCAAATTCTGCGCCGCTTTCACCATATTCGCCAGCGCCGCGCGGGTTTCAGGCCAGCCGCGGGTTTTCAGACCGCAGTCCGGGTTCACCCACAGGCGCTCTGCCGGAATGCGCTGAGCGGCTTTCTTCAGCAGGGCTTCGATCCACTCTACGCTCGGCACGTTCGGGGAGTGAATGTCATATACGCCCGGCCCGATTTCGTTCGGGTAATCGAACTCTTCGAATGACTCCAGCAGTTCCATATCTGAACGCGAGGTCTCGATGGTGATCACGTCGGCATCCAGTGCGGCAATGGAATCCATAATGTCGTTAAATTCGCAGTAACACATGTGGGTGTGGATCTGCGTGTCGTCCTTCGCCACTGCGGCATTGATGCGGAACGCTTCCACACCCCACTGCAGGTAGGCGTCCCAGTCGCTGCGACGCAGCGGTAATCCCTCGCGCAGGGCCGGTTCGTCAATCTGGATGATGCCAATGCCCGCCGCTTCCAGATCCGCCACTTCATCGCGCAGCGCCAGCGCAATTTGCTTCGCGATGGTTTCACGGGTCACGTCCTCACGCGGGAAGGACCAGCAAAGAATGGTCACCGGACCGGTCAACATGCCTTTTACCGGCTTGTCGGTCAGGGACTGGGCATATTTAGCCCATTCGACGGTGATCGGGTGCGGACGGCTGACGTCACCGATCACCACCGGTGGTTTTACACAGCGGGAACCATAGCTCTGTACCCAGCCGTTTTGGGTAAAGACGAAACCGTCCAGATGTTCACCGAAGTACTCCACCATGTCGTTACGCTCTGCCTCCCCGTGAACCAGCACGTCCAGGCCTAAGCGCTCCTGCTCCACAATCGCCTGTTTGATATGTTCCGCGATGCCGGTGCGGTAGTTGGCCGCATCAAGGTTGCCCTTTTTGAAGTCCAGGCGCAGGCCGCGGATCTCGGTAGTTTGCGGGAAGGAACCGATAGTGGTGGTTGGCCACGCAGGCAAGTTGAAACGGGCGCGCTGGGCTTCTGCACGCACTTCATACGGGCTTTGACGCTGGCTGTCCTGCGCGGTGATAGCCGCCAGACGTTTTTCCACCGCCGGGTTGTGAACGCGAGACGAATGACGACGGGCCTGAATCGGAGCGCTCCATTCGGTAATCGCCGCCGTGTCACCGCTGTTCAGGGCATCACGCAGCAGAGCCAGTTCTTCACATTTCTGCAAGGCAAAGGCAAACCAGCTTTTCACTTCCGCATCCAGGCGGGTTTCAACGCTGAGATCGATAGGGCTGTGCAGCAGTGAACACGAAGAGGCCACCCATAGCTCACGTTTGCCGACGATGTCCTTAATCTGAGCATATTTTTCTGTCAGATCGGCGCGCCAGACGTTACGACCGTTTACCAGCCCGGCAGAGAGCAGCCACTCCGCTGGCAGGCGCTTGTGCAGTTCTGCAACATCATCTTTTCCATGCACCAGGTCAACGTGCAGGCCCTGCACTGGCAATTTGGTGATGGTGCCGAGGTTCGGCGTCACACCTTCAAAGTAGGTGGTAAGCAGCAGCTTCACCTGCCCGGTCAGTGCATCGTAAGCCGGTTTGAAGGCATCGAGCCACGCTTGCGGCAGCTCGAGCACCAGCGCCGGTTCGTCGATTTGCACCCACTGAATACCGCGTTTGCCCAGCTCAATCAGCACCTGTTTGTAGACCGGCAGGATATCCTTCAGCAGGCTCAGACGATCGAACGGCTCGCCTTTGACTTTCCCTAACCACAGGTAGGTCACTGGCCCCAGCAGCACCGGTTTCACCTGGTGCCCCAGCGCCAGCGCTTCGTCCACTTCATCCAGCAACTGGGTCCAGGTCAGTTTGAACTGCTGACCTTTAACAAACTCCGGCACCATATAGTGATAGTTGGTGTTAAACCACTTGGTCATTTCCGCCGCTGCCGCTGGCTCACCGGTTGGCGCACGGCCACGGCCGATGCGGAACAGCGTGTCGATATCTACCGATCCATCGTTGTTCTGATGACGAGCCGGGACATTGCCAAGCAGCAGGCTGGTCGTCAGAACATGGTCGTACCAGGCGAAATCGCCCACCGGCAGCAGGTCTACGCCCGCCTGTTTTTGCTGCTCCCAGTGGCGGGCACGCAGTTCGCGGCCCACTGCCAGCAGCTCTTCACGCGTGGTGTTTCCTGCCCAGTAGCTTTCTTGTGCTTTTTTTAGCTCGCGACGCAGGCCAACGCGAGGGAAACCGAGAGTGTGATTGCGGATTGTCATGTCATGCCCCTTGTGAAATTCGTTATTTAGACGTCCAGATGTTTACACATCTATAATTGGCAGGTACTGTATATTCCTCAAGCGCAAAATGTTCATGGCGAAGTGAAGGACTTTCATGATCGAGATAAAACACCTGAAAACGCTACAAGCGTTGCGAAACTGCGGTTCTCTCGCGGCGGCGGCGGCCTCACTGCACCAGACTCAGTCCGCCCTTTCTCACCAGTTCAGCGATCTGGAACAACGTCTCGGCTTTCGTCTTTTTGTGCGTAAGAGCCAGCCGCTGCGCTTTACCCCCCAGGGCGAGATCCTCCTGCAGCTGGCAAATCAGGTGCTGCCGCAGATTGCCAGCGCGCTTCAGTCCTGCAATGAGCCGCAACAAACTAAATTGCGTATCGCCATTGAGTGCCACAGCTGTATTCAGTGGCTGACCCCCGCGCTTGAGAACTTCCGCCAGAAGTGGCCGCAGGTAGAAATGGACTTTACCTCCGGCGTGACGTTTGACCCGCAGCCGTCACTCCAGCAGGGCGAGCTGGATCTGGTGATGACGTCAGACATTCTGCCGCGTAGCGGCCTGCATTATTCGCCAATGTTCGATTATGAGGTGCGTCTGGTGCTGGCACCGGATCATCCGCTGGCCAGCAAGACGCGTATCACCCCGGAAGACCTGGCGACTGAAACGCTGCTGATATACCCGGTGCAGCGCAGTCGCCTGGATATCTGGCGCCATTTCCTGCAGCCGGCGGGCATCAGTCCACAGCTGAAAAGCGTGGATAATACGTTGCTGTTGATTCAGATGGTTGCCGCCAGAATGGGCATCGCGGCGCTGCCGCACTGGGTGGTAGAGAGTTTTGAACGCCAGGGCCTGGTGGTCACCAAAACCCTGGGAGAAGGACTGTGGAGCCGGCTGTACGCCGCCGTGCGCGATGGCGAGCAGCGTCAGCCGATCACGGAAGCGTTTATTCGCTCAACGCGGAACCACGCGTGCGACCATCTTCCGTTTGTGCGGAGCGCGGAGCGACCCAACGGCGATGTACCCACAGCGAAGCCAGGATCACCGCTCCCCCAATAAGGAAACTCGGCCAGTGGGGCTGTTGCTGCCAGATAGCAAGGTTTACCAGTAGCCCCGCGGGCACGTGCACGTTGTTCATGATGCCCAGCGTACCGGCGTCTACCTGAGTTGCGCCATAGTTCCACATGAAGTACCCCAGCCCCGAGGCCACCACACCCAGCCAGACCAGAATGCCCCACTGCACGGTGGTGGTAGGTAATTTTTGCGGGTTACCCAACATAAACCAGGCTGCGACCGCGACCACCGCCGCCCCCATATAGAACCAGGCAAACGCGTTGTGCTGTGGCATCGGGCGGGTTTCCATCAGGCGCTTGTAGCCCACCATACCAATAGCGAAGCTGATGTTTGCTAACTGCACGAACATCAGGCCGGTCCAGAAGTGATCGCTCACTTTATCGTAGCGAATAATCGCCGCGCCAATCACCGCCAGCGCTGCGCTCAACAGATAGCCCCAACGCAGACGACGCCTGCTGAGCAGGTCGTAAATCAGCGTGATATAGAGCGGCGTCAGCACTGTAAAGAGCAGAAA
This sequence comes from Enterobacter cloacae complex sp. 394F7, assembly GCF_057320385.1. Classification (NCBI taxonomy): domain Bacteria; kingdom Pseudomonadati; phylum Pseudomonadota; class Gammaproteobacteria; order Enterobacterales; family Enterobacteriaceae; genus Enterobacter; species Enterobacter cloacae complex sp. 394F7. Next base: position 44,979 of record NZ_JBXWCS010000019.1, on the reverse strand, counting down.
CTCCGAGACGGACAAGTAGATATACGCCCGAAAGCTAAACAGATACATGATGCCGAGCTGCATCGCCCCCACCAGCATATACAGCAAAACGGTTTGCAGGGATTGTCCGCGCGTACGCAAAAAGGGCAGGAACACCAGCGCCGCCAGCCCCACGCGCATCAGCACCGAGAAATAGCTGTCGACCGATCCGGCAAGGTATTCGCCAATCAGGCTAAAGGAGAAGGCCCACAGGATAGTGGTGATAATGAGTAGCGCCACAATGCTTGTCTCTCAGAAAGAAGGAGAGGCATTGTAGCGAACTCTTTAGTTGACAACTGAGCAATAAACAACCAAATGAAGATTATTCAAGGAACAGCTTGCGCAGATATTTTGGTACCGCATTGTCTGCGTTGGTGCCGATCACTTCCAGCTCCGGGTGCAGGTCTTTCAGGCGCTGGTGCGCGTTCTGCATGATGCAGCCTTTACCCGCCATCGAGAGCATCTCAGCATCGTTCATGCCATCACCAAATGCGATACAGTCTTTCAGCTCAAAGCCCATGCGTTTGGCCACCGCTTCCAGAGCGTGCCCCTTGGAAACGCCACCCGCCATCACTTCCAGGCAGGTCAGCGTGGAGAAGCTTACGTTGACGCGATCGCCCCAGCGGGCGTTGATCGCCTGCTCCAGCGGCAGCAGTTCTTCGTGACTTTCGCAGGTAAAGAAGACTTTGCTGATCCCTTCCGGCTCGAGCAGACCTGGCTCATACAGGGAGTAGTTAAACACCGCTTCTTTGAAGAAGCGCATCTCTTCCGGGCGGTGGCGGTTCATGAACCAGTCATCGTCGCGGTAAACGTTCGTGACGATAGCCGGATTATTGTGCACCACACCGAACAGATCGGCGGCAATGTCGCGATCCAGGTTGTGGGTAAAGATCAGATTGCCATCGGTGTCGTGAACGCGCGCACCGTTGGAGGTGATCATGTACGATTTAATCTCAAGATTATCGCGGATCTGCCCCACATCCACGTGGTGGCGCCCGGTGGCAAACACAAAGTGCACGCCACGGGCAGTCAGCAGCTTTAAGGTCTCTTTCGCGTACGGCGACAGGGTGTGGTCGGGGGAAAGCAGCGTGCCATCTAAATCAGATGCAACAACCTGGTACATAGGAAAATTTAACCTCAATAGAAAATCAGTTATGCCGGTCGAAAAACTCGACGATGGCGTTAAGCGCGACTGAGCGCATAGCGTCCTTTTCAAAAAGGATCTCATGGTACGCGCCGTTGATGACCAGCGGTTTACCCCCTTCACAAGGGTGACCGGCGGCAGCGCGCAGTTCACAAAAACGGTCATGCATGCGGTTATCCACCACACGCTCTTCTTCAGCCTGAATCAGGAGTGTCGGCGTGTCATCATCACCAACACCCGCCAGAACCTGCTCCCCTGCATGTATCCCCTCCCGCACCCAGTGCCAGGTGGGGCCGCCAACGCGCAAGCGAGGCTCATCGGCATAGAAGCGCAGGTTGCGGCGATAACGCTGACGGCTATGGGTTAAGACGTTGAGGGCAAACGGCAAAGCCCGCCAGCGCCCTGTTCCGATGGCGTAACCTTCACGTATGCGCTGATGGCCCTCAGCCCAGTCGAGAAGATGGCGCACCATCCAGTCCGGAAAACGTATCACAATGCCATACATCGGCGCGGTCAGCGCAATGGCATCGCACTGGTGATCGTAGCGCTGCAAAAAGAGCGTAGAGATCGCGCCGCCCATGGAGTGCGCAAGAATATAGCGCTTACGCCACGGGCCGGGCTGCACTTCCTGCTGCCAGAAGGCGGCAAGATCGTCGACATAATCACTGAAGTTATCTACGTGGCCACGATGGGTATCCGGCAACATTCGACCGGAAAGCCCCTGCCCGCGATGGTCGATAATTAACACGTCAAAACCCAGATGGAACAGGTCGTACGCCAGCTCGGCATATTTGATGTAGCTTTCGATACGCCCGGGGCAGACCACAATTACCCGGTCATTTTTTTCATCACGGAAACGAACAAAGCGTACCGGGATATTCCCGACGCCCGTAAACTCATCTTCCTCACGCTGACGCCAGAAATCGGTCAGCGGCCCCATGGAGAAAGCAGCAAATGCGTTTTCTCGTGTTTCCCAGTCCTTTTTCTGCTGCAACATCGGGTTTCCACCCCCCGTCATTCAGGGAATATCGTTTTTTTCGTAACTGGTCACAAAATGACTCAACAATAGCGTATTGTGGCATAAAAACAGACGATTCGGGAGTTTCAAATGACCTTCGAGTGGTGGTTCGCTTACCTGCTGACATCCATCATCCTCAGCCTGTCACCGGGTTCGGGGGCAATTAATACCATGACAACCTCCATTAACCACGGTTATCGCGGGGCGGCAGCATCCATTGCCGGTTTGCAAACCGGACTGGGGATTCACATTGTGCTGGTGGGCGTGGGTTTAGGGACGCTCTTCTCCCGCTCGGTGCTGGCATTTGAAGTGCTGAAATGGGCCGGTGCGGCATATCTGATTTGGCTCGGCATTCAGCAATGGCGCGCAGCAGGCTCAATTGATCTCAACACTCTTGCCCGGACGCAAACTCGCGGTCGCCTGTTTAAGCGGGCGGTGTTTGTAAATCTGACCAACCCAAAAAGCATCGTTTTTCTGGCTGCCCTGTTCCCGCAGTTTATCGTCCCGCATCAGCCGCAGGTCATGCAGTACGTAGTCCTGGGCGTGACCACCATTGTTGTCGATATTATTGTGATGATTGGCTACGCGACGCTGGCGCAGCGGATTGCAGCATGGATTAAAGGGCCTAAGCAAATGAAGGCCCTGAACAAAGTGTTTGGTTCGCTGTTTATGCTGGTTGGCGCGCTGCTTGCGTCAGCGCGTCATGCTTAGCGAGAGATAATAAGGTGAATACCAAAGCCGGCGAACAGCGCGCCGGCGAAGCCGTCAATCCATTTCGCGATGCGCTGATAGCCACGGCGCATCGCCGGTAAGGCAAACAGGCTGGCAACAACGGTGAACCACGCAAACGTCTCAACCACGATCAGCAGGAAGATACCCCAGCGTGCACCCGCCCCCACGCTGTCGCCCACGAACAGGGAGAAGACGGAACCGAAATAGATAATCGCTTTCGGGTTCGCCAGGTTGGTCAGCAGCCCTTTCACAAAGCTACGGCCGCCCGTTGCCAGCTCAACTTTTGGCTCTTGCGTTTTTTTCTCTTCTTTCTTCAGCGCTCCGCGCAGCATCTGGTAGCCCATCCAGCACAGGTACAGACCGCCACCAACCATGATGATGTTATGCAGCCACGCCATCTTCGCCAGGATGAGGTTCAGGCCAAGCAGCGCCACGGCCGCCCAGACCATAACACCCATAGTGATACCCAACACCCCCATCATTGCTTCTTTGCGGGAGCGGCTGACGGCGGTTTGTGACACGAAGAAAAAGTCAGGGCCCGGGCTCATCAGCGCAACAATGTGCACCAACGCCACGGTAAGAAATAGCATTAACATAATTCGCTCGCGGGGAAATAATTCAGTGAGTCATCATCCTGGCACTTTTTTGCGCGGCTGACTACTCCTCATCATCACCATCGACATGTGAACGGATGAGCGCCATGAATTCTTTACCAAAGCGCTCCAGCTTGCGCGTGCCCACGCCGTTGACGCTGAGCATTTCGCTGGCGCTGAGCGGCATCTGCTCGGCCATCTCGATCAGCGTCGCGTCGTTGAAGACCACATATGGCGGAATGTTCTCTTCATCGGCAATCGCTTTACGCAGCTTGCGCAGTTTGGCAAACAGCTTGCGGTCGTAGTTGCCGCCGTAGGATTTCTGCATCACCCGCGGTTTCAGGGCCACTACGCGCGGCACGGCGAGCTTGAGTTCAACATCCCCACGCAGCACCGGGCGCGCGGCTTCGGTGAGCTGAAGCGCGGAGTGCTGGGCAATGTTCTGTGTGGCAAAACCGAGGTGAATCAACTGACGAATAATGCTGACCCAATGCTCGTGGCTCTGGTCTTTGCCAATACCGTAGACAGGCAGCTTATCGTGACCCATGTCGCGGATACGCTGGTTATTGGCACCGCGCAGCACTTCCACCACGTAGCCCATCCCGAAGCGCTGATTAACACGGTATATGGTCGAAAGCGCCTTACGCGCGTCCATCAGGCCATCGTACTGCTTTGGCGGGTCGAGACAGATATCGCAGTTGCCGCACGGCTCCTGACGCCCTTCACCAAAGTAGTTGAGCAGCACCAGACGACGGCAGGTCTGCGCTTCCGCAAACGCGCCCATGGCGTTGAGTTTGTGACGCTCGATATCCTGCAGCTGTCCCTGCGGTTTCTCTTCCAGGCAGCGGCGCAGCCACGCCATATCGGCCGGATCGTAAAACAGCATCGCTTCCGCAGGCAGGCCATCACGGCCGGCGCGGCCGGTTTCCTGGTAGTAGGATTCGATATTTCGCGGAATGTCGAAGTGCACCACAAAGCGGACGTTGGGCTTGTTAATGCCCATGCCGAACGCCACCGTCGCCACCACAATCTGCAGGTCATCACGCTGGAATTTTTCCTGCACGTCGGCGCGGATGTGGTTTTCTAACCCGGCATGATAGGCCGCCGCGCTAAAGCCGCGGTTTTGCAGACGCGCAGCGGTGTCTTCCACCTTTGCGCGGCTGTTGCAGTAGATGATGCCTGACTTGCCGCGTTGCTCCTGCACATAGCGCAGAAGCTGATCCAGCGGCTTGAATTTTTCCATCAGCATATAGCGGATGTTCGGGCGGTCGAAGCTGCTGACCTGGATCAGCGGGTCGTTCAGCCCCAGCAGGCGGACGATATCCAGCCGCGTGGTGTCATCTGCCGTGGCGGTCAGCGCCATAAACGGCAGTTCAGGGAAGCGCTGACGCAGCTGACCAAGTGCCGCATATTCCGGGCGGAAATCGTGGCCCCACTGCGAGATACAGTGTGCTTCATCAACGGCCAGCAGAACGGGATTCCAGTGCGCCAGATGGTCGAGGAAGTTATCCAGCATCAACCGTTCTGGTGCGATATACAGCAAGCGAACCTGTCCGGTACGGCAACCGGCCATCACCTCTTGCTGCTGCTCGCGGGTTTGCGTGGAGTTAAGACAGGCCGCCGCCACGCCGTTGGCGAGCAGCTGGTCAACCTGGTCTTTCATCAGAGAAATCAGCGGCGATACCACGACCGTCAGGCCATTAAGTACCAGCGCGGGCACCTGATAGCAGAGCGATTTACCGCCACCGGTCGGCATTACCACCAGGCAATCACGGCCTTCCAGCACGGTTTCAATGATGGTTTCCTGGCCAGGACGGAACTGCTGGTAGCCAAAGGTTTCATGCAAAACCTGTTTAGCCAGCGACTCCTGATTCAATACTTCCGCCTGCGCCACGTTAACCCCATATGCCAGAAATGAAACAGGCGCTATTTTCAGCGCCTGAGAGAGAAACTTCAACGTTTAACGCAAAAACATTCGAGCGTCTTAGAAAATATCGTTCAGCATCACGCCGACACCCACGCGGGTCTGATTGAAGTTGTAATCGATGAGCGACTCGCCGTAACCGCTGTAGACCTGCGTATAGATACGCACGTGTTTGGTCATCGGGTAGCTTAAGCCCACTTCTGCGCCGCCGTAACCGGTGTTCCAGTTGTACTGGCCCCTGGCGCTCAGCACCGCATCACCCAGCTGATAGCCAATCCTGAGCTGATAGTAGCCCATATATTTGGTGATATCCGGGTTGTCATCGGTGCTGCCCACCACGTACCACGGCTTCACTTCCACCATCATATTACCGTTTTGCGCCATCAGGCGCGTATAGGCGCGGTTCCAGCTACGTGAGGTTGGATCGGAACGGCCGTTGGAGTCATGGTTGAAGCCCACTTCAACGTCACGCAATGTCCAGCCTGCAAACTCATAATCCGTTGCAAACCCCAGGAACAGCTGTGGCTCATAGTTGGTTTCACGGAACGGTGAAGATTCACCGCTGTTGGAAAGCTGCCACCAGGATTTCTGGGTATAAGACGCACCGAGAACCGAATTCGGCCCCAGAATGCCGCGCCAGAACGGAAACGCGAGGCTGAGCTGATATTTCACCTCATCTTTGCGCGCATTCTCAGCCCAGTCATAGGAGCGAATCGCCTCTTTGTTGAGATCGCTGGTCCAGGTATAGAGCACATAGTTGGTGTCGTACGGGTAGAGCGTGAAGGGATTATCATGCTCCTGCAGCAGGTTAGCGATAATGCTACCGCGAACTGCTGGCGTATCATGCACCTCTTTGACTGTCGCTTCCTGCGCATAGGCTGTGAGGGGCAGCGCAACCGCTGCCAGTAACCCTGCCAGATACGTCCGCATCGGTGGTGTTCTCCTGCAAAATGTTAAATGATCTGAATCGTTATATGGCGCACATTCTACAGACTTCTGCAGCAACTGCTGCATCCTCGTTTCTGAAAGTGGCATTCTTGCCTGTCCGGGCATAAAATCAACATTTTATTAACATTAAGGATGTGATGTCTCATGTCAGCCATGCTAACCGCCGAAGAAGCGTTAAAACTCGTGGGCGAGATTTTTGTTTACCATATGCCGTTTAACCGCGCGCTGGGACTGGAGCTGGAGCGTTACGAAAAAGACTTTGCCCAGCTCAGCTTTAACAACCAGCCGATGATGGTAGGCAACTGGGCACAGAGCATTTTACATGGCGGGGTGATTGCCTCCGCGCTGGACGTGGCTGCAGGGCTGGTATGTGTTGGCAGCACCCTGACCCGCCATGACACCATCAACGAAGACGAGCTGCGTCAGCGCTTATCCCGCATGGGTACCATCGATTTACGCGTCGATTATCTGCGTCCCGGGCGCGGAAACCGCTTCACCTGCAGCAGCAGCCTGCTCCGTGCGGGTAATAAGGTCGCCGTGGCGCGTGTTGAACTGCATAACGAAGAACAACTTTATATCGCCAGCGCAACCGCCACTTATATGGTGGGTTGAAGCTGAAAAATCGGGTAAAGTTAATTCACTTTTTTGTCACGGATTTTCCCGATGGATGCTAAACAGACGCGGCAGGGCGTGTTACTCGCCCTTGCCGCTTATTTTATTTGGGGTGTCGCACCCGCCTACTTTAAATTTATCGCTTACGTACCGGCTGATGAGATCCTCACTCACCGCGTCATCTGGTCCTTCTTCTTCATGATCGCGCTGATGAGCGTTAGTCGTCAGTGGTCTGGCGTCAAAACGCTGCTACAAACCCCGAAGAAGATCTTCCTGCTGGCACTCTCAGCAGTACTGATTGGCGGAAACTGGCTGCTGTTTATCTGGGCGGTGAATAATCATCATATGCTCGAAGCGAGTCTGGGCTACTTTATTAACCCGCTGGTGAATATTGTGCTGGGGATGATTTTCCTCGGCGAGCGCTTCCGCCGGATGCAGTGGCTGGCGGTGATCCTCGCCTTCTGCGGCGTGCTGGTTCAGCTGTGGACCTTCGGTTCACTGCCTGTTATTGCGCTGGGGCTGGCGTTCAGCTTTGCGTTCTACGGGCTGGTGCGTAAGAAGATTGCCGTGGAAGCGCAAACCGGCATGCTGTTTGAAACCCTGTGGCTGTTGCCGGTGGCCGCTATCTATCTCTTCGGCATTGCCGACAGCCCGACCAGCCACATGGGCAGCAACCCGTGGTCCCTGAATGTAATGCTGATGGCCGCAGGCGTGGTGACGACCATCCCACTGCTCTGCTTTACCGGTGCGGCAACGCGCCTGCGTCTGTCCACGCTGGGCTTTTTCCAGTACATCGGCCCAACGCTGATGTTCCTGCTGGCGGTGGTGTTTTACGGCGAAGTGCCGGGTGCAGATAAGATGGTGACGTTCGCGTTTATCTGGGTGGCGCTGGCGATTTTTGTCGCTGATGCGATTTATACCCAGCGCCGGGCCCGCAAAGGAATGTAGGTGTTTTGTAGGGCGGGTAAGCACAGCGCCACCCGCCAGATTTTTACAGCCAGTTCCTGCGCTTGAAATAGAGATACGGTGCCAGCCCGGCGAGGATCATAAAAATAATCGCCCCCGGATAGCCGAAACTCCACTTCAGCTCTGGCATAAACTCAAAGTTCATCCCATAGCTGGATGCCACCAGCGTCGGCGGCAGGAACACCACGGATACCACCGAGAAGATCTTGATAATGCGGTTCTGCTCGATGTTGATAAAGCCCATCGCCGCCTGCATCAGGAAGTTGACCTTCTGGAACAGTGATTCGTTGTGCGGCAGCAGGGATTCGATATCGCGCAGGATCTCACGCGCCTGTTCCAGCTGGCCGCCCGGCAGACGCGCCTTGCGCACCAGGAAGTTCAGCGCGCGCTGGGTATCCATCAGACACAGACGCACCTTCCAGCCGATATCTTCCAGCTCCGCCAGCGTGGAGAGCGCTTCGTCGTATTCATCGCCCTGATGGCCTTCCATGATGACGCGGCTCAGTTTTTCCAGATCGCTGTAGATGTTTTCAATCTCATCCGCCAACTGCTCAATTTTGGTTTCGAACAGATCGAGCAGCAATTCGTAAGCATTGCCGTCCACCATCGCCTGGCTGCGGGCGCGCATACGATAGAGACGAAACGCCGGCAGTTCGCGCTCGCGCAGGGTAAACAGGCGACCGTCGCGAATGGTAAATGCCACGGTGGAGTTCCCCGCGTGGTCTTCGGCATCTTCAAAGAAGAAGAAGGAGTGAATGTGCAGGCCGTCTTCGTCTTCAAAAAAACGTGCGGATGCTTCGATGTCTTCCAGTTCCGGGCGAGTGGCCAGACTCTGCCCCAGCTCAGATTGTACGCGCAGGCGTTCATCGTCGTCCGGCTCGACCAGATCCACCCATACGGCATCAATGAGGGGCTGTGACTCTTCGGCTTCAAGCCGAGTCAGTCGGTTATTTTCGAGTTGAAATGCGCTCAACATGACCGGGACTCCCAATGCAAAAAATATCGGACAGTTCGGTGGGCACACAGAAACAAATTGGGTTTCAGACCATTAAACAGCCTGACTCAGCGCGACGGGAATAATGCAGGTCGCTGACAACCACTAAGGCCATCAGCAAGAGGAGATAGCCTTAGGAGTTGTTCCTGGATGACAGGGAATTGAGCCAGTATCTACTGGGTGTGTCCAAGGCGAATGTCCTCTTAGCGTAATCGTGCGCGCATGTTACGCCAGCAGCAACTGTGGCGTCAACACGCAACGAAACGCTGAAGGGCATTAATTGACCTTCAACGTATAAGGCTAGCAGATTATTACAAAATAATGATATTTTTCTGAAAGTTACACTGCTTCCAGCTTGGCATACGCGGCCACCAGCCATTTGATCCCCTGCCCCTGGAACGCCACCTGCAGGCGGCTGTGCTCGCCGCTGCCTTCCAGATTGACGATGGTGCCTTCACCAAACTTCGAATGACGCACGCGCTGGCCCAGCTTATAGCCTGTGTCGGTTTCCGCAATCGGCGAGCCCATCCGCTGATGGCTGACCGGGCGGCTGATGCTGGCACGCAGACGCACCTCTTCGACACACTCTTCCGGCAATTCGCCGATAAAGCGCGACGGACGGTGATAGACCTCTTTACCGTACAAACGGCGGGTTTCAGCGTAGGTCAGCGTCAGCTTCTGCATCGCTCGCGTCACGCCTACGTAAGCCAGACGGCGCTCCTCTTCCAGACGCCCGCCTTCATCCAGCGACATCTGGCTCGGGAACATCCCCTCTTCCATGCCGACGATAAACACCTGCGGGAATTCGAGGCCTTTGGCAGAGTGCAGGGTCATTAGTTGAACCGCATCCTGCCAGGTATCCGCCTGCCCTTCGCCCGCTTCCAGCGCGGCGTGAGAAAGGAACGCCTGCAGCGGCATCAGGTCTTCGTCTTCTTCGTTGTAGCTGAACTGGCGCGTTGCCGTCACCAGTTCCTCTAAGTTCTCAATACGGGTCTGGCCCTTCTCGCCTTTCTCCTGCTCGTACATGGTGCGCAGGCCGGAGTCTTTGATCACCCGGTCAGTCTGCACGTGTAGCGGCATGTCGGCGGTTTCCTGCGCCAGCGCGTCAATTAATTCCAGGAAGCGCTGCAGCGCGCTGGCAGCGCGTCCGGCGAGGGCTTTTTCCTGCAACAGCTCGCGGCACGCCTGCCAGAGCGTAAGCTGGCGATCGCGCGAGGCCTGACGCACCACGTCCAGCGTTCGGTCACCAATGCCGCGGGTTGGCGTATTCACCACACGTTCAAACGCCGCATCGTCGTTTCGGTTAGCGATCAGGCGCAGATACGAGAGCGCGTCTTTGATCTCCTGACGTTCGAAGAAGCGCATGCCGCCGTAGATACGGTACGGCATGCTCACCTGCAGCAGCGCCTCTTCCAGCACGCGCGACTGGGCGTTGCTGCGGTAGAGAATGGCGCACTGTTCCAGCGCGCCACCGTTGTCCTGCCAGGTTTTGATGCGGTTCACCACGAAACGTGCTTCGTCGAGCTCGTTGAAGGCGCAGTAAATCGAAATCGGCTCACCGTCGACCCCGTCGGTCCATAACTTTTTACCCAGGCGCCCGTTGTTGTTTTCAATCAGGGCGTTGGCCGCGCTGAGGATATTGCTGGTCGAGCGGTAGTTCTGCTCCAGACGGATAGTTTCGGCGCCGGGGAAGTCGTTGAGGAAGCGCTGAATGTTTTCCACCTGCGCGCCACGCCAGCCGTAGATGGACTGGTCGTCATCGCCTACGATCATCACCTTGCCGGTATCCCCGGCCAGCAGGCGGATCCAGGCGTACTGGATGTTGTTGGTATCCTGGAATTCGTCCACCAGAATGTTGGTGAAGCGTTCACGGTAGTGCTGCAGGATATGCGGTTTGTTCAGCCACAGTTCGTGGGCGCGCAGCAACAGTTCGGCAAAGTCCACCAGCCCGGCGCGGTCACACGCTTCCTGGTAGGCCTTGTAAACGTTCTGCCAGGTCTGCTCCACCGGGTTGCCAAAGCTCTGAATATGATGCGGGCGCAACCCTTCGTCTTTCTGGCCGTTGATGTACCACATCGCCTGACGTGGCGGCCACTGTTTCTCGTCGAGGTTCATCGCCTTAATCAGGCGTTTCAGCAGACGGAGCTGGTCTTCGCTGTCGAGGATCTGGAAATCCTGCGGCAGATTGGCGTCCATATGGTGCGCACGCAGCAGACGGTGCGCCAGACCGTGGAAGGTGCCGACCCACATGCCGCCCTGGCTGGTACCCATCAGTTGGGCAATACGGTGGCGCATCTCCGCCGCCGCCTTGTTGGTAAACGTGACCGCCATGATGGAGTACGGAGAGCAGTTTTCCACGCTCTGCAGCCAGGCGATACGGTGAACCAGCACGCGCGTCTTACCACTGCCCGCCCCAGCCAGCACCAGCAGGTTGGTACGCGAGGCGGCAACCGCATCACGCTGTTTGTCATTAAGGCTGTCGAGCAGGTAAGAAACGTCCATTGGCACCGTCACATAGTATTCAGGAACACAGCAAAGCGCCCGGTGGCGCTTTGCTTACCGGGCCTACAACTGCAAAAACCCTGGTAATTTATACAATATTACTGGTGATTATATCAGCGTCGTGAGGGATGCCAACCGTGAAATTTCCAGGTGCGGCAGAAGACGGCTGTCCGGGGCGATCATCAGGTCCGTCTTTTCTGGCTTGATCCAGCAGGCCTGCATACCGCAGCGGATGGCACCCGCTACGTCTGTGGTCAGGTCATCACCCACATGCAACATTTCGCCGAGCGGCAGGTTCAGCTTCTCCGCCGCCAGATGATACATATCGTTAAACGGCTTCGAGCGCCCGTGCGGACCCGCCCGCAGCACAAATTCAAAGTAATCCCCCAGACCAAACAGCTCCGGCTGCGCATTGCCATTGGTGATTGCGACCAGCGGCCATTTTTCTGCCAGTTTTGCCAGGGTGTCGTGCGTTTCCTGCGGCACGTCGATACGGCTGCGCCATTTGGCGAAGTTTTCCATTGCGGCTTCAGCCCCGACGGCCGCATCCTGTGCGCTCAGCCCAGCGTTGAGCATCGCCTGCTCCACCGCACGGCGACGCCATTCGGTTACATCGTGATAAATATCCGGCTCGGTCTCACGCAGGGACTGGCGCAGCAGCTGAAAGTCCTTGTTCTGCATCGTCTTCAGCGCCGGATGGTAGTTCTGAACAAACGCCAGCGACTCCTGCTCAGTTCGCAGGATCACTTCACGGTTGTCATAAAGGGTGTCATCAAGATCAAAAGTCAGGGCTGAGATGTGACCCAGTGGGCGGTAAAAACGCATTATTTCCCCCGTTTGGCGCGTGGATGCGCCGCGTCATACACCGACGCAAGGTGTTGAAAGTCTAAGTGGGTATAGATTTGGGTGGTGGAGAGATTCGCGTGGCCGAGCAGTTCCTGCACGCCACGCAGATCGCCACTCGATTCCAGCATGTGGGTGGCAAAGGAGTGGCGCAGCTTGTGCGGATGGACGTGGCTGTTCAGCCCCTGCTTAATGCCCCACTCTGCAAAGCGTTTCTGCACGTTACGCGCCGAGATCCGCTTGCCGAGTTTCGACAGGAACAGCGCATCCTCCTCGGCGCCAAACAGCCCGCGCAGATCCAGCCAGTGCTCAATCCACGAGACGGCATTACGGCCAATCGGCAGGCGGCGCTCTTTGCTGCCCTTACCCATCACCCACACTTCGCCGGACTCCAGATCGAGATGTTTTAAATCGAGATTAACCAGTTCGGAAAGACGCAAACCCGCACCGTACATGACCTCCAGCATCGCGCGATCGCGCACGGCCAGCGGGTCGTTGAGGTCAATATCCAGCAGGCGGTTTACATCGTCGACGTCGATATTTTTCGGCAGGTGACGCGGGGCTTTCGGCGTGGCGATGCCTTTCGCCGGGTTGGCTTTTAAGCCGCCCTGGCTCACCAGCCAGTCGAAGAAACTGCGCAGCGCAGAAAGCCTGAGCGCCAGACTCGCCGGGCTTAGGTTTTTTTTACGGCTGCGCACAACAAACCCGCGGACGGTCGCAGCGTCACATTGTTGCCAGCTTTTCAGGCCGATCTCATCGGCAATCTGCATGATGGCATCAAGCTGACGCTGATAGTTAAGCAGCGTAATCGGGCTTAGCTGACGTTCAACGCCCAGGTAGCGCAGAAAGCGTGAGACGTCAGTCGTGAGCAGGGCGTCCGTCATACGCGCTCAATCCAGCGCTCCAGCAGCTCAGGCAGCATCAGGGCGATCTCCTGCAGCAGCTGCGTACCTTGTCCCTGCTCGTAATGATGCGCATCGCGGCTGGTAAATAACATCACCCCCAGATCGCCATCACGCCCCATCATCGACATCGCCACCGAGCCTATCGCTTTGGCTTCCGGCAGTACCACCAGCAGTTCCGGTCCGTTAAGCGGCCCAAGATAGTGGTGCTCATGGCCCAGACGCTGAATACGCAGAGGTTCAAACGCCTGGCGACTCAACGCCAGATGGGTAAAACCAGACGGCGCGCCAATGCGCCAGCGGTCAGGGAAAAGACGAATCGTTGCGCCAGCCAGCCCCAGTTCACGCGCCCAGCGGTGGAAGCGGCTGAGGAATTCTTCAAGGCTGTGCGCCGAGGCCAGACGCGCCTGCAGATGCAGCAGACGATAGAACAGGCTTTCGTTCGTGTTGGCCTGCTCCATCAGCAGCGTCATGTTCTCTTCAAGCTGACTGATGTGGTTGCGCGAGCGTGCCATGTGCCATTCGACGAGCGACACGGTCCCGCGAACCGGATGCGGCACACGCATCGCTTCGACGACGCGTGCATTGCGAATAAAAAACTCAGGATTGCGCAGCAGATAATCAACAACAGCCCTGTCGTCCAGTTCCGTCACCGTTTCCTGCAGTTCTTCCCCTGGTTGTTTCATAGATGGATAAACCCGTCATAGACATGTGCCGCCGGGCCAGTCATATACAGTGGATGACCCGGTCCTTTCCAGGCGATATCAAGACGACCGCCTGGTAACTCCACGCGAACCTCTTCGGCCAGTAACCCCTGAGAGATGCCGACGGCCACCGCAGCACAGGCACCGCTCCCGCAAGCCTGCGTTTCACCCGCGCCGCGCTCGTACACACGCAGACGGATATGCTCGCGCTTTACCACCTGCATAAAACCGATATTCGCCCGTTCCGGGAAACGTTCGTGGCTTTCCAGCACCGGGCCAAGGGTTTCGACCGCGGCCGTTTCCACATTATCGACCTGAATGACACAGTGCGGGTTGCCCATCGAGACGACGCCACACAATACTGTCTGCTCGGCCGCACGCATAATATAGGTCTTTTCCGCTTTGTTTGCGCGAAACGGCACCGCGGAGGGCTCAAAGTTTGGTTCGCCCATGTTCACACGCACCAGCTCGTCATCGGTAACGCTGAGCACCATGCGGCCATTCGCCGTACTGACGCGTATATCGCGTTTATTGGTCAGCCCTTTCAGGCGGACAAAGCGGGCAAAACAGCGCGCGCCATTGCCGCACTGATTCACCTCGCTGCCATCCGCGTTAAAAATACGGTAGTGGAAATCGAGGTCGGGATCGTACGGCGGTTCAACCACCAGCAGCTGATCGAACCCCACGCCCAGGTGTCGATCCGCCAGGCGGCGGATCAGTTCCGGGGAGAAAAAGACATTCTGCGTTACCGCGTCGACGACCATAAAATCGTTACCAAGGCCATGCATTTTAGAGAACTGCATCATTTGCTCCATTGCGCGGGTACAGAACGTGATCGTCAGAGATTAACCTGAGTCGGGCCACCGTTGTTGCCACGATCGTTAGTATCTGGCGTAGAAGACTCAATGCCGCTTTGCACGGGTTTGGTCGGTGGCGGTGCCGTTTTATCCGCAGGCGGGAAGTACAGCGGCCCCTTCAGTCCACAGCCAGTCAGACTAAACAGCGTGATGAGAACGGCAAGCGTTCGGAAAGCGTTTTTCATTATAAAGTTGCCCGTAAGTTCAAATCTGTTTCTATCATCGCAGGAGAAGACACAAAAGCAAGAGTTTGCCGCTTTCCTGCAACGGGAATTATTTAGGGTTATACTGCCGGCATCACGAAAAACAGGAACAAAACCATGAACGACAGTGAATTCCATCGCCTTGCCGACACCCTGTGGATGACCATTGAAGAGCGCCTGGACGACTGGGAAGGCGACAGCGATATCGATTGTGAAATCAACGGCGGTATCCTGACCCTCAGTTTCGAAAACGGCAGCAAAATTATTATTAACCGCCAGGAGCCGCTTCACCAGGTATGGCTGGCGGCCAGACAGGGTGGCTACCATTTCGATCTGAAAGGGGATGAATGGGTGTGTGACCGTAGCGGCGAAACCTTCTGGGATCTGCTGGAGCAGGCTGCAACCGCGCAGGCGGGTGAAGATGTGAGTTTCAGGTAGTGTTGTTGCCCGGTGGCGGCTACGCCTTACCGGGCCTACAACGGCTCGGACCGTAGCCACCCGGCGAAAAGCATCACGAGAAATACTGCTGCAACAGCGGTGCGGTGTCCTGATTTGCAGGCGCTACAGGCGTGACGGCCTGGGTCCGGAACGGAATCACCTGCGCACGGCCATCGACATTCACAATCTGGTAGAACTGCGGCAGGTTGAAGTTGATGAAACTGGAACCGTAGGTGAAGCGGTCGTGTGATGAGGAGTAGAAGCGGCTAACGTCACGCACCAGCTCCTCTTTACTGCCTTCGCAGTGGTGATACACCTCTGCGCGGTTGGTCTCATCAAGAATATAGATGTTGAAACCGGCATCGTCTCCCGACTCTTCAAAGAAGAACTGGATAATCCCTTCACTGGCAAAGCCATCCACCACCTGCGGCAGCTTGACGTGGTTGGTCTCCACCTGAACCGACAGGCCATGCAGTTTGTTGTGCGAAATCGCGCCGTAAAACTCAATGGCGTTCTCCAGCTTCTGCACCGACACGTTCAGGCGTTCGAAGAACAGACCCCAGGTTTGCCCTGAAACACGCAGCGCTTTAAAGCGACCGGTTTCCTGACGGGTACTGGAAAGACGCAGCTCAATACACTCTGAAACTAACTGCTGCACACGGGTACGAATCAAACCACGCAGGTGCTGGCTGTAGCAGAACACTTCCACGCTGTCCGGCGGCGCGGCATCCTGGTGCATCTTACCGAGAATGGTTTTCAACGCTTCGATCATCGCCTGCTCGCCGTTGAAGTGCAGCGTACGCACTTCGTTCCACGAGTTGCGGTACAGTAGATCCACGCTGCCGACCAGGCAGTTTTGCTGCTCGCCAAAGCTGAAGACGTCCAGCTTGCGGAAGTCAAAATGCACGACCTGATTGCGGAAGGCCGCCGTCGGGTCATATTCCAGGTTGACGATAATCGCCAGATGACGAATTTCACACGGGCTGTAGAGCGCTTTTGGCGTGGGTGCCGGCAGACGCAGCGGGAAGTGATGGGAGACATCCGCCACCATCTCCTGCAGTTTGGCTAAATCGACCACCTCGTTGCCTTTGATAAACAGGCGGGTGCGCGAGGTCAGCAGGCCGTTAAACCAGGCCCAGGCCACCAGCTTGTTCAGGTAGCGGTTATACTCCAGCGGCTGATGGCTAATGATCGAATCCATGCTTGGGGCACGGTTATACAGATACCACCCGGTGCGGTTCGCGCGGCCCGGCGGCACATAGATAAAGGTCAGGTTTGGCTCTGACAGATCGGGCGAAATTTGCGGGTTAACCAGGGTAACTTTGCCCGGCAGCGCTTCAAACGCGGCATACAGTTTGCGGGTCAATACCCCGATGTCCTGCGGGCTGGCGGACACGCTGAGGTTGTTACGGCGCGCAAAGCGGATCAGGTTACGGTAGCTTTGCATCATCGCATCAAGCAGTTCGTTGTGCGCTTCACGCACCTGATCGATTTTCCAGTTGGCGCGATTGTCGAGCATGGAGAGACGCTCTTCGCCCCATCCCCACTCTTTGACGAGCTGAGAAACCACTTCACGACGCCAGCCCACGCAGGCGCGTTCACGGCTCAATTTCTCACAAACTTTGAGATAGAAACATCGACGCACCAGGTCGAGACGCGTGGTGTCATCAATGGCTTTCAGGTATTCGGTAACGCGTTCCAGCATCATGCAGTAGGCGTCAAGCCCAAAGGAGACAATCTCCCCGTCGTGCAGACGCTGCTTGATATCTTTCGCCAGCAGGCGTGGGGTTGGGTATTCCCAGGAATAGGCTTCGAGCAACAACGTTTTCAGCACCGCTTTGTACGGTGAGTCGATGCTCTTATAAAGCTGCCAGAGGCTCGCGCCAAAGTACTCTTCGGCCGACAGGGAACTCAGGCCGCCCAAATCCAGCCATTCGTTTGGCGTCAGTACGCCCTGCGCGTAAAGCGACATCACGTAATCATCGTAATGCTCTTCTTCTTCGCACGGGACCATATTCCACAGAATACGCTTCCCGGCCAGACGCACTGCCGTACGGTAAAATTCGTCCAGCAATAAAATGTGCTGCGTGGAGCCGCAGTCCTCACCACCCAGACTGCCGCTTTCGTTATGGCGGAAACGGTTTTCATCAATCAGGAAGAAGCTCACTTCCACGCCAAGCGATGCCGCCCAGCTTTCCAGCAGGCTACATTTACGCTGCAGCAACTGACGCTCTTCGTTATCGAGCCAGGATTGATGACAGACCCAGATGTCCAGGTCAGACGAACAGCTTTGCCCTACCGAAGAGGTGCTCCCCATGGAGTAAACGCCGGTGATAGGCAGTTCACCTTTCGGGGATTCCTGCGGCGGCATGCCACGGTAGAGTTCAAGTTCGTTGAGATAATGCTGTTGGGTTTCATCAGGCGTGAAAAGGCAAATGCCCTTGGGAACGTTACCGTCAAGGTAACCCGGCATCAGCGGATGGTGATAGTGCAATAATGTCGGCAGCAGACTGTATACCTGCTGGAAAGCAGGGCCCATGGCAGCAAGCGCGCGATCCACACGCAGTTGATTGATGGCATCCAGTCTCTGTTTCAGAGTCTCAATATAGAGGTACAAGACGTATCGCCTGATGTTTCCGGGTGTCGCAAGCTATTCAAAAACCAAAATAACAGCGAGCCCGCAGTATTTCAAAAAGATAACCGTTACCCTTTTTCGCCCTTATCATTATGCTGGTACCGACGAAAAAATGGTCTAAAACGTGATCAATTTAACACCTTGCCGATTGACCGTAAAGAAAGTTGCGCTACATACAAAGTGTAGCACCGTTCTGTACGTGTAAATTCCTTAATACGGCTGTGGCTGACGAGAACTCCCGCCCTGTCCCTCTCTTCTTCATCACCGTAAAACTGCCATCCCAGAGTCAACAATGTTAGGATGGTTAGCGATTGATAATGACGGTAACAAGCATGTTAGACAATGTTTTGAGAATTGCCACACGCCAAAGCCCTCTTGCGCTCTGGCAGGCACATTATGTTAAGCAGCGCCTGGAAGCCTGCCACAGCGGCTTGCGCGTCGAGCTGGTGCCCATGGTCACGCGCGGCGATGTGATCCTTGATACGCCGCTGGCGAAAGTGGGCGGCAAAGGCTTGTTTGTCAAAGAACTGGAACTGGCATTGCTTGAGAACCGCGCCGATATCGCCGTGCATTCGATGAAAGACGTGCCCGTCGAGTTCCCGGAAGGGCTGGGACTGGTGACCATTTGCGAGCGCGAGGATCCGCGCGATGCGTTTGTCTCTAACCAGTTTGACTCGCTTGATGCGTTGCCCAAAGGCAGCGTGGTTGGCACGTCCAGTTTACGCCGCCAGTGTCAGTTGGCTGAACGCCGTCCGGATCTGATCATACGCTCGCTGCGCGGTAACGTTGGCACGCGTCTGGGCAAGCTGGATAACGGCGATTACGATGCCATTATCCTCGCGGTAGCAGGACTTAAGCGTCTGGGGCTGGAGTCACGCATTCGCGTCGCGTTGCCACCGGAGCTCTCTTTGCCGGCCGTGGGACAGGGCGCTGTAGGTATTGAGTGCCGTCTGGATGACAGGCGTACCCGTGAACTGCTTGCACCGCTGAATCATGACGAGACGGCCATTCGCGTCAAAGCCGAGCGTGCGATGAATACCCGCCTTGAAGGGGGGTGCCAGGTGCCGATTGGCAGCTATGCTGAATTAATTAACGGTGAACTGTGGCTGCGTGCGCTGGTTGGCGCGCCGGATGGTTCGCAGATGGTACGCGGTGAGCGCCGCGGTAAACCGCAAGATGCTGAGCAGCTTGGCGTTTCGCTGGCGGAAGAGTTACTGGATAACGGTGCCCGCGAGATTCTGGCTGACGTTTACGATGGAGAGCCCCCTGCATGAGTATTCTCGTCACCCGCCCTTCTCCCGCAGGAGAGCAGTTAGTGAGCCGTCTGCGCGCACTGGGGCAGGTGGCCTGGAGTTTTCCGCTTATTGAATTCTCCCCGGGTCGGGAGTTGTCCGCGCTCGCCGACCATATGAATACCCTTCAGGAAGGCGACCTGCTGTTTGCCTTGTCGCAACATGCTGTGGAATTTGCCCATGCGCAGCTACAACAGCAGGGACTGAACTGGCCTACCGCGCCACGCTATTTCGCGATTGGCCGTTCCACCGCCCTGGCGCTGCATACCGTAAGTGGAGCAGACGTGCGTTACCCGTTAGATCGGGAAACCAGCGAAGTCTTGCTACAATTACCTGAATTACAAACCCTAATCGGAAAACGTGCGCTGATTTTACGCGGTAACGGCGGACGCGAACTGTTAGGCGAAACGCTGCGTGAACGCGGAGCTGACATCACGTTTTGCGAATGTTATCAACGCTGTGCAAAACATTACGATGGTGCACAAGAGGCGATGCGCTGGCATACGCGCGGCATTACAACGTTGGTGGTGACCAGCGGCGAAATGCTGCAGCAACTCTGGTCGCTGGTGCCGCTTTGGTATCGTGAAAACTGGTTACTCCACTGTCGGCTTTTGGTCGTCAGTGAGCGTCTGGCGAACCTCGCCCGGGAACTGGGCTGGCAAGATATTCGGATCGCTGATAACGCCGACAACGATGCGCTGCTGCGCGCATTACAATAACTCTCATAATGGGATGCCATAATGACGGAACACGACAAATCCTCCGCCGTGGTTGAAGAGACCAGGGAGACTGTGGACATGACGCCACAGTCAGAAACGACTGAGAAAACCGTTGAGAAGAAAAACGGCAGCAACAAGACCAGCCTTGCGCTGAGCGCGATTGCCATCGCCATTGCGCTGGCAGCAGGCGTCAGCCTCTACGGCCTGGTGAAACAGCAAAGCACCAATCAGACGGCAACCAGCGACGCGCTGGTTAATCAGCTCGCTGCGCTGCAAAAAGCGCAGGAGACACAAAAAACCGAGCTGGAAGGCGTCATCAAACAGCAGGCTGCCGCGCTTGCCGATGCGAACAGCAAACAGGAAGAGCTAACCAAACAGCTGGACGAAGTGCAGCAAAAAGTGGCCTCCATTTCCGGTACCGATGCCAAAACATGGCTGCTTTCTCAGGCCGATTTTCTGGTGAAACTGGCCGGGCGTAAGCTCTGGAGCGATCAGGATGTCACCACCGCCGCCGCTCTGCTGAAAAGCGCAGATGCGAGCCTGGCGGACATGAACGATCCAAGCCTCATCACCGCACGTCGCGCCATTACCGAAGACATCGCCAGCCTCTCCGCCGTTTCTCAGGTGGATTATGACGGCATCATCCTCAAGGTAAATCAGCTCTCGAACCAGATTGATAACCTGCAGCTGGCAGATAACAACGACGACGATTCTCCCATGGATTCCGACGGCACCGAACTGTCCAGCTCCCTGAGCGAGTGGCGTGTAAACCTGCAAAAAAGCTGGCAGAACTTTATGGACAGCTTCATCACCATTCGTCGCCGTGATGAAACCGCCGTGCCGCTGTTAGCGCCGAACCAGGATATCTACCTGCGTGAGAACATTCGTTCCCGTCTGCTAGTCGCGGCCCAGGCCGTGCCACGTCATCAGGAAGAGACCTACAAACAGGCGCTGGATAACGTCTCCACATGGGTACGTGCTTACTACGATACCGATGATGCCACCACCACGGCTTTCCTCGATGACATCGACAAACTGAGTCAGCAGAACATCACCATGAACGTGCCGGATAAACTGGCCAGCCAGCCGATTCTGGAAAAGCTGATGCAAACGCGCGTACGTAACCTGCTGGCACAGCCGGGCGTTCCGGCTGCGCAGACGGGTGAACCAGCACCAGCCGCCGCGCCCGCGCCTGAAAGCGCCCCACAAGGAGAGTAACGATGCTTAAAGTACTCTTACTCTTTATCCTGCTGATCGCCGGGATCGTCCTTGGGCCGATGCTTGCCGGTCACCAGGGATACGTGTTGATCCAGACCGACAATTACAACATCGAAACCAGCGTAACGGGTCTGGTGATCATTCTGATCCTGGGCGTTGTGGTGCTGCTGGCGCTGGAGTGGATCCTGCGCCGTATTTTCCGCACCGGTGCCCATACCCGTGGCTGGTTCGTTGGCCGCAAGCGCCGTCGCGCCCGTAAGCAGACCGAGCAGGCGCTGATTAAGCTCGCCGAGGGCGACTATCAGCAGGTGGAAAAGCTGATGTCGAAAAACGCCGATCACGCCGAACAACCCGTCGTGAACTATCTGTTGGCTGCTGAAGCAGCTCAACAACGTGGTGACGAGGCCCGTGCCAATCAGCATCTGGAGCGCGCGTCGGAGATGGCGTCCGACAACCAGATCCCGGTTGAGATCACTCGCGTTCGCCTGCAGCTGGCACGTAATGAAAACCATGCGGCGCGCCACGGCGTTGACCGTCTGCTGGAAATCACTCCTCGCCACCCTGAAGTGCTGCGCCTTGCCGAGCAGGCCTATATCCGTACCGGTGCATGGGGTTCACTGCTGGACATTATTCCTTCGATGGCGAAAGCCGACGTGGGTGATGATGAACATCGTGACGAACTCCAGCGCATGGCGTGGATTGGTTTGATGGATCAGGCGCGTGCCGATCTGGGCAGCGATGGTCTGAAAACCTGGTGGAAGAATCAGAGCCGCAAAACACGTCAGCAGGTTCCTCTGCAGGTGGCAATGGCGGAACACCTGATTGAATGTGATGATCATGACACGGCTCAGGAGATCCTCCTCGACGGTCTGAAGCGCCAGTACGACGATCGTCTGGTCATGGTGATCCCGCGTCTGAAAACCAACAACCCTGAGCAAATCGAAAAAGTGCTGCGTCAACAGATCAAAACCGTTGGCGATCGTCCGCTGCTCTGGAGCACGCTGGGCCAGTCGCTGATGAAACACGGTGAATGGCAGGAGGCGAGCCTCGCCTTCCGTGCGGCGTTAAAACAGCGCCCGGATGCGTTTGACTACGCGTGGCTTGCCGATACGCTCGACAAGCAGCATAAACCGGAAGAAGCTGCTGCCATGCGGCGCGACGGTCTGCTTTTGACGTTGCAGAATAACGGAAATCAGCAATAATCGTTAAGGAGGCCGGACGGCCTCCTTTTTTACGCACCCTTTTTGCATATCCATCAGGAAACGTTCCGGCCAATGTAACGATCTCTTTTCATTAACCTTTTTACACACACGCGCATCAGCCGCGTGGACTAAATCGTTTTTGAAAGGAAATCGTCATGAACTCGCTTTTGTATGCGCTTGTTGAAGCGCTGCGCTGTCATCGCTGGCTGCGTTTGCTGGCCTGCGCCTTTATTTTTACGTCGTTGGGAAATGGGTTAACTCAGGTTGTTGTCTTCGGTTTACTTTTAGACTGGTCGGCACCAGCCACTCTGCTTACGCTCGCCTTTCTTTTTGCAACGGTGCCTGGTTTTATCGGCAGCATCATCAGCGAAAAACTGTGCGCACACTATTCACCCGTCTCTTTGTTGATCCTGTCAGAGGGGTTGGGCTTACTCGCCCTGTTATTCCCACTGCTGGGTATTCATTATCACAGTATTTCAGCGCTGCTTGCTGTGCAATCCACCGAAGCCCTGTTGAATGGGATGAGCTGGCCGGCCCTAACGTTGCTCTTTAAACGCGGACTCAGTAAAGCAGAGCTTCCTGCAGCAACCTGTCTTGAAAACGTGATTTTTGCGGCTCAGGTACTGCTCGGTACCGGACTGGGCGTAGTACTTTTCCAGCGAATATCGGTGATGACATTGCTGGCAATCGATGCTGCCAGCTTTCTGGGGTCAATGTTTATGCTGTGGCTGGCTGGAAGGACATTTACTGCGCAAGCACGCTCTTTATCCCCAGACGAAGGCTCCCCGGTTATGCTGCGGTGGCATGCGCTGACCCTCCGGCAAAAACGCAGTTTACTCATTTTGCCCGTTCTGGCAGCCGTCGGTTCACCCGCCATGGCGCTTTTACCGGCGCTAGCGCAGCAGATCCAACCGGAGGATGCTGCGGATCTCGCCTTACCGCTTCTCTTTGCCAGGAGTATGGGGCAGCTTTGCGGCCCTATACTGCTGAAGAGAGACAGCCTGCCGCGGCTCACTGCGCACACACCATTGTTAATGCTCTGCCTTAGCCTCTTTTTAGCGGCTTACGGTGTGATCCCGTTTTTATCTGGTTGGATGGTGTGTGCACTGGGGATGATTTTTATTGCGCATCTGGCATCAAACGTTGTTTTCGCGGTGGGAACATATGGTGTGCTCTGCAACTTTCACTCTACGCAGACTGCTTCAGCGAGTGGAAAAGTCTGGCGCTGGCAAACGCTCAGTGCCTCTTTGTTCACTGGTATTGCAGCGGCATTAACCGCCGCGTTAGAGGCACTACAGGCAATGTATATTGTCTCTGCGGGTGCGCTGCTTCTGGCAGCCCTGGTCATGTTTCGTTACCGTGAATAAAGCATAAAAAAACGCCTGCTATAAAAGCAGGCGTTAAAACAGGTCTGTAAGACAACATATTTGGTGCTTCACTCAACGTTATGCCCATGGTGTCTGATGAGGCCGAAGCGACATCTGTCAGTGGACGATAAGCACCGTAAATGGCTCTGCATCATTCCTGAGTTTATGAGGCACGAAGGCGAACATAAGAGATGGAATGAGCATCTACACGTATATTATTGCACGTTACATGCCAACGTTACACGAAGAAATTTTACATCGCGCAACATTTTAAGATAAAAGGAATTTCTGCTGCAAAGACCCGTCTGACGCACCATAAGATATCGGTAAAAGCGCAGAAGTGTCGTCAGAAAGAGACGGTTAAAACACTTATGCAATATTAATTTAGTTTTCAACTAATTAAGTGTCGCTGGTTCGCGACAACAGGAAACGCGTATGTCGGGGAATGGATACAGAGGTGAAAAGCCGCAGCAAACAAAAAACCCCGCCGAAGCGGGGTTCAAAATTGGTCGGCGAGAGAGGATTCGAACCTCCGACCCACTGGTCCCAAACCAGTTGCGCTACCAAGCTGCGCTACTCGCCGATGTACTGCTTTTTGAATTTTTAGTTCAATTCATTAAAGTCGTGGTGCGAGGGGGGGGACTTGAACCCCCACGTCCGTAAGAACACTAACACCTGAAGCTAGCGCGTCTACCAATTCCGCCACCTTCGCAATTCACAACTCTTCAATAATGGGGTGGCTAATGGGATTCGAACCCACGACAACTGGAATCACAATCCAGGGCTCTACCAACTGAGCTATAGCCACCACTGTATTCTTTCACGCGGTACTGACTACTTCTCAGACCACCGCAGCTCTAGCGCCGGGACTAAAATGGCGCGCCCGACAGGATTCGAACCTGAGACCTCTGCCTCCGGAGGGCAGCGCTCTATCCAGCTGAGCTACGGGCGCTTAGCGCCGTTGCGGGGCTGGATATTACGTACCTCCGACCCCGCTGTCTAGTGCTTTTTTGAAAAAAATGCGCGTTTGGTTATGGTTTGCACATTTTGCCGCTTATTCCTCCACTTTCTGCGTGGTGGCGCGGCGCCCCAGCCCAAATAGCTTATAGGCTGCAGTGACTGCCGCCAGGAAGATCATCCCGACAAACAGCGACATGCGGGTATCATCATTAAAGTACATCCCGATTAATACGCAAATCAGGAACGCCATCGTCAAATAGTTCGCATACGGGAACAGAATCGAGCGGAACGGATGGCTGGCAATCGCCTGTTTATGCGCATGGCGGAAACGCAGCTGGCTAATCAGAATAACGAACCACGGCACCATCCCCGGCAGCACGCTGGCGCTGTAGACATAAACAAATACGCGCTGCGGATTTGGAATAATGTAGTTCAGGCATGAGCCAATCAGCAGGATGGCAATCGACACCGCCACACCCGCAACAGGCACACCCGCGCGGGACACTTTACTCATTGCCGCAGGCAATTGGTTGTTCTTCGAAAGCGCATAGAGCATACGACCGCAGCTGTACATTCCGCTGTTACAGCCAGACAACGCCGCCGTCAGGACGACAAAGTTGATGATACCTGCTGCCGCCGTAATACCTATCTTCGCGAATGTTAAGACAAACGGGCTGCCTGTCGTGCCGATCTCATTCCACGGGAAGATGGTCACGATAACGAAGATCGCCGCCACATAGAAAATCAGGATACGCCACAGCACCTTACCCACCGCACTACGCAGCGTGACCTGCGGGTTCTTCGCTTCACCGGCTGTAATACCGATAAGCTCAACGCCCTGATAGGACGCGACAACGATACACAGCGCCGTCAGGAAGCCTTTCCAGCCACCAGCGAAGAAGCCGCCGTGCCCAGTCAGGTTACCGAAGCCAATCGCGTGACCACCGTTGCCAAAGCCGAAGAAAATGACGCCGAGTCCAACCACAATCATCACGATGATGGTGGTGACTTTAATCATCGCAAACCAGAACTCGATTTCACCATAAAGGCGAACGGCTGCCAGGTTTGCCATTGCCACCAGCCCCACAGCAATCAGCGCCGGTATCCACTGGACCATATCCGGGAACCAGAACTGCACATACACCCCGATTGCGGTAATCTCCGAGATACCCACCGCCATCCACATAAACCAGTATGACCAAGCCGTCAGATAGCCGAAGAACGGGCTCATGTAGCGGTGCGCATAGACGGCGAAAGAGCCGGTCACTGGCTCCAGGAAGAGCATTTCGCCCATCGAACGCATGATGAAGAAAACGAACAGGCCAGCAATAATATATGCCAGCAGAACGGATGGCCCGGCCCATTTGAGCGTGCTTGCAGAGCCCATAAACAGGCCCACACCAATAGTGCCGCCCAGCGCTATCAGTTCAATATGACGAGCTTCCAGCCCACGCTGTAGCTCCGGTTTTTTCTCTGCCATAGATCCTCGGTTGTGTTTGCTGTTTCCCGGCTTAATACCAGGTATTGTTTTTTAGGGGTACTAAAATACGGAGCGAATGGTTTCTTAAATTCTGCAAAATGGCAAACAATGCATTAAAAAAATAAATGCATTGCACAGTTTCGCAGCAGTTTTGCAGGGGAGTTGCAGCGCGAACAGCATATCGCGCTACATTTTGATTACATTTTCCCGGTGTAGTGCCAGGCGAGATAACGCAGCAGACGGAGCTGGCGTTTAATACGTGTTGGTTGCGACAGCAGGCGGTACAGCCACTCCAGTCCCAGGTTTTGCCATACCTTCGGCGCACGTTTTACATGGCCAGTAAAGACGTCATACGTCCCGCCGACGCCCATATAGAGGGCATCCGGGCAAACCAGACGGCAATCACGCATCAAAATTTCCTGGCGCGGTGAGCCCATCGCCACGGTGACAATTTTCGCCCCGCTGTCGCGCACGCGGTCAAAAAGCGCCTGCCGATCCTCTGGTTTAAAATAGCCGTCCTGACTACCCACAATATTAACATTCCACTGACGCCGCAGCTTCTGCTCGGTCTGCGCCAGGACCTCAGGCTTACCGCCAATAAGAAATACGGGCGTGCCTTCTGCCCCTGCACGTGCCATCAGCTGTTCCCAGAGATCGGCCCCCGCGACGCGTGAAACATTAGCACCAGGAAACTTTTTGCGGATCGAGCGCACCACGCTGATACCGTCCGCGTATTTAAACTCGGCGGCCTCGATCAGACTTCTGACTTCAGCGTTATCTTCTACCGCCAGCATCTTCTCTGCATTGATGGCGACCAGCGTACCGGATTTCATCTGGCCACCCGCAAAGAGAAAATCCAGCGCGTGTTGCATATCGCGCCAGCCAATAAGCTGCAGGCCACGCAGCGCGTAGCGCGGTGCAGAGGTTGTGTCGGTCATGACTATCCTTACTCAGACTTGCGACAGCGTTCTGCTGCCCTGTGGCTCGCGCTTATGCACAAGCCCTGCACTGTCAAACAGCCAGTACAGCAGTTTGGCCAGCAGCAGGCAGACGCCGAAAACGACCATGAAGAAAACCACGCGCGAGACGAAGGAATCCAGCCCCTCGCGCGCCAGAACGATCATATTGAAAATGGCACCAAAGCAGAAACTGTGCAAAATGGCGGCCTTGTAGCGGTTAGTCTCTTCGTTGCCGAGCACATAGAGCCAGTCAAACCATTTGATAATCAGCCCTACCACAACCGCGCCCGGCAGAATAAACCAGCTTCCGCCCATTACCACCAGCGAACCAATCAGCGTAGGGGAAATGGCCAGACCTGAATGGTTGTTCAGCACTTCCCAGGTGAAGTAGTTCGCTGTGTTGAGCACGGCACTCGGGCGGTCAGGCCACAGCCACGACGGGATAAACACATAGAAGTCACGCACAATGGGCGCCAACCCCTGGAAATCGATCTTGTCGTAGTTTTGCAGCAGTAAAGCGAGGTTTTCCCACGGCGAGAAGGTGTCGCGCGTGAGATACAGGAAGGTGTAAAACGCTTCGTCACCGGCCACGTTCAGTCCATAGCGCTTAAGGGCCAGCCAGAACATCCCCACAATGCCAAACACGCCCGCTGCCGCCAGCATCCACAGGGAGATCCATCCGCGAATGATGCCGATAAACAGGAAGATCGCAAAGGCGATAATAATGTTGGCGCGCGTCCCACCCACAATCATGTAGGTCAGGAAACCAAAGGCGACCGTGCTCACCAGGAAGAAGAGCCAGGCCTTACTGTCCTGGCGCAGGAAAAAGATCACCAGCATTGCCGGGATGAAGAAATAGAAGAAGCGCTTAAGCGCCACGCCCGAAACTTCGGCAGAAAAAATCTGGCTGTAGGAGTGCAGCTTAAACAGCAAAAAGCCGTTATGCATGAAGAAGATCCCCACACTGACCAGCGCGATGGTCATCAGCATAACCCACGTCAGATGGGTCTCTACCCGGTTCATGGTGAACAGTGGACGACGCGGCGCACTCGCTTTCACCGCACGCAGACGCGTTTTATAGGTGACGTAGTACACCGCATAGAAGCAGGTCGCCGACAAGAGTGCCTGGAGCAGGATTTCCGGCGGCGCGACGCTCACGTCAAAACGGAAAACCAGAATACTGGTCAGCGGAAAACCGAAGAAGAAGGTCAGAAGAAACAGTAACGAGAAGAAGACGTTAAAGTTAAAACGCACGCGGCGGAACTCAAACCAGGTCAGAGTGGCGATAAATAGCGTGCTCAGAAGCCATACCACTAACAAGCCGCTGAATTGCAACTGGCTCATGCGTTGTCTCCTGAAGCGATACGCAGCGCACGGTGCCACGGCGTAAGGTAGTTCGGGCTAAAGAAATCGATGGTACTTTTATCCACCAGCGCCAGCTGACGCTGGGCTTCACGTACCACCTCCACATTCAGGGTATCCGTGGTGAACAGCACCGGAATGTGTTGCTCAGCCATATCCTGCCAGAAGGGGTTATCGCGATTAAGCACACACGGAACGCCAGCCTGAATCAGCAGACACAGCGTACCAATCCCCTGCTGGCGGGCAAAGATGAAATAGCCGAGATCGCACTGACGAAGCAGCGCCAGATAGTCATCAAATTCCAGCTTATCGCACAGGATATTCACATTCTCCGGGCTAAACAGCGACAGAGCCTGCTGACGAACGTCAGTGATATAAGCATCATTATTGGCCGGATAGCCCATCGGCACAACGACATTCACCGTGTCGCCAAACTGCTGATGTACTGCCTTCAGCGCAGCAATATGCTCGTTGCTGCGATCGCCGGAGTTGCCTACCAGAATCGTCAGTTTGCCCTCACGCGGCGTATCGTTTGCCATGTTATTCAGCACCGGGTTCATGCGTGTCGGGAAATAGAGCAACTCACCGCGAACGTCGGGGTGCTGTTTCGCGAAGTAATTGAGATCGCCACGGGTGGCGAAAACACAGCCAACCCGCCCCTGCGCCATACGCCGTAGCGGGTAGAAGAGCCGGAACTTCCAGCCGCGGGAGACTTCATAGAGATCGGCTCCCCAGATATGCCAGCTGCACTGGGAAGGTTTAATCCCGCCGCTCAGAAGAGCCAGCCACAGACCGGTATTAAATTGTCCATGGAAGAAGAAGCGCTGCTCACGATCCGCTTTCGCTTTGGCGACAACTGCCTTCGCCAGGGCGGCTTTATCCGGCCAGAAGGTAAGCGTCAGCGCCGGACACATCTCGCTAAGCCCCCTGTCCTGGCCTGCAACCATAAACTCGCGTGCATCGGGATTGTCCGGGGCCAGCTCATCGTTGAAGAACCGCAAAACGGTCTGGTTATGGTGTGGGATATCCGATCCCAGTATGTGAATCAGTGCAGTCATGCGCGTTTACGCCAAAGTAAAAATACGCCGCAACAGGCAGCGAAATAAACGATATAGGTTGCCATATAGGCCTGAGCCGCCCCCAGTGCACCGTGTGCCGGGATCAGCCAGTGTGAGAACGCCGTCAGGAGCGTAAACTGGCTTATCTCTGCCAGGATATACAAACGCAGCGAGGCTTTCGCAATCACCAGATACCCGAATACGTAAGCGCCTACTTTCAGTACATCCCCCACCAGCTGCCAGGCAAACAGATCACGCATGGCGATGAATTTCGCCGAAAAGAG
This sequence comes from Enterobacter cloacae complex sp. 394F7, assembly GCF_057320385.1. Lineage (NCBI taxonomy): Bacteria > Pseudomonadati > Pseudomonadota > Gammaproteobacteria > Enterobacterales > Enterobacteriaceae > Enterobacter > Enterobacter cloacae complex sp. 394F7. The sequence continues at coordinate 15,045 of NZ_JBXWCS010000019.1, read as the reverse complement.
CAGCCATATGGCGACATCGCGCAATAACCACACGGTAAAACTGGCCGCCGCCACGGCGGGAAGCACAAAACGCAGCGAGCGGGTAATCTCGCGGGTAATATCCTGTCGGGAGCTCAGACGCGATAAGGTTGGCAGCAACCAGACGCTAAAGGAAGCCGTTATAAATTGGAGGTAGGCGTCAGAAATGCTGCTTACGCCCTGCCAAATTCCCACCTCATCCCAGCTGTAATGCGCCGCCAGCAGGTTTCGCATCATCACATAAGCCACCGGCAGCGTTACGGAGGTAATGAGCGCCATCAGGGTAAATTTACCCAGTTGACCCGCAAGCACCTTGTCCCACTGCGGTTTCAGGTAGCTTAAGGGGATAACGCCACGACGCATCAGCATAAACGCCGCCGGAAAGACCACTAACGCAGGTACCAGCGCCAGACCCAGCAGCGCGCCTTCATACCCGCCCAGGCGATAGCAGAAGTAATAGGCGATAACACCTATAACGCTGCCCAGGATCAGCGCAAGCGCGTTCCCGGCAGCATCACGAAACCCTTTCATCAGCGCCAGTAGCAGGTTAGCCCACGCGATCCCCATCTGAACCAGAGCGACCAGACGCACCAGCCCTTCATAATGCGTGTGTCCAAACAGCCCCTGGCTAATGGGGGCCGCAGCCAGCAGAAACACCGCGGCCAGCAGAGTAGAGAAACCTAACACCATCGCCGACGATGTGCCGACGACTTTGCGCAGCTGCGCTGCGTCATCCTGATGCTGTGCAACGTATTTCGTAACGCCGTTGAAGATCCCGGCGCCGGCCAATACCCCAAGGACGGTGACAAGCTGGCGGAAATTGCCCGCCAGACCCACCCCAGAAGGGCCGAATGAGACGGCCAACAGCTTGACGACCAGCAGCCCGGCGCCAATTTTGACAAGCGTGGACGCGGCGGTCCACACCGATGCTTTTGCCAGAGACATATCAGCCGAAATAGCTCAGAAGGGTATTAATCACCGTACGCTGGTTAACCGGCGCGAGGTTGTAGAACAGTGGCAAGCGAAGCAAACGCTCACTTTCTTTCGTGGTATAGCGGTCTTCACCCGCGAATGTCCCGAACGCTTCACCGGCCGGGCTGGAGTGCAGCGGAATGTAGTGGAACACCGCCATAATCTCAGCCTCTTTCAGCCAGGCAATCAGCTTGCTGCGATCGTCGTTATCGCGCAGTTTGATATAGAACATATGGGCATTGTGGACGCAGTCTGCCGGAATGGTCGGCAGCGCAATACGCCCGGCTTTTGCCAGCGGTGCCAGCGCGTCGTAATAGGTCTGCCACAGGGACAAACGCTGCAGGTTAATGCGCTCTGCCGCCTCCAGCTGTGCCCACAGATACGCCGCCTGCAGATCCGCCATCAGATAGCTTGAGCCAATATCGCGCCAGGTATACTTATCAACCTGGCCACGGAAGAACTGGCTGCGGTTGGTGCCTTTTTCGCGGATCACTTCCGCACGCTCAACCAGCGCGCGGTCGTTAATCAGCGTCGCGCCACCTTCACCACCTGCGGTGTAGTTTTTGGTTTCGTGGAAGCTAAAACAGCCGATATGGCCGATGGTGCCGAGCGCGCGTCCTTTGTAGGTGGACATCACGCCCTGAGCGGCATCTTCCACCACAAACAGGTTATGCTTTTTCGCGATCGCCATAATGGTGTCCATTTCACAGGCCACGCCCGCGTAATGGACCGGAACAATCGCCCGCGTTTTATCAGTGATCGCCGCTTCAATCAGCGTTTCATCGATATTCATGGTGTCCGGACGAATATCCACAAAGACGATTTTCGCCCCGCGTAACACAAACGCGTTTGCCGTGGAGACGAAGGTGTAGCTCGGCATAATCACTTCATCACCGGGCTGAATATCGAGCAACAGCGCAGCCATTTCCAGCGACGCCGTACAGGAAGGGGTCAGCAGCACTTTAGCGCTGTGAAAACGCTGTTCCATCCACTGCTGGCAGCGACGGGTAAACCCACCATCACCGCAGAGTTTGCCGCTGCCCATAGCAGACTGCATATAATCGAGTTCGGTTCCCACGACGGGTGGTGCGTTAAATGGAATCATCTTGTCACCTGTATAACCAGTAGGCGGTGGCGTCGATGTTGGCACCACTCGCAATATAACGTTTAAGCGCAGCGGTGTTGCCCATCTGGGTTGCCACCCGCAGCGTCGAGACCTGTTGCTGCTGCGCCCAGTGTAGCGCCGCCTGCATGAGTTTCTCGCCCATACCCCGGCCAGCTAATAAGCCGATACGCGCCTCGCGCTCGTTGAGCTTGCGAAGCGAAACAAAACCCTGAATCTGGCCGTCCGCCGCGCGGAACACCAGACAAACATGATCGAACGTCCCTTTTACCGCATTCTCAATCCACTGGGCATAGAAACGTCCGCTGTCCTCAGGTGCATACCAGGGGGCACGAAAGCGGCTGCGGGCAAACGCCTGCGCCGCCATTTCGCGCAGCACCGGGATATCCTGCTTAGCGGCAACCTCCGCACCTGGCGCCTCATGCCGGGTTAGCGTAATGGCAAGATCGACTTCGCCTTCCACCAGCTGAAAACCGTGTTGCTGAAGCGCATCCAGCAGGTCGGCGCGGTCCGCCGGGATCTTCGCCTGTACCCGCTGCCAGACGCGAAAGTCGGCGTCGGTCAGTGCCGGTGCAGTTTCTCGCAGACGCAGAATGGCTGAAGGCAGGCCAAAAAAATGGCTCTCCCACTCAAGGGACTCAAGCGTCCCGTTCAGGTTGCTCAACGCCAGACACCTTTGGTATCAACAACGTAACGCTGCTGTACGGCATCAGCGGGGGTCGCTTTAAACTCTTTATGATCCACCAGCAGCACCAGTACGTCCGCCGTGGCCAGCGCGTCATCCAGCGCGGTAAGCGTGCAGTGCCCCGCCAGTTTTGCCGGCAGTTCATGAATATTCGGCTCGACTACCAGCGTTTCGCCCGTGTGCCATTGGGCAATCATCTCAGCAATTTCCATCGCCGGGCTTTCGCGCAGATCGTCGATGTTAGGTTTGAATGCCAGGCCAAAGCAGGCAATTTTCAGTTCACTGGCCCGTTTGCCACTCTCAGCCAGACAATCTGCCACCGTGGTTTTAACCTGGTTGAGAACCCAGTGTGGCTTGCTGTCGTTAACTTCACGCGCGGTGCGGATCAGGCGTGCCTGATCGGGGTTTTGCGCCACGATAAACCATGGATCGACGGCGATACAGTGACCGCCCACGCCCGGGCCTGGCTGCAGAATGTTAACGCGCGGATGACGATTCGCCAGGCTGATTAATTCCCAGACGTTAATCCCCTGATCGGCACAAATGAGCGACAGTTCGTTGGCAAAAGCGATGTTCACATCGCGAAAGCTGTTTTCCGTCAGTTTGCACATTTCTGCGGTACGGGAGTTCGTCACCACGCATTCGCCTTCGAGGAAAATCTTGTACAGCGCGCTGGCACGAGCGGAACAAACAGGCGTCATCCCGCCAATCACGCGGTCGTTTTTAATCAGTTCGACCATCACCTGCCCCGGCAGCACGCGCTCCGGACAGTAGGCGATATTGATATCGGCCTGCTCTCCCGCCTGCTGCGGGAAGCTTAAATCCGGCCGGGCTTCTGCCAGCCACTGTGCCATCTGCTCGGTTGCGCCAACCGGAGAAGTGGACTCCAGGATCACCAGCGCCCCTTTCTTGAGCACAGGTGCAATAGATTTCGCAGCGGCCTCGACGTAGACCATGTCGGGTTCATGGTCGCCTTTGAATGGCGTCGGCACAGCAATGAGATAAGCATCGGCTTCAACCGGCGTGGTACTGGCGCGCAGGAATCCCCCATCAACGGCCTCTTTGACCACGCGGTCGAGATCGGGCTCCACAATATGGATTTCGCCACGGTTAATGGTTTCCACCGCGCGCGCATTGATATCCACGCCTACAACCTGTTTTTGACGAGAGGCAAATGCTGCCGCAGTAGGCAAGCCAATGTAGCCAAGACCAATGACAGAGATGGTAGTAAAACTCATAGCGATACCCGATTGTGTTTAAGTGCATGCAAAATACGGCCACAAGCCAGCCCATCACCGTACGGGTTATGGGCCCGGCTCATCGCCTGATACGCTTCTTCGTCGTGCAGCAGGTGTGTCACTTCATCGACGATACGCTGCTTATCCGTGCCGACCAGACGCACCGTGCCCGCTTTTACCGCCTCCGGGCGCTCGGTGGTTTCACGCATTACCAGCACCGGCTTGCCGAGTGAAGGTGCTTCTTCCTGAATACCGCCTGAATCGGTGAGGATCAGCCAGGCATGATTCATAAGCCAGACAAACGGCATGTAGTCCTGCGGCTCAATCAGAAGGACATTTTCAACATGCCCCAGAATGCGGTTGACCGGCTCGCTGACGTTAGGGTTGAGATGCACCGGATAGACAATCTGCACATCTTCGTTTTGCGCGGCGATTTCAGCCAGCGCATGACAGATTTGCTCGAAACCCCGGCCAAAGCTTTCACGACGGTGGCCGGTGACAAGAATGGTTTTTTTGCCGTTGTTCAGGAACGGGTAGCGCGCAGCGAGTTCTGCCTGAAGTTCGTTGTTAGCCAGCACACGGTCACGCACCCAAATCAGGGCATCAATAACCGTATTGCCGGTCACAAAGATTTTTTTGTCGGCAATATTTTCACGCAGCAGGTTCTGGCGCGAATTTTCGGTGGGTGCAAAGTGGTACATCGCCAGGTGCCCGGTAAGCGTGCGGTTGGCTTCTTCCGGCCACGGCGAATAAAGGTTGCCGGTACGCAGGCCCGCTTCAACGTGGCCGACAGGAATACGTTGATAAAACGCTGCCAGACTGGTTGCCACAGTGGTGGTGGTGTCGCCATGCACCAGCACGACATCAGGCTTAAAGGATTCCAGAATGGGCTTTAACTCTTGCAAGATACGGCAGGTAATCTCCGTTAATCCCTGCCCCGGCTTCATTATATTGAGGTCATAGTCCGGGACGATGGAAAAGAGCGTTAAAACCTGATCGAGCATCTCCCGGTGTTGCGCCGTGACGCACACTTTCGCTTCAATATCAGGATCGCTGGCCAGCGCATGCACCAGAGGCGCCATCTTGATGGCCTCCGGCCTGGTGCCAAATACGGTAAGTACTTTCACATCGATTCTCTTCGATTAGGCGATGAAGGCCGTAGCCTTCATCGTAGACGGCGTTCTTAATTTGTGCGACGACGTATTAACGCCACGCCAGCGCCCGTCAGTGCGCCTACAATCCCCCACATGATCATCAGGAATGCACGACGCGGACTATCGCGTTTTACAGGTTCTTCAGGCGTTCGCAAATAACGATAGGTCTGAAAACGCGGGTCCAGCGTTGGACCAACATTCAGGGTGGTGAGCATGGCGCGGTTTTGATCGTAGTCGAGGTCAAAATCAGGGCCAACGGCCTGCAGGTTTTCCAGACGAGCCTGCAGCATTGGACGACCAAGCAGGAACATTTCAGAATCAGGCAGTTCATCCGCCGGAACGTCCGTTTCGCTGCGAGAAATATTGTGCTGTTCCGCAATTTTGAGTGCCTGTTCAATGTTATGAACACGGCGGGAGAATATGGCTTTAGCCACCTCTTCCTGACGTTTTACCTGCGCTTTCATCTGGATGGTACGGGCCGCCCAGGCGCCTTTGAGTTCTTCATTAAGATGACTTGCGGCGCGCTGGCTGGCAAAAGCGACATACTGGCGCAACAGGTTATTGGCATCCGGCGCCGTCTCTGCAATCAGTTTGACGCTGTCATTAACATTACGCAGCGCATCGCCCGGCATAAACTGAATGTTGTTAATCAGGTCATCCAGTAGCGCGGCATCGGCTTTGCTGTTGCCCACCATGCGTTGCTTGTAATAATCCGTCTGGCTCCAGAAATCACGACGCGTGTCCCAGGAGGCCAGCTGCATGACAAACTCTTTATACGCCTCATCCATAACGGAAGCCTGATCGGGCGTCGCCAGATTCGCCTTGATATCCAGGTTGCGCAGGAACTGCTGCTGGGAATAAAACCCGCCGAGCATGTTAACCGTTGGTCTGTCTGTAATTGCCGTGGCGCTCCACTCCTGCTTTGCAAAGAAAGTGTAGGCCAGCGCTAACAGTGCGAACCCCAGCGCGATCCCCGCAATCCAAAGTTTGCCTGCCCATAACACGCGAAACAAACCCCGAATATCCAGTTCATTCTCAGTTACCACTGATTTCGCTCCCGCCAACGGTTGAGTCATCATAGTCCCGGTTTTACTTAGTTAATGTTGTGTTTTTGTCATTGTTACGACGCATCCTGCGTTTCAGACGTTTAATGAATCGCGCCACTTTCCATGCGCGCTTAATGCAGTAGCCGTACAGGAAAAATGCTAGCAAGAATAATACCAACATTACCCATTCAGGAATGAAATGAGCATATTCTGCGGCAACGCCAATCGCGGCCAGAATAGCGGCGGCAAGGGTAATCAGGACAAACGCCTGACGGGAAGTAAAGCCCGCACGCATGATGAGATGATGAATATGCTGGCGATCGGGAGAGAAAGGACTCATCCCTTTACGCAGACGGCGATACATAATCGCCACCATATCCATTAATGGAATGGCGATAATCCACAGCGCGGTTACCGGGCTAATCGGGTGAGTTTTACCCTGCGTAGTTTCGAGCAAAATCCAGATAACGGTAAAACCGATTAGCGTACTGCCGGCGTCACCCATAAAGACTTTATAGCGACGCCCCAGCGCACCGAGATTAAGGAGAATATAAGGCAGGATGGCGGCAATCATGGCAAAACACCACATTGACAGGCTGTACTGACCATCAAACCAGAGAATGATGCCGATTGCGGCAAACGAAACCGATGACAATCCGCCAAGCAGACCGTCAATACCATCCACCATGTTGAAAGCGTTAATCGCCGCCCAGACGGCAAAAAGCGTCAGGAAGAAGCCAAATGGACCCAGGACTAACTCCCATGGGCCAAAGACATAGCCGAGGCTTCTCAGGTAAAGTCCGCCGACGACCATCATTATCACGCCAATCGCCGCCTGAACGGTGGCGCGGATTTTCACCGCGATATCGAATCGGTCATCTAGTGCCCCGACAAGGACCAGGACACCCGCACAGGCAAGATAGAGTGCTGCGTGTGGAATATAATAATCCGCAATGCCAAATGTGAAACAAATGCCAGCGTAAACAGAAATCCCTCCAACCAGAGGAATAAGTCCCTGATGACGTTTACGGAAATTGGGCTTATCCACCAACCCTATTCTTTTTGCCACCTTACGCGCGATGAACAAAAAACAGGTTGTGAATAAAAAAATACTGATCAGCTCAGTAACGGCGGTGAGTAGATTCACAATGGATTGCTCTCAACAAATGTTAGTCCCGGAAGTATAACCATGAAGCCTCCGCCTCAGAAGTATTAAAGGTGGCTTCTTACAACTCCCTTTGTATATTTTTCAATCAATTATTTCTTTGACTGTACAAACGGTCCTATTGTCGCACCGACCGGTCAAAATTGGGAGTGTGTGGTAATAGCGTATAGTCCATAAAAGAAAAACGCCACGTAAAAACGTGGCGTTCACTGGCTTTATTTGCGTTACGAGCGCTTCATCATGTCGAAGAAATCGTCGTTGGTTTTGGTCATCGCCAGTTTGTTAATGAGGAATTCCATTGCGTCGATTTCACCCATTGGGTGGATAATTTTGCGCAGGATCCACATTTTCTGTAGCTCTTCCTGAGTGGTGAGCAGCTCTTCCTTACGGGTACCGGAACGGTTGTAGTCGATAGCCGGGAAGACACGTTTTTCTGCAATCTTACGAGAGAGGTGCAGTTCCATGTTACCTGTCCCTTTAAACTCTTCGTAGATCACTTCGTCCATTTTGGAGCCAGTATCGATCAGCGCCGTCGCGATGATGGTCAGGCTACCGCCCTCTTCCACATTACGTGCAGCACCGAAGAAGCGCTTCGGACGATGCAGGGCGTTGGCATCCACACCACCGGTCAGTACTTTACCGGAAGCCGGAACCACGGTGTTGTAGGCACGCGCCAGACGGGTGATGGAGTCGAGCAGAATGATAACGTCTTTCTTGTGCTCAACCAGGCGTTTCGCCTTCTCAATAACCATTTCCGCAACCTGAACGTGACGGGATGCTGGCTCGTCAAAGGTCGACGCCACTACTTCACCTTTCACCAGACGCTGCATCTCGGTCACTTCTTCCGGACGTTCGTCAATCAGCAGTACCATCAGCACACAGTCAGGGTGGTTGTAGGCAATGCTCTGCGCGATGTTCTGCAGCAGCATGGTTTTACCCGCTTTTGGCGGTGCCACAATCAGACCACGTTGACCACGACCAATTGGCGAAGCCAGATCCAGCACGCGCGCGGTTAAGTCTTCGGTAGAACCGTTACCACGCTCCATACGCAGACGAGAGTTCGCGTGCAGCGGCGTTAAGTTCTCGAAGAGGATCTTATTACGCGAGTTTTCCGGTTTGTCGTAGTTAACTTCGTTAACTTTCAACAGCGCAAAGTAGCGTTCACCCTCTTTTGGAGGACGAATCTTACCTGAAATGGTGTCACCAGTGCGGAGGTTGAAACGGCGGATTTGGCTGGGGGATACGTAGATGTCGTCAGGGCCGGCGAGGTAGGAGCTGTCTGCAGAGCGGAGGAAACCAAATCCGTCTTGCAATATCTCCAGCACACCGTCGCCAAAGATATCTTCGCCACTCTTAGCGTGCTGCTTCAGGATGGCGAAAATGATGTCCTGCTTGCGCATACGAGCCTGGTTTTCCAGTCCCATATTTTCGCCGAGAGTGATCAGCTCAGAAACCGGCGTATTCTTTAATTCGGTAAGATTCATAATGGTGTGGGTTCTTAAACTCGGGGTGATTCTCGAACTTAATGTTGTGAATGGTATGGCAGGGTCATCCATGCCTGTTTAGCGGCCATCAACTCATGTCTGTTCGCTGTCTGGTCACAGGGAAAGAACGCAGATCTGAAACGACAAGACGGATTGAGTGACAAGCCCGGAATTTAGCCACTTCACGCACTGTTTATGTTAACAACGGGAAGTTTCGGGTAAAACAAGATTCAAACAACAAGATATGTTTAAAACGAAGTCATAGCTAACTTAGCACGACTTAAGCCGGGCGTCCAGAGTTGCACATCATTTTGGCCTCTGGACGCGCAGCGGAGAAACCTTACGCCAGGTTAGCGTCGAGGAACTCTTTCAGTTGACCTTTGGACAGTGCGCCCACTTTGGTCGCCGCCACTTCGCCGTTTTTAAACAGCAGCAGGGTCGGGATGCCACGGATGCCGTATTTTGGCGCGGTACCCGGGTTCTGGTCGATGTTCAGCTTGGCAACGGTCAGTTTGCCCTGATATTCGTCAGCGATCTCATCCAGAATCGGGGCGATCATTTTGCAAGGACCACACCATTCAGCCCAGAAATCGACGAGGGTCAGCCCGTCAGCCTTAAGTACGTCCGTGTCAAAACTGTCGTCAGTCAGGTGAATAATTTTATCGCTCATATATAACTCCACAGGAATAAGCCTGGTGCGTTGGTTTCGCCTTCATCAACGACGTGTTGATGTCGCATTAACCAACTAAAGGTTGACTTTATTTCACCGGATACGCTTTCGTAAAGCAATAGTAAGCTGATATTCTACCACACTATGAGCAAAACACATTTAACAGAACAGAAGTTTTCCGACTTCGCCCTGCACCCAAAAGTGATTGAAGCCCTTGAAAATAAAGGGTTTCATAACTGCACGCCCATTCAGGCTCTCGCCCTGCCGCTGACGCTGGCCGGTCGTGACGTAGCAGGGCAGGCGCAAACCGGTACTGGCAAAACGATGGCGTTTTTAACGTCAACGTTTCACTATTTACTTTCTCATCCAGCGATTGCAGACCGCAAAGTTAACCAGCCGCGCGCGCTTATCATGGCTCCGACGCGAGAACTGGCGGTACAGATCCACGCAGACGCTGAACCTCTGACGCAGGCGACCGGCCTGAAGATTGGCCTGGCTTACGGCGGCGATGGCTACGATAAGCAGCTGAAAGTGCTGGAAAGCGGCGTGGATATCCTGATCGGTACCACTGGCCGTCTTATCGATTATGCAAAACAGAATCACATTAACCTCGGCGCAATCCAGGTTGTGGTGCTGGATGAAGCCGACCGCATGTACGATCTGGGCTTTATCAAAGACATCCGCTGGCTGTTCCGTCGCATGCCCCCAGCGAACCAGCGTCTGAACATGCTGTTCTCCGCTACCCTTTCTTATCGCGTACGCGAGCTGGCGTTCGAGCAGATGAACAACGCCGAATATGTGGAAGTGGAGCCGGAGCAGAAAACAGGTCACCGCATTAAAGAAGAGCTCTTCTATCCTTCCAATGAAGAGAAAATGCGCCTGCTGCAAACGCTGATCGAAGAAGAGTGGCCAGATCGCGCCATTATCTTCGCGAACACCAAACACCGCTGTGAAGATATCTGGGGCCATCTGGCTGCGGATGGTCACCGTGTGGGTCTGCTGACCGGCGATGTGGCACAGAAAAAACGCCTGCGTATTCTCGACGAATTTACCCGTGGCGATCTCGATATTCTGGTCGCAACCGACGTGGCCGCGCGTGGTCTGCACATTCCCGCCGTCACGCACGTCTTCAACTATGACCTGCCGGATGATTGCGAAGACTACGTACACCGCATTGGTCGTACCGGTCGTGCAGGCGCAAGCGGTCACTCCATTAGCCTTGCATGTGAAGAATATGCGCTGAATCTCCCGGCGATTGAGGCCTACATTGGTCACTCTATTCCACAGAGTAAATACAATCCGGATGCGCTGTTAAGCGAACTGCCGCCGCCTAAGCGCCTTACCCGCGCCCGCTCCGGCAATGGCCCGCGTCGTTCTGGCGCACCGCGTAATCGTCGTCGTTCAGGTTAAGAAAATATGCTCAGCTCCACCTCGCTTTATGCGGCAATTGATCTCGGTTCGAATAGTTTTCATATGCTGGTTGTGCGCGAGGTGGCGGGAAGCATACAAACGCTGACGCGCATTAAGCGCAAGGTCCGCCTCGCGGCGGGCCTGAGCAGCGATAATTATCTCTCTCCCGAAGCCATGGAACGTGGCTGGCAGTGTCTGCGTCTCTTTGCCGAACGCCTGCAGGATATTCCCCATTCGCAAATTACCGTTGTCGCCACCGCGACGCTGCGCCTGGCAGTCAATGCCGTGGATTTTATTGCCAAAGCGCAGGAAATTCTCGGGTGCCCGGTTCAGGTTATCAGCGGTGAAGAAGAAGCACGTCTGATCTATCAGGGTGTTGCGCACACGACGGGCGGCGACGATCGCCGTCTGGTCGTCGATATCGGGGGTGCCAGCACCGAGCTCGTCACCGGCACGGGCGCGCAGGCGACTTCACTGTTCAGCCTGTCGATGGGCTGTGTGACCTGGCTTGAGCGCTACTTTGCCGATCGAAATCTGGGTAAAGAGAACTTCGACGAAGCTGAAAATGCTGCCCGCGAGGTGTTACGTCCGGTAATGGACGAACTGCGCTATCACGGCTGGAAAGTTTGCGTGGGTGCGTCAGGTACCGTGCAGGCGTTGCAGGAAATCATGATGGCCCAGGGGATGGACGAGCGGATCACGCTTACCAAGCTCCAGCAGTTAAAACAGCGCGCGATTCAATGTGGTCGCCTGGAAGAGCTGGAAATAGAAGGCCTGACGCTGGAACGTGCGCTGGTCTTCCCAAGCGGCCTGGCCATTTTGATCGCCATTTTTACCGAGCTGAACATCCAGTGTATGACGCTGGCCGGTGGTGCGCTGCGTGAAGGTCTGGTCTACGGAATGCTGCATCTTTCGGTTGATCAGGACATCCGCACCCGAACCCTGCGTAACGTACAGCGTCGCTTTATTGTCGATACCGATCAAGCGCAACGGGTAGCTCAGATGGCATCACTGTTTGCCGATCAGGTAAAAAACAGCTGGGATATCGACCCGTTGAGCCGCGATCTGCTGCTAAGTGCCTGCGCGCTGCATGAAATTGGGCTGAGCGTCGAGTATAAGCAGGCGCCGCTGCACGCAGCCTGGCTGGTGCGTAATCTCGATCTGCCGGGCTACACGCCGGCACAAAAGAAGCTGCTGGCAACGTTACTGTTGAACCAGACCAACGCCGTTGACCTCTCCTCGTTACATCAGCAAAACGCCGTGCCGCCGCGCGTGGCCGAGCATCTGTGCCGCCTGCTGCGTCTGGCAATTCTGTTTGCCAGCCGACGTCGCGATGATTTGCTGCCCAATATTCATCTGGTGGCGGATGACGAAAGACTGTCTCTGACGCTGCCGGAAAACTGGATTGATAATCACCCGCTTGGGGCAGAGATGATTGAGCAGGAGTGCCAGTGGCAGAGCTATGTCCACTGGGCACTTGAAGTGAAGTAATACGCTGTGCATTGCCGGGCGGCGGCTTCGCCTGACCCGGCCTGCAAATTCTTATCCCTTCTCTTTGGCTTTAGCCAGCATGGCGCGTATGTTGGCGACGTTAGCCTGACCTTTGTGCATTCGTTCTTCAGCGGTAATCACCTTGCGCTCCTGCTCCCAGATCAGGTCATCCTGCGGCAACTCCAGCAGGAAACGGCTCGGCTCAGGGCGAACCAGTTCCCCATACTGACGGCGCTCTTTACACAGCGTAAATGTTAATTCTTTCTGCGCGCGGGTAATGCCCACGTAGGCCAGACGACGCTCTTCATCGACGTTATCTTCATCAATGCTGCTCTGGTGCGGCAGTAAGCCCTCTTCCATGCCGACCAGGTAAACATACGGAAACTCCAGCCCTTTAGACGCATGCAGCGTCATCAGTTGAACCTGATCGGCTTCCTCTTCGCTCTCACCGCGCTCCATCATGTCGCGCAGCGTAAAGCGGGTAACGACCTGGGTCAGGGTCATTGGCTCGTCGATTTCTGAGCCTTCCAGCATTTCCGTCATCCAGTTGAATAGCTGGTTAACGTTTTTCATCCGCATCTCTGCCGCCTTCGGGCTGGCAGAGGTTTCATACAGCCAGGACTCGTAGTCGATGCCGTGGATCAGATCGCGAACGGCGGCAACCGGTTCGCGCTCCGCCAGACGCTGGACTTCGCCAAGCCAGTGGGTAAAGCGGGTTAAGGAATCATAACCGCGCCCAGTTAACGTCTGACTCAGCCCCATATCGAAGCTGGCGGTAAACAGGCTTTTGTTGCGCGTCATCGCCCATTCACCGAGCTTTTGCAGCGTCGCCGGGCCGATTTCACGTTTCGGCGTGTTCACGATACGCAGAAAGGCGCTGTCGTCATCCGGGTTGGTGAGTACACGCAGATAGGCCAGCAGATCTTTGATTTCAGGGCGCGAGAAGAAGGAGGTTCCGCCGGAAATTTTGTACGGGATGCGGTTCTGCATCAACATCTTTTCAAAGACGCGCGACTGGTGGTTGCCGCGATACAGGATCGCGTAATCTTTATATTCCGTTTTATTGACGAAGTGGTGCGCAATCAGCTCGCCCGTCACGCGCTCCGCTTCATGCTCTTCATTATTGGCACTGAGCACTTTGAGCTCCGTGCCATAGCCAAGTTCCGAGAAAAGGCGTTTTTCGAAGACGTGCGGGTTATTGGCAATCAGGATATTTGCCGCTTTCAGGATGCGCCCGGAGGAGCGGTAGTTCTGTTCCAGCTTGATCACCTGCAGCGCCGGAAAATCTTTGCTCAGCAGCACCAGGTTTTGTGGACGCGCACCGCGCCAGGAGTAGATTGACTGGTCATCATCGCCTACCACGGTGAAACGCGCACGCTGTCCCACCAGCAGCTTCACCAGCTCATACTGACTGGTGTTGGTGTCCTGGTATTCATCCACCAGCAGATAGCGGATCTTATTCTGCCAGCGTTCACGCACCTCTTCATTACGCTGCAGGAGCAGCGTGGGCAGCAGGATCAGATCGTCAAAATCCAGCACGTTACACGCTTTCATATGTGCATCGTACAGACCGTAGCAGTGAGCGAAGATCCGATCCCGCTCACCTTTGGCGCTTGCCGCCGCCTGAGCGGGGGTCATCAGATCGTTTTTCCAGTTGGAGATCGTCGAGATCAGCTGCTGCAACAGCACTTTGTCATCTTCGATCAGCCCCTCGGTAAGCTCTTTAAGCAATGCCACCTGATCGGTGTCGTCGAAGAGCGAGAAGTTAGACTTCATCCCCAGCGCCGCGTATTCGCGTTTGATGATATCCAGCCCCAGCGTGTGGAACGTGGAGATCATCAGACCTCGCGCCTCTTTACGCCCCAGCGTCTGGCCGACACGCTCTTTCATTTCGCGCGCCGCTTTGTTGGTAAAGGTCACCGCAGCGATATGCCGGGCCTGATAGCCGCAGCCGCGGATCAGGTGGGCGATTTTGTTCGTGATCACACGCGTTTTGCCGGAGCCAGCCCCCGCCAGCACCAGACACGGTCCGGTGACAAATTCGACAGCTTGTTGTTGTCCGGGGTTTAAACGCATAAATGATCACTCAATGAAAGTCAGGAGGGGAGAATAACAGCGTGGTAGTATAGCGAGCCTAATCCATACCACTCAAGGCACGATCATGGCAAAAACAGCAGCAGCACTGCATATCCTTGTTAAAGAAGAGAAACTGGCTCTGGATCTTCTGGAACAGCTCAAAAACGGCGCCGACTTCGGCAAGCTGGCTAAGAAGCACTCCATTTGCCCGTCAGGCAAACGCGGCGGTGACTTAGGTGAATTCCGTCAGGGTCAGATGGTTCCGGCGTTCGACAAAGTGGTCTTCTCCTGCCCGGTACTGGAGCCGACTGGCCCACTGCATACGCAGTTCGGCTATCACGTGATCAAGGTCCTCTATCGCAAATAAAAAGCCGGGTAGCGGCTGCGCCTTACCCGGCCTACGTCTTAGCGTTTTGTAGATACTGTTATGCCACGCAAGCATTTTTCTCGTGCAGTGTGGCATCGAACGGGCGTCCTGATTTCAGGACGCCATACGCCACCTGCGCCAGCTTA
>NZ_JBXWCS010000018.1:0-71074 GCF_057320385.1 Enterobacter cloacae complex sp. 394F7 | reverse complement strand
ATGCGTAAGCTGGCGCAGGTGGCGTATGGCGTCCTGAAATCAGGACGCCCGTTCGATGCCACACTGCACGAGAAAAATGCTTGCGTGGCATAACAGTATCTACAAAACCCGTAGGCCCGGTAAGCGCAGCGCCACCGGGCTTAGGATGTTACTGGTCAGCCGTCTTATCAAAACGACCCAGCACCTCGCGTTCATACGCCAGCGCTTTTTTACGGTCGAACTTGTGTTCCCACTTGGCGATAACCAGCACCGCCAGCGCGTTTCCAACCACGTTCAGCGCCGTACGCGCCATATCGAGGATACGGTCAACACCGGCGATAAACGCCAGGCCTTCCAGCGGAATACCGACACTGCCAAGCGTCGCCAGCAGCACCACGAAGGAGACACCCGGCACGCCCGCGATCCCTTTTGAGGTCACCATCAGCGTCAGCACCAGCACAATTTCCTGCCACAGCGACAGATCAATGCCGTACAGCTGGGCAATAAAGATGGCTGCGATGCTCTGGTACAGCGTCGAGCCGTCCAGGTTAAAGGAGTAGCCGGTTGGCACCACGAAGCTGGTGATAGAAGCCGGGGCACCATATGCCTCCATCTTCTCAATAATACGCGGCAGCACGCTTTCAGAGCTGGCCGTGGAGTACGCCAGAATCAGCTCATCTTTCAGAATGCGGATCAGGATCCAGATGCTCAGCCCACACAGGCGCGCCACAATGCCCAGTACCACCAGCGCGAAGAACAGGATGGCGAAATGCACCAGAATTACCAGCTTCGCCAGCGGCCACAGGGAGGCAAAACCGAAGTTCGCCACGGTTACCGCGATAAGCGCAAACACCCCAACCGGCGCGTAACGCATCACCATGTGGGTCACTTTAAACATGGTTTCAGAGATGGAGCGGAACACGGTGACCAGCGGTTCACGGTGCGTGGCAGGCAGAGAGGAAAGACCCAGACCAAAAAGCACCGAGAAGAAGATGATTGGCAGCATCTCGCCCTTCGCCATCGACGCCACAATGTTAGTCGGCACCAGCGACAGGATGGTGCCCATCAGGCCGTGCGCATGGCTCTGCACTTCAGCGGTCGTACTTTGGTATTTCGAAATATCCACCGTCGCAAGTTGCGACATATCGATCCCGGAACCTGGCTGGAAGACATTCGCCAGGGTAATGCCAAGGATGATGGCAATCGTCGTGATCACTTCGAAATAGAGAATGGTTTTTGCACCGATGCGGCCCAGCTGTTTTGCATCACCGACTCCGGCAATACCGACCACCAGCGTCGAGATGACAATCGGCACCACGATCATTTTGATCAAATGAATAAAGATATCGCCCGCCGGGGAGAGCAAGTTCGCAATCAGCCACTCGCGGCTGTCGCTGTGATAATGGAGATAGCTACCCAGCAGGATACCCAGCACAAGGGCCAGCAGGATTTGCCAGGCCAGGCTGACTTTAACGTTTTTCATAGAAACTGACTTCCTCAATGAAGCGCCCTATTCATGCAGACTGCATGAATATGGAGACATACTGAAAGGGTATGAATTGTGTTGCGTTGGTTTATGGGATTTTTTAACGCGGCGTATGAGTATCATCTGCGCGGTGTGTTGCGCAAGCCTTAAAGAACAACGCATTTCACTACGAAAAGCCGTTATGACGCGAGTTTACGATAATTCTTATAAATAACCATTTGTTATAAAAACGATTTTTTATGCGCAAATGTGAATAATCCGCCCGGTAAATTATTTTTCTTCAAAGTTTCATTCGCTCATTTTTCATACGCTTCAAACAATGCGTGATCTGCCGCCCAAATAATAAACAAAGCTTGTAAAGCCCCTACTATTAACGTTTTTGCGACATATTATTAACATCTTACAAGGAGAAAAAAAGCCATGAGCCAAATACACAAACACGACATTCCCGCTAACATTGCGGACCGTTGCCTGATCAACCCGGAGCAGTACCACGAGAAGTATCAGCAATCTGTCTCTGATCCTGACGCTTTCTGGGGCGAGCAGGGCCATATTCTTGACTGGATCAAACCTTACCAGAAGGTGAAGAACACCTCCTTTGCGCCGGGTAACGTTTCTATTAAATGGTATGAAGACGGCACGCTAAACCTTGCGGCGAACTGCCTCGATCGCCACCTTGCCGAACGCGGTAACGAAACGGCCATTATCTGGGAAGGCGACGACGCCTCTCAGAGCAAACATATCTCTTATAAAGAGCTGCACCGCGACGTGTGCCGCTTCGCTAACGTGCTGCTGGACCAGGGCATTAAAAAAGGCGATGTGGTCGCCATCTATATGCCGATGGTGCCGGAAGCGGCGGTGGCGATGCTGGCCTGCGCGCGCATCGGCGCGATCCATTCCGTTATCTTTGGCGGGTTCTCGCCGGAAGCGGTTGCCGGGCGTATTGTCGACTCGAGTTCGAAACTGGTGATCACCGCTGATGAAGGCGTGCGCGCCGGGCGCGGTATTCCTCTGAAGAAAAATGTCGACGAAGCGCTGAAAAACCCGAACGTCAAAACCGTCAGCAACGTTATCGTCCTTAAGCGTACCGGTGGCAAGATCGACTGGAATGAAGGGCGCGACCTCTGGTGGAGTGACCTGATTGAAAAAGCAAGCGACCAGCATCAACCGCAAGAGATGAACGCGGAAGATCCGCTGTTTATCCTCTATACCTCCGGCTCCACCGGCAAACCGAAAGGCGTATTGCACACCACCGGTGGCTATCTGGTCTATGCGGCCACCACCTTTAAATACGTTTTCGACTACCATCCGGGCGATATCTACTGGTGCACCGCCGACGTGGGCTGGGTCACCGGTCACAGCTATCTGCTGTACGGCCCGCTGGCCTGCGGTGCAACAACGCTGATGTTTGAAGGTGTACCAAACTGGCCAACCCCGGCGCGGATGTGCCAGGTGGTCGATAAGCACCAGGTCAACATTCTGTACACCGCGCCAACGGCGATCCGTGCGCTGATGGCGGAAGGGGATAAAGCGATAGAAGGTACTGACCGCTCTTCCCTGCGCATCCTCGGCTCCGTCGGCGAGCCTATTAACCCGGAAGCCTGGGAGTGGTACTGGAAGAAGATCGGCAACGAAAAATGCCCGGTAATGGACACCTGGTGGCAGACCGAAACCGGTGGGTTCATGATCACACCAATGCCGGGTGCGACCCGCTTAAAAGCCGGTTCAGCGACCCAACCGTTCTTCGGCGTCCAGCCTGCGCTGGTGGATAACGAAGGCAATCCGCAGGATGGCGCCACCGAAGGCAACCTGGTGATCGTCGATTCCTGGCCGGGCCAGGCGCGTACGCTGTTCGGCGACCATGAGCGCTTCGAGCAGACCTACTTCTCAACCTTTAAAAACATGTACTTCAGCGGCGACGGTGCGCGTCGTGACGAGGATGGCTACTACTGGATCACCGGGCGCGTGGACGATGTGCTGAACGTCTCCGGCCACCGTCTGGGCACCGCGGAGATTGAATCCGCGCTGGTATCGCATCCGAAGATCGCCGAAGCCGCGGTAGTGGGTATTCCGCACAACATTAAAGGCCAGGCGATTTACGCCTACGTCACCCTGAACCACGGTGAAGAGCCGTCGCCAGAGCTGTATGCCGAAGTGCGCAACTGGGTCCGCAAAGAGATTGGCCCGCTTGCCACGCCGGATGTGCTGCACTGGACTGACTCTCTGCCGAAAACCCGCTCAGGAAAAATTATGCGCCGAATCTTGCGCAAAATCGCGGCAGGTGACACCAGCAACCTCGGCGATACCTCAACGCTCGCCGATCCGGGTGTGGTGGAAAAACTGCTCGAAGAGAAGCAGGCCATCGCAATGCCATCGTAATCTTTTCTCCCTCTCCCTGTGGGCTGAGGAATCCCCACTAATTTTTTATTAGTGGTTTCAGAGGATTAGAATGAATATTTTGCGAGCAGTTAGATTCACTCAGCTCGTAGACAGACAGAAAACGCTCATAAATGTGCATCTTCTGTCGAGTTATCGGTTGTTTTTAGCTCCATTTTTGAACAATAAACAACCATTTATCCATATCTAATTTTCTGGGGATTCCTCAGCCCTGTGGGAGAGGGCCGGGGTGAGGGCATCAGACCGCACCTTCCTCCCCTCACCCTAACCCTCTCCCCACAGGGGAGAGGGGATAAAACAAACCAACCTTACTTCTGGAGATTTCTGTGATGAATAACGATATTTGTCAGCAGATAGAGAATAGTGCGCACTACAGGGAGCTCGTCGATAAACGGCAACGGTTTGCCTTCTTACTTTCCATCATCATGCTGATTATCTACGTCGGCTTTATTCTGCTGATTGCCTTCGCTCCGCACTGGCTGGGTACGCCGCTGCATGAGGGCACCAGCGTCACGCGGGGCATCCCGATTGGTATTGGCGTCATCGTGATTTCGTTTGTGCTGACCGGTGTTTATGTCTGGCGTGCGAATGGCGAATTCGATCGTCTTAATAAAGCGGTACTGCGTGAGGTAAAAGCATCATGAAGAGAGTCCTGACGGCGCTTGTCGCCACACTACCCTTCGCGGCAAACGCCGCGGATGCCATTACCGGTGAGGTACAGCGCCAGCCAACCAACTGGCAGGCGATTGTCATGTTCCTGATTTTCGTGGTGCTGACCCTGTATATCACTTACTGGGCGTCAAAACGCGTGCGCTCCCGTAACGATTACTACACCGCGGGCGGCAATATCACCGGTTTCCAGAACGGGCTGGCGATTGCGGGCGACTTTATGTCCGCCGCCTCTTTCCTCGGGATTTCCGCGCTGGTGTACACCTCCGGCTACGATGGTCTGATCTACTCTCTCGGCTTCCTGGTCGGCTGGCCAATTATTCTGTTCCTGATCGCCGAACGCTTGCGTAACCTCGGGCGTTTTACCTTTGCTGATGTCGCCTCCTATCGCCTGAAGCAGGGCCCGATTCGCATTCTCTCCGCCTGCGGCTCGCTGGTGGTGGTGGCGCTGTATCTGATCGCCCAGATGGTTGGCGCAGGCAAACTGATCGAACTCCTGTTCGGCCTGAACTACCACATTGCGGTGGTGCTGGTAGGTGTACTGATGGTGATGTACGTCCTGTTCGGCGGCATGCTGGCGACCACCTGGGTGCAAATTATCAAAGCGGTACTGCTGCTGTTCGGCGCCAGCTTCATGGCCTTTATGGTGATGAAACACGTCGGCTTCAGCTTCAATAATCTGTTCACCGAAGCGATGGCGGTCCACCCGAAAGGGGAAGCAATCATGAGTCCGGGCGGGCTGGTGAAAGACCCGATATCCGCGCTTTCACTCGGTCTGGGTCTGATGTTTGGTACCGCAGGCTTGCCACATATCCTGATGCGTTTCTTCACCGTGAGCGATGCCCGCGAAGCGCGCAAGAGCGTCTTCTACGCCACCGGGTTTATGGGTTACTTCTACATTCTGACCTTTATCATCGGTTTTGGCGCCATCATGCTGGTAGGCGCAAATCCGGCGTTTAAAGACGCGGCAGGCGCGCTGATTGGCGGGAATAACATGGCGGCAGTGCATCTGGCCGATGCGGTAGGCGGCAATCTGTTCCTCGGCTTTATCTCGGCCGTGGCCTTCGCCACCATCCTTGCCGTGGTTGCCGGACTGACGCTTGCCGGAGCGTCAGCGGTGTCGCATGACCTGTACGCGAACGTGTTCCGCAAAGGCGCAACCGAGCGTGAAGAGCTCAAAGTCTCCAAAATCACCGTACTGATTCTGGGTGTGGTGGCGATCCTGCTGGGGATCCTCTTCGAGAAGCAGAACATTGCCTTCATGGTGGGGCTGGCCTTCTCAATTGCGGCGAGCTGTAACTTCCCTATCATCCTGCTCTCCATGTACTGGTCTAAACTGACCACCCGTGGCGCAATGGTAGGCGGCTGGCTGGGGCTGCTGACTGCGGTGATTCTGATGATCCTCGGCCCGACGATTTGGGTGCAGATCCTCGGTCACGAAAAGGCGCTCTTCCCGTATGAGTACCCGGCGCTGTTCTCAATCGCCGTGGCGTTTATCGGTATCTGGATCTTCTCTGCAACCGACAACTCGCCGGAGGGGAACCTGGAGCGTGAGAAATTCCGCGCCCAGTTTATCCGCTCGCAAACCGGCCTGGGCGTGGAACAAGGCCGCGCACACTGAGTCTTGATCCCCGGCCTTCGGGCCGGGGAGTTCAGAACATCACCCACGCCACCAGCGGTGCAATCAGCACCATCAACACGCCGGAGAGCATCATCACCAGGCTTGCTACAACTCCCTCCTGCTGACCCAACTCATAAGAGCGTGCCGTTCCCGCGCCGTGTGACGCCGCGCCAAATCCCGCCCCTTTTGCCAACCCTTCATGGATAGAAAGCCGCAGAAACAGCATATCGCCCACCGCCATACCGAAGACACCGGTGACAACCACGAACAGCGCCACCAGATCCGGCTGTCCGCCGAGCGGTTTAGCGGCTGCCAGCGCAAATGGCGTCGTTACCGAGCGCACGGCCAGGCTACGCTGAATTTCATCGGGCAGCGTAAACAGCCGCGCCAGCCAGACGGAGCTACAGACCGCCACCACCGTGGCGGTAATCACCCCCGCGCTGAGCGACATCCAGTGACGTTTAATGATATTCAGGTTGTCGTACACCGGCACCGCAAAGGCGATGGTGGCCGGCCCCAGTAGCCACAGCAACCAGTGGGATTCGCCAATGTAGTTTTGCCAGGAGATATGGCCAAAAACCAGCATCAACACCAGCAGGATCGGCGTAAAGACCAGCGGCATCAGCGGCAGCGCGTGAAAGCGCCGATACAGGCGCTTGTTGGCAAAGTAGATAACCAGCGTGGCAATCAGGCACAGCACGCTTATCTGGAAGTTAGTCATGTTTTTGCCTGCGGATCTCGAAGCGATAAACCTTGTCCACCACCCAGGCGGTGGCGCCCAGCACCATCAGCGTGCTCAGGGCGATGACCGCGAAGATCCGCCAGCCGTCCACCATCAGCAGTTGCGCATAGTTCACCACTGCCACCACGGCAGGAACAAAGAACAGCAACATCTCTGCCAGCAGCCAGCGCGCGCCGGCACGCACCCAGCTAAGGGGGATAACGCGGCAGAGAATGAGCGTCAGCATCAACACCATCCCCACCAGGTTGGCAGGCAGCGGCAGATGCAGCCAGCCGACAAGATATTCCGCAAAAACAAACAGTCCCGCGTAGAGCAGTACCTGAACCGGTACCTGGAGTCGTTGCACAACGGCAGGCGTAACACGGCTTAACGCCACGGCCATGGGGGTTTTCCTCAAAAATGAGACGAGGCGCCAGTATAGTGAGCGCACGGTATGGACTGAAATGAATTAAAATCATCGAAGGTATAGTTTCGAGGAATAATCATGGACATAAGAACGCTGCGCTATTTTGTCGAAGTGGTTCGCCAGCAGAGTTTTACCCGCGCAGCGGAGAAGTTATTTGTTACCCAACCCACCATCAGCAAAATGCTGAAAAACCTCGAAGATGAACTCAACTGTACCCTGCTGATCCGCGACGGACGCAAGCTGTTGCTTACCGATACCGGACGCGTGGTGTTTGAACGTGGCCTGGCGATCCTGGCCGAGTTTCGTCAGCTGGAAGCGGAGCTTGACGATATAAACCACCTGACCAAAGGGGTGCTGCGCCTTGGTATTCCGCCGATGGTCGGGATGATGATGGCCGGGCCGATTAGCCTGTTTCGCCAGCGTTACCCCGGCGTTGAACTCAAAATTTCGGAGTTTGGTGGATTAACCGTCCAGCAGGCCGTAACCAACGGCGAGCTGGACGTCGCCATGACAGCCCTCCCCGTTGAGGAAGAGAGCGGTCTGGCGACGCTTCCGCTCTTTAGCCATCCGCTGTGCGTGCTGGTTCCCCGCTCCGGCGACTGGCTGAAGCGAGATTCAGTGAAACCTGAACTGCTCGGTGAATACCCTCTGCTGATCTACAACGAAGATTTCGCCCTCAGCCGCCAGTTGATGACGCTGTTTAATCAACATAGCGTGAAGCCGCGCATTGCGGTGCGCAGCGGCCAGTGGGATTTCCTGGCAGCGATGGTGCAGGCAGGCGTGGGGATTGCCATTCTGCCGCAGCCGATTTGCGAGCGTCTGGATAAAAACACGCTGCGCTGGATCCCACTCGAAAGCGATTTGCACTGGCAGCTGGGGATGATTTGGCGAGAAGGGATATATTTGTCGCACAGCGCCCAGGCGTGGCTGCAATGTTGTGAGGGATTTTGGGTGCCCTCACCCTAACCCTCTCCCACAGGGTTGAGGGATCCCCAGTAATTTTTTACCGAAAGCGACGAAAGTTGCTTCAGGAAAATGAATGACTTACAGCGACGCCCTGGTCCGGCTGTAAATCGCTGAGGCGTTTCCTGCAGGCCGGGGCGAGGCGCATGGATGCGCCGAGAGGGCGGCTTTACAGGGACGTTACATCCGCCCGTCCCCGATAAGCCGGAAGGAATAAGCCGAGGACAAAATTGCCGGGAGCAATTTTGGACAGCGCTTGCGCTGGCCCCAAAGGGGTGAGCCCCAGGGATGGGGCGAACAATCCGCGAAGCGGCGATTTACCGCCGGGAGCCCGGGTCGCCAGGGTGGTGGCGACTGAGCCACCCTGGCACGTTCACGGGCTATGTCGTTACAGAGTAGCAAGGAACATAAAGTGAACGGAATGACCTCTACAGCCATATGTTCCCCCTCACCCCAACCCTCTCCCTCAAGGGAGAGGGGGGCCTCCGTGCAGGCATTATTTTGTGGGGAACCCTCAGCCCACAGGGAGAGGGAACCGATCGAGCACGTAGGCCCGGTAAGCGCAGCGCCACCGGGCAAAAACAGCGTTACTGATTCTCTATCAACAACGCTTCCAGCAGATCCAGATCGTGCAGCAGCTTTTGCAGTGTCTCGTTGCTGATCTGCCGCGTGGCGCGCAGGTGATACAGCTCGGCACGCTCGGAGCGCAGCGCCGCCAGACGGAACCGGCGCTCCAGGTTCTCCTCCTGCAGCGAGCTTTCCACATCGTTACGGCCGTCAGCCCGGCGACGCAGATTACCAATCACGCGTGAGCTCACTTCCGTCAGCAGCTGATTGTCGATGTTCTCTTCGGCATCGGCGGCCAGGCGCTCTTCCATTTTCTGAATAGCGACAATCGCCACTTCGGCAGTGGCGGCGCGGGCAATCCGCTCCTCTTTATGCTGCTGCGTGGCGTCCCCGGCGTCGATATGCTGCAGCAAAATCGGCAGCATAATCACCCCGACAAACAGTGAGAACAGGATCACGCCCGCCGCCAGGAAGACCAGTTCATAACGCGCCGGGAAGACATCGCCCGTCGGCAACAGCAGCGGAATGGAGAGTACACCGGCCAGGGTAATCGCCCCGCGTACCCCCGCAAAGGAGGCAATCAGCAGCTCACGCGTGGTCCACGAACCAAACTCCATCGGCTTTTTCTTCAGGAAGCGCACGCTGAAGTTTTTCATCGTCCACAGCCAGCCGAAGCGCACCAGCATCAGCGCCATGTAGATCAGCACGATGTCGGTAAAGAGCATCCAGACTTCAACGTTCGGATCGGCCTCCGCCGCCACCAGAGAGGATTCCATAATGCCCGGCAGCTGCAGACCCAACAGCAGGAAGACCATGCCGTTAAAGACAAATTCCAGCATTGCCCAGGTGCTGTTTGCACGCAGACGCATGGCCAGCGGCGCGCGGCGCATTACGCCGGAGCGGGTGATGGTCATCCCTGCCGCTACCGCTGCCAGAATGCCCGACACGCCAATATGTTCGGCAATCAGATAGGAGGCAAACGGCAGCAGGAACAGCAGTACGATCTGTGTTGCGGGTTCATCACCGCCCCAGCGACTGAGGAAGCGCAGCGAGCGGCCATACAGCCAGCTCACCACGAAGCCCGCCAGGATACCGCCAATAGCAACCTTGAAGAATTCCAGGGTCGCGCCACCCACGGTAAAGATCATCGTCCCCATTGCGACGGCCACGGCGAACTTCAGGGCAACCAGACCGGAGGCGTCGTTCATCAGCGCCTCTCCCTGTAAGATGCCCATGATTTTCTTCGGAATCCGCCCTTCACCCACAATGCCGGACAGCGCCACGGCATCGGTTGGCGACAGGACTGCGGCCAGCGCAAAAGCGGGTATTAACGGGATCCCCGGAACCACCCAATAGATCAGGAAACCAATCCCGACCACGGTCACGACGACCAGCGCCAGCGCCAGACCGAAGATCTCGCGCCCATGTTCCAGAAACTCGCGCGTGGGTGTTTTCCAGCCATCAGCAAACAGCAGTGGCGGGATAAACAGCACGAGGAACAGTTCCGGGTCGAACTCAACGTGCAGGCCAAACGTCGGCCACGCCAACAGCGCGCCGATAGCAATTTGCATTAATGGCAGGGGGACCTGAAAGGGCAGTACGCGTGTAACCACCCCGGATAATGAGACCACAAGGGTCATGATGAGTATTGTGAAAAAGATTTCCATGCGTTCCCTGTTTGCTGTGTTACTTATGTACTACGGAAGGCGTCGTGCCTTTTATTCTATCTTCCCCAGAGTAACGCAAAAGGCAACGGGATGAGTCCTGAAAATAAAAACGGGCGGCCTGAGCCACCCGTTTTCGCATCAAAGGACAATTTAGATTGCCCAGCCGCCCGCGTAGAACACCACCAGCGCAACGGCGATAACCACGGTGCCGATGTTCAGCTTGCGCCACTCACCGGAGACCAGGCGACCAATCACCAGCGACGCGAAGCCGATCATGATGCCGGTCACGATGTTACAGGTCAGCACGATAAATACCGCAGTGATCAGGCCTGACATCGCGTCCACAAAGTCCGCAAAGTCAATTTTCGCCACGTTGCTCAGCATCAGCAGGCCGACGTACATCAGTGCCGGAGCCGTAGCGTAGGCTGGCACCAGGTAAGAGAGCGGCGAGAGGAACAGGATCAGCAGGAACAGCACACCAACGGTAATGGCGGTCAGGCCAGTTTTACCGCCTGCCGCGGTGCCCGCAGCGGACTCGATATAGACCGCAGCCGGAGAAGCGCCTACCAGACCCGAGAAGACGCTGCTCAGGGAGTCGGTGGTCAGCGCTTTGCCACCGTCGATAATCTGACCGTCTTTATCCAGCAGGTTCGCCTGACCGGCCACCGCACGGATGGTCCCGGTGGCATCAAACACCGCCGTCATCACCAGCGCCAGCACGCTTGGCAGGATCACCGGGTTCAGCGCGCCGACAATATCCAGGCTGCCAATCAGGGAGTTACCGTTGTCATCGCTCAGTGACGGCATGGCAAAAATACCGGAGAAATGCACGGTCGGATCGAAAATCAGGCCAACAATGGACACACCGATAATGGTCAGCAGAATGCCGCCTGGGACTTTCAGTTTTTCCAGACCAATAATCACCGCCAGGCCAATCAGGGACATGATCACCGGGAAGCTGGCGAAGTGACCCAGCGCCACCGGCAGACCGTCCAGCGGGTTCTTAATGACCAGACCCACGCCGTTGGCGGCAATTAGCAGCAGAAACAGACCGATACCGATACCGGTGCCGTGCGCCACGCCGTGCGGCAGGTTGCGCAAAATCCAGCTACGAATGCCGGTTGCCGAGATAATGGTGAACAGCACGCCCATCAGGAAGACGGCGCCCAGGGCAACCGGTACGCTGATGTGTTGGCCCAGCACCAGGCTAAACGCGGTGAAGGCGGTCAAGGAAATGGCACAGCCAATCGCCATCGGCAAATTCGCCCACAGCCCCATTACGATGGAGCCGACACCGGCGACAAGACAGGTTGCAACAAAGACCGCTGCCGGAGGGAAGCCTGCTTTACCGAGCATGCCCGGCACAACGATGACGGAGTACACCATTGCCAGAAACGTTGTCAGACCGGCAACGATTTCCTGGCGCACGGTGCTGCCGCGAGCAGAAATTTTAAATATGGCGTCAAGTGAACCGCCGGTACGCGCGGATGGCGTAGACATAGAAAACATCCCCTGAGAGTTTTTATAGAAAGTCCGTAAGCGTGGTGGAGACTCCACTGCCAGCAAAACGTCAAATCCTTGTGCTGCGTTTGCGACGAAAAGGGGCGTCACAAAAAAAGCAAACGTTTAGCTCCGCGCTTACAAAACGGGTGGTCAAATTTAGGCAAACGATTATCCAGCCTAATCACCGCCCTTTTCAACTGAACTTTCTCGTTTTTCGCTAAATTTCCCTTATGACGATGAAGAAATAAGCAGAGGATGCGCAAACGTTATCGTTTATGCGCAATGGGGTTACAAATTACGCCTCGCCAGGGATCGTTAACGGCCCACCTTGTTCCAGGGTTCTCTGCCAGGCAGGACGATTTTCGACCTTTTTCTTCCAGGCATGGGTGTGCGGAAGATCCTCGACACCGCCGCGTGCCAGCAGGGCAAAAATCGGGAAACTCATCTGAATATCGGCCATGCTGAGAGTCTCTCCGGCAAACCAGCTATTTTCAGCCAGGTGAGATTCAATAAAACGCGCGTGGGTTTCGAGCTGGGGATTGAGATAGGCTTTTTGCACGCCCTGACCCAGCGCTTTCCCCAGCGTGCGTATTCCAAACGGCACGGGCGGTTTACCGAGGCTGCTAAATACCAGCTTCATTAACAGCAGCGGCATAAGAGAACCTTCTGCATAGTGTAGCCAGAAGCGGTATTGCACCTTGTGGGCAGGATCCAGCGGCTTAAGCTGCGATTCTGCGTCGTAGGTTTCCTGCAGATACTCCAGAATGGCACCGGATTCAGCAAGGATCAGCCCGTTGTCTTCAATGACCGGTGACTTGCCCAACGGATGCACGCGTTTAAGGGACTCGGGAGCCAGCATCGTTTTTTCGCGCTGGTAGTGAACAATCTCATAGGGCAGAGAAAGTTCTTCCAGAGCCCAGATCACGCGGTGTGAGCGCGACTGGTTAAGGTGATGTACCGTGAGCATAGAGGTCTCCTGTTATTCATACTTTTTAACTATAGAAAATTGAACAACACCGCGAAAAATATTCGCCACAAAAGCGGCCCCGGTGACTGGCGAAAAAGCGGCCCTTACATAGAATTAAAGTGTCAGCACAAACCGGAACCTCCTCAACCAGCTCGACATGAGGGGTGCTGATGTCGGGGGAAACCCTCCCGTGAGCCAGCGGGATAGAGAGAAAGACAAAGACCGGAAAAAACTAAAGCGCCCTTATGTGGCGCTTTAGTTCTTTATTATGCTTTTTGCTGGATGGCGCAGCCGCCACCCGGCAAACAGATCTCAATCTTCTTCCAGCAGCCGCGCCCCCGTCCCCTGTTCGCCCAGTTTGTCACCGGGGTTGCGTAACGGGCAATCGCTGCGCGACAAACAGCCGCAACCGATGCACCCGTCCAGTTCGTCACGCAGCGCCACCAGCGTATGAATACGCCGGTCCAGCTCCTCTCGCCACTGGGATGAAAGCTCTTTCCACTCTTTCGGGCTCAGCGTGTGGCCTTCCGGTAACACGCCGAACGCTTCACCGATGGTGGCCAGGGGAATTCCGATTCGTTGCGCAATTTTAATAATCGCCACGTAGCGGAGCACGTCACGGGTGTAGCGCCGCTGGTTTCCGGCGTTACGGATGCTTTTGATTAACCCTTTACTTTCATAGAAGTGGAGCGCCGATACTGCCACACCGCTTCGCTTAGCCACTTCACCCGGGGTCAAAAGCGCTTTTATTCTCGGCAATCTCTTTTCCATAAAACCTCTTTACCTCAAGTTAACTTGAGGAATTATACTCCCCCACAGAGAAAACGACGAATCAACCAGGAAAGTTGTATCTACAGAGGGCAACCTTATGTCGCATCAGCAAATTATTCAGACACTTATTGAATGGATTGATGAACATATCGACCAACCGTTGAACATTGATGTGGTCGCGAAAAAGTCGGGCTATTCGAAATGGTATTTACAGAGAATGTTCCGGACCGTAATGCACCAGACGCTGGGTGAGTACATTCGTCAGCGCAGGTTACTGCTGGCGGCGCAGGCGTTACGCTCTACGCAGCGGCCTATTTTTGATATCGCGATGGATCTGGGGTATGTGTCGCAACAAACCTTTTCCCGCGTGTTTCGCCGCGAGTTTGACCGCACACCAAGCGATTACCGTCACCAGTTGAATTAAGGTTTATCAGTGCAAAGGTTGCTGCTGCCAGGTCATAAACTCCTGGGGCGGCATCGCTTTCGCGAAGTGCCATCCCTGACAGAACTGTACGCCGCGCTTCAACAACCAGCTTACCTGCTCGGCAGTTTCTACCCCTTCCGCAATGGTTTTGAGCCGCAGGCTCTGCGCCATCTCGATAATATGCTCGGCGATAAGATGACTGGTGCTGTTGGTGGTTAGGGTGTCGATAAAGGATTTGTCGATTTTCAGAATATCGACATTCAGCGAGTAGAGATTATGCAGGTTCGAGTAACCTGTACCAAAATCGTCGATTGCCACTTCATAACCCGCCTGACGAAAAGCCTGGATAACCGGCGTAGTTTTCGGCACATCAATAAATCCGCGCTCCGTCACTTCGATTTTGATCTGCTGCGCACGCACGGCATAGTGCCGCGCTTTGTCGGATATCATGGCGATCAGCCGCGAAGAGTGAAAATCCGTCGCCGACAGGTTGATCGAAATATAGAGGTCAGGATGCGCGGCCAGGAAATGGCCCAGATCGCTGAAGACCTCTTCTACAACATAATCCGTAATGCGTTCGCTCATCCCCTCTTTTTCCGCCAGCGGGATGAATTCCGCCGGGCTCATGACAGGCCCGTTAAAACCAGGCCAACGCAACAACGCCTCTGCCCCCACGCACTGATTATTCTTGATATCGATGATTGGCTGATAATGGACACAAAGCTGACGTTTATTCAGCGCCCGATGCAGCAATCGTCCTGGGGAGTTCAGCTCACGGTGGGTGCGCGACCAGACCAGCAAAATAATGATGCTACAGATCATTCCCAGCGGCAGCGTCAACGTCGCCTGATGGTAGAGCGTTTCATAGAAGCGTTTATTCGACGTTGAAACGATGGCGGCAATCGGACGTTTATCCGATTTTACCACCGTATAAAAACGGTCATCTTTTTGAAATACCACGTCCTTATCCCGAATCATCGAGTTTAATAAAGAAACGTTGGCTTTCTGACTGACGGAAAAGAAGGCATTCGTTACCGTATCGTACACGCCCCATGAGAGAGAGTGATCGGTGGACATCACTTCACTGTACGAGAGTGGATTAACCACCACGACATAATTCCCGCGCTGCATATATGTCATTTTATAGCCAGTGAAAAATGGCGTATCACGGTAATAATAGATAGCGATATCGGGTTTTCGGATGTAATTAGCGGGGGAGATCGCATAGGGCCGATCCGGGGTAAAAATGGATGAACAACGAAAATTCTGGCCTTCGGCATAAATTAAATCAGCGATGAACAGACGGCCGCGAACCACGTTCAACATATATTGCCGATGTGACGGCGTACAAACTTTACCCTGATATTTTTCCGCTTCGGCCCGGGCCAGATCAACCTGTTCAATAACCAGTT
The DNA here is from genome assembly GCF_057320385.1 of Enterobacter cloacae complex sp. 394F7. Taxonomy (NCBI): domain Bacteria; kingdom Pseudomonadati; phylum Pseudomonadota; class Gammaproteobacteria; order Enterobacterales; family Enterobacteriaceae; genus Enterobacter; species Enterobacter cloacae complex sp. 394F7. The sequence goes on along the minus strand of NZ_JBXWCS010000018.1, from coordinate 55,500 downwards.
CAGTTTTGTCTAAAGCCAGTTCAGCAAATGTGCGTAACTGCGCGCTTGTTTCCGACACCGCTCTTAGCTGGGCAAACCATAGCGCAAGCATCACCGGCAGCATAACTACCATGATGATCCCTACCACTCTGAGCATCTTGCGCCGCGCGCTACGATTCATTTCCCGCCCTATATCCCTGCATGTTGTACGCCTGTAGTAATGAAGGCCGGATGCTTTGATAAACAGGTGATTACGTTGCATGAATCATGCGAAGTTAGCAACTGACTTTTAGTATTAAAAATCTTAAATTTCGTTATGACGATAATATTTGTCCGTAAGCTAAACTAAAAGTATTCGTTCCGTTTCTATTAAGGAAAATATTTATCCAGCCTGAACGGGGGGATTGAAGATAACGCAACAGAGGATCGTTGATTAAGCCAAACTTCTGGCAGCATGAAAAAAGTACAACATCAACATGACGTTTTATACTATTTGCGCGGATGTAATTTGATCAATGTTTTATAAACGTTCGGCTATTACCACATTATTTCCAGGATCAGCAGAGAATAACGCTTCACTTATAAAAAGGCATAGCTGGCGGCGCCATTGCTCTCCTCCGCTCGTTCGAAGGAGGTTGCTCCCGGCACGTGGTGGGTTCGCATCCGCCGATGTCGAAGGCAACCCCATCCTGCCGCCTCTCTTTTTCAGCGTAATAAAATCCCCAATCTGCTCGCACAGGCACTGGCGAATAAATCAACAAATGTGATATAGTTCACACATATCATGTAACGAGAAACACTGTTTCATTCAGTTCGTCTGTTTTGGAGAGGATGGGTTTTATGGCAACCATTACGACCAGCATGGTTCTCCTGCGCTGGCCTTTGTTGAGTGCGGTACTGATGTTTTTAGCCAGCACGCTAAACATTCAGTTTCGTAAATCTGACTACGCGGGTCTTGCGGTCATCAGTACGCTGTTAGGACTGGGCGCGGCTTGCTGGTTTGCAACGGGTCTGCTTGGTATCACCCTGCTGGATATTGCCGCCGTCTGGGAAAATATTAAAGTAGTGATGGTTGAGGCAATGAGCCATACGCCACCAGACTGGCCGATGGTAATTACCTGATGGTCGTTTCATAACAACATGTTAAAAGCCTCTCTTACGAGGCTTTTTTATTTTCAAGGCATCAGTCCACAGCAGGCAGCGGGAGTTTACTGATGATCGCCAGCCGGTTCTGATGATGCTCCTCATCGCCCCATAACCAGTCAACCTGATTGCCGATATCGCTGTCTTTCATTATCGGTCTCATTTCACAGGTAATCATGTCATAGGCGTACAAATGATGCCCACTGGCGATGGCATCATACAGACGTGATTGCCAGAAACTCATACCATCACGTGTCTGGTGACGGTCTGTGATGATGACATTGTATTTTTCCAGCAAATACTGAGAAAACACTTTTCCGGGCAGATCGCGCAACACGCCCCGATGCGATGGTTTAGGTGACCGCCATATCAGGATTTGCGTAACCGGCATGTAGTTCAAAAAAGCATCTTTCTGATAAATCACGCGATTGTAGTAAACAATCTCCTGCGTAATTTCATTGACCAGCGCCAGTTCAAAGTGCTCATTAGGAATATCAGCAATTCGATTTTCAGCTCTGACAAAATGATATCCCGGCGGGAATGGGCCAAAACTCAGCTCGTCATCGACTGACGCACGAAGGGAAATTTCATTCAGCAACGTCGTATTATGGCTGTCCACTGTAAGCATTGCGAATGTCTTCTGCACGTCTGCGGGATCAAAGAGTTGTTGTGGCATAGCTCCTCGCGGATGAGATGGGTCAGACACCAAATATAACGTGATGAGTATTAAACAAGAAGCCCTGCAACAGCAGGGCTTTCTTTAGTGCTGAAGACAATCAGAACGGAATGTCGTCGTCGAAGTCCATTGGTGGTTCGTTAGACGGTGCCGGTGCGGACTGCTGCTGCGGGCGAGACTGCGCGCCGCCGCTGAACTGGTTGCCGCCCTGTGGCTGCTGAGGCTGGCCCCAACCGCCCTGCTGCTGGCCGCCACCTGCTGGAGCGCCACCGCCCTGACGGCCACCCAGCATCTGCATGGTGCCGCCAACGTTTACCACCACTTCAGTGGTGTACTTTTCCTGACCGGATTGATCGGTCCATTTGCGGGTACGCAGCTGGCCTTCAATATAAACCTGAGAGCCTTTACGCAGATACTCACCGGCCACTTCTGCCAGTTTGCCAAACAGCACAACGCGGTGCCATTCGGTCTGCTCTTTCATCTCACCGGTCGCTTTGTCACGCCAGGATTCGGAAGTAGCCAGCGTAATGTTGGCAACTGCGCCACCACTCGGCATGTAGCGTACTTCCGGGTCCTGGCCCAGATTACCGACGAGAATCACCTTGTTTACGCCTCTGCTGGCCATGTTCGTGTCTCCTGAATACGTTTCTTAATAGTGTAAACGCGCGAGTGTACCATTTCCACGCGTCAATTTGCATAGTTGCGTGGCGGGTTCAGAAATCTCTCGCGAACTCGGCATTGTTACACAGCTAATCAGAAAATGCATTCCAATACTGTATATTCAAACAGGTTAAATTGTGTCATAATTAGCCGTTTCTGACAGCCGTTTGTCCTTCAAACAAACCAGGCAATCCGTGTTCCAACCGGGAAAGGTGAATGGATAAGATCGAAGTTCGGGGCGCCCGCACCCACAATCTCAAGAATATCAACCTCATAATCCCTCGCGACAAACTCATCGTCGTGACCGGGCTTTCGGGGTCTGGCAAATCCTCACTGGCTTTCGACACCCTGTATGCCGAAGGACAGCGCCGTTACGTTGAATCACTCTCTGCGTATGCGCGCCAGTTCCTGTCATTGATGGAAAAACCGGATGTAGACCATATCGAGGGGCTTTCGCCTGCTATCTCTATTGAGCAGAAGTCCACCTCCCACAACCCGCGTTCAACGGTCGGTACCATTACCGAAATTCATGACTACCTGCGTCTGCTGTATGCCCGCGTAGGTGAGCCGCGCTGCCCGGATCACGACGTGCCGTTGGCGGCGCAGACCGTGAGCCAGATGGTGGATAACGTGCTGTCGCAGCCAGAAGGCAAACGCCTGATGCTGCTTGCCCCAATCATTAAAGAGCGTAAGGGCGAGCACACCAAAACGCTGGAAAACCTGGCAAGCCAGGGGTATATCCGCGCCCGTATCGACGGCGAGGTGTGTGACCTGTCCGATCCCCCGAAGCTGGAGCTGCAGAAAAAACACACCATCGAAGTGGTGATTGACCGCTTTAAAGTGCGTGACGATCTGGCGACCCGTCTGGCGGAATCCTTTGAAACTGCGCTGGAACTCTCTGGCGGTACGGCGGTGGTCTCCGATATGGACGACCCAAACGCGGAAGAACTGCTCTTCTCCGCCAACTTTGCCTGCCCGATTTGCGGCTACAGCATGCGTGAGCTGGAGCCACGTCTGTTCTCCTTTAACAACCCGGCGGGAGCCTGCCCGACGTGCGACGGCCTGGGCGTACAGCAGTATTTTGACCCGGACCGCGTGATCCAGAATCCTGAACTGTCGCTGGCTGGCGGTGCGATCCGTGGCTGGGATAAGCGTAATTTTTACTACTTCCAGATGCTTAAATCGCTGGCAGAGCACTACAAGTTCGACGTGGAAGCGCCGTGGGCCAGCCTGAGCCCGAACGTGCACAAGGTGATCCTGTTCGGTTCCGGTAAAGAGAACATCGAGTTCAAATACATGAACGATCGCGGCGATACCTCCGTACGTCGCCACCCGTTCGAAGGGGTGCTGCACAACATGGAGCGGCGCTACAAAGAGACTGAATCCAGCGCGGTGCGTGAGGAGCTGGCGAAGTTCATCAGCAACCGCTCCTGCGCCACCTGTGACGGCACGCGTCTGCGTCGCGAAGCGCGCCACGTGTTTGTCGAAAACACGGCGCTGCCGACCATCTCAGACATGAGCATCGGTCACGCAATGGACTTCTTCAACAACCTGAAGCTCTCCGGCCAGCGGGCGAAGATTGCCGAAAAAGTGCTGAAAGAGATCGGCGACCGTCTGAAATTCCTGGTGAACGTCGGCCTGAACTACCTGACGCTTTCCCGCTCCGCAGAGACGTTGTCCGGCGGTGAAGCCCAGCGTATCCGTCTGGCCAGCCAGATTGGCGCGGGCCTGGTGGGCGTCATGTATGTCCTGGACGAACCGTCCATCGGCCTGCATCAGCGCGACAACGAGCGTCTGCTCGGAACGCTTATTCATCTGCGTAACCTCGGCAACACGGTGATTGTGGTCGAGCACGACGAAGATGCGATCCGTGCTGCCGACCATGTGATCGACATCGGCCCGGGCGCGGGTGTGCACGGCGGCCAGGTGGTCGCAGAAGGCACCCTGAAAGACATTATGGCAGTGCCCGAATCGTTAACCGGCCAGTACATGAGCGGCAAGCGCAAGATTGAGGTGCCGAAACAGCGCGTGCCGGCGAACCCGGAAAAAGTGCTTAAGCTCACCGGCGCTCGCGGCAACAACCTGAAAGACGTGACCCTGACGCTGCCGGTGGGTCTGTTTACCTGTATCACCGGTGTATCCGGTTCCGGTAAGTCGACGCTGATCAACGATACGTTGTTCCCGATTGCGCAGACGGCGCTGAACGGCGCGACGCTTGCCGAACCTGCACCGTACCGCGATATCCAGGGGCTGGAGCATTTCGATAAGGTTATCGACATTGATCAAAGCCCGATCGGCCGTACACCGCGTTCCAACCCGGCAACCTATACCGGCGTCTTCACGCCCGTCCGTGAACTCTTCGCGGGTGTACCGGAAGCGCGTTCGCGCGGCTACACGCCAGGACGTTTCAGCTTTAACGTTCGCGGCGGCCGCTGTGAAGCGTGTCAGGGCGACGGCGTGATCAAGGTTGAGATGCACTTCCTGCCGGATATCTACGTGCCGTGCGACCAGTGCAAAGGCAAACGCTATAACCGTGAAACGCTGGAGATTAAGTACAAAGGCAAGACCATTCACGAAGTGCTGGATATGACCATCGAAGAGGCGCGCGAGTTCTTTGATGCCGTTCCTGCGCTGGCACGCAAGCTGCAGACGCTGATGGACGTAGGTCTGACCTATATTCGTCTGGGACAGTCAGCGACGACGCTGTCCGGCGGGGAAGCGCAGCGCGTGAAGCTGGCGCGTGAGTTGTCCAAACGCGGTACCGGGCAGACGCTGTACATTCTCGATGAGCCGACCACCGGTCTGCACTTTGCGGATATCCAGCAGTTGCTCGACGTTCTGCATCAGCTTCGCGATCAGGGCAACACTATTGTGGTCATTGAGCACAACCTGGACGTGATTAAAACCGCGGACTGGATTGTCGATCTCGGCCCGGAAGGCGGCAGCGGCGGCGGTGAAATCCTCGTCTCCGGTACGCCAGAGACCGTTGCAGAGTGCGAAGCCTCGCACACCGCGCGCTTCCTTAAACCATTGCTGTAATTGTCACACGGAGAGTTGCTGTCGGGTCGCTTCCGGCAGCAGCTCAACCGCCTGCTGATAAGACGCGTCCACCAGGTAGTAAATCTGCGACCCCGGGAGTGAACCGTCGAGATAGACCGTACTCCAGTGCGCTTTGTTCAGATGTTTGCTCGGCCGGACGTCGTCGTGCTGCTGACGTAATAGCTCCGCCAGCTCCGGGCTGGTTTTCAGCGACGCCGCCGGGCGGCCTTCCACCTCTTTCACCATCGCAAACAACACATCTCCCACTTTAATCTGCGTGGCTTTCCAGTCGCTGTGAACGCTCTGCTCCGCGCCTGGCTTACTCATGCAGTACTGCAGTAGCTCCGAAATTGTCATCTTTATTCCCCTTGTAGCGTTGCGATAATTTTACGCGAACCACCGTGAATGCGATGTTCTCCCAGCCAGATCCCTTGCCATGTTCCCAGCAGAAGCCGCCCGTTGTGTACCGGCAGCATTAGCGATACGCCCAGCAGAGAAGATTTGATATGCGAAGGCATGTCGTCCGCCCCCTCATAGTCATGCTCGTAGGAGGCGTTGTCCGGAACGGTTTTCAGAAAATGCCGCTCCATATCAGACCGGACGGTGGGATCGCAATTTTCATTAAGCGTGAGAGAGGCCGACGTGTGCTGAAGCAGCAGATGCAGCAAACCCGTTTTGACGCGCGACAGATCGCGGATCTGCCCGATAACTTCATCCGTCACCAGGTGAAATCCGCGAGGTTTAGCGCTTAAGGTCAGGGTTTGTTGGTACCACATGTGCTGCTCCGTTATGAAAGTGAATCTTTCTAAGTGTGCAGCAAGAAGACGAAAGGTAAAACCCGCAGCGACGAGATTTGATTAAAAAAGAGCCAAACTCGCCGCCGGCGGTTTAATACTCTGAGTTCACAATAACCTCTTCGCCGAACTTCCCGGCCATTGGCAGCGGGCGATAGGTCGAGTTTGAAGCGCGTAACACCCTGATCCCTCTGGCTCCCACATCACGCGCGGCGCTGATATCGTTGTCTGAATCACCGTAGAAGACTTTGATATGTTTCTGCTCCAGCCACTGGGTTTTGGTGTTTTGTCCCGGTTTGTCACCTGCGAAAATCACCGGGTTCATGCTGGCCGCCGGGATAAGGAAATCATCCTGCAGGGTTTTAGAGACGGTTTCCGTTTTGGTCTGACTGCGTCCGGTAACGAAGTAAATGCTGTCGCCACGTTTTACATGCATGGCGATAAGCGCGCGGGCCACCTCTTTCGGGATGCTAAATTCGTCCCAGCCGTTGTTCATCTTTTCCCAAAATTCCGGGTTTTTCAGATACGCTTCGCTATCCGGTGAGTATGTTTTTTTACCGCGCCAGAACCCGGGGCTGGAGAAGAGGACGGTATCGTCAATATCAAAGCCCACGGCCATTGGCGGGCGGCCCATCAGGCTGTTTTCAATCTGGGCTACAGAAACCCAGTGAATGGGGGCTTGTTCAGCCAGAATAGCGGCGGTAGTGCCGGTGTAAAGCGGCGTCGGTGCGGAAGCGCGCGCGACGACCGTACTGTTAAGCGAGAACAATAAGCAGGCGGCGCTGAGCGCCAGTGTGATCTTGCGCATATTTTCCCCTGAATATTCAGTTAGTTATCGTTTTAATTTGAGCGACTGGTCAAAAATCTATCCGACCATAACCCCAGCGGGAGATGAAGGGAAGGAGTTTTTGCTTATGAGGTTGGATAAAAAGAAGAAGATCACAGAATGCCGGGCAACCTGTTTGTGCGGCCTGATGCCCTCATCCCGGCCCTCTCCCACGGGGAGAGGGATGGTGAGTAAGTACTTACATTACTGCAGCAAATGCCTGCGCCACGCGATGAACGTTGCTGGCATTCAGACCCGCCACGCACATACGTCCGCTGGCAATCAGATAGATGCCGAACTCTTCGCGCAGACGTTCAACCTGTGCGGCGCTCAGCCCGGTGTAGCTAAACATCCCGCGCTGTTTAAGCAGATAGTCGAAGTTATGCCCCGGTACGGCCTCTTTCAGCACGTTAACCAACTCCTGACGCATCGACAGAATACGCTTACGCATGGATTCCACTTCTGCAAGCCAGCTGGCTTTTAGCTGTTCGTCTCCCAGCACAGTCGCCACCACCTGCGCGCCAAAGTTTGGCGGGCTGGAGTAGATGCGGCGCACGGTCGCCTTCAGTTGCCCCAGTACGCGACCTGCCGCTTCGGCGTCTTCGCACACCACAGAGAGGCCACCCACGCGCTCGCCGTACAGGGAGAAGATTTTTGAAAACGAGTTGCTGACCAGAACAGGCAGCCCGGCGCTGGCCACGGCACGGATGGCATAGGCATCTTCTTCCATCCCGGCGCCAAAGCCCTGATAGGCGATGTCGAGGAAGGGGATCAGGTTGCGCGCTTTCAGCACCTCAATCACCGCATCCCACTGGGCGTTGGTGAGATCTGCCCCGGTCGGGTTGTGGCAGCACGGGTGCAGCAGCACTATGCTACGCTCTGGCAGGGTATTCAGTTTTTCCAGCAGCGCGTCAACGCGCACGCCGTTGGTTTCACTGTCGAACCATGGATAGGTCGCCACCTTAAAGCCAGCACCCTCAAAAATCGCCACGTGGTTTTCCCAGGTGGGATCGCTGACCCATACCCCTGAATCCGGGAAGTATTTTTTCAGGAAGTCCGCACCCACTTTAAGCGCGCCTGAACCGCCCAGGGTCTGGATGGTTGCCACACGTTTTTGTGCGAGCACCGCGTGATCGGCACCAAACAGCAGCGGCGCGATGGCGTTACGGTAAGTATTGAGCCCTTCCATCGGCAGATAAAGAGAAGCACCGTGCGGGGCGGCGTTAAGACGCGCTTCCGCTTCAGCAACGGCTTTCAACTGAGGAATAATGCCGTCCTCGTTGTAATACAGACCAATGCTGAGATTCACTTTGTCGCTGCGAGGATCTTCTTTGAAACGCTCCATTAAGGAGAGAATGGGGTCGCCGGCGTAGGCGTCAACTTTCTGAAACACGCGATGGTTCTCCGGAATTCGATGAGGCAGGGAATTCAACAATAAACCGGATATGACAGAAGATCGAGCGTTTAACCTGTTCCATGCCGGGTCAGGCAACGCTGCCCCCCGGCATTCACAGCAGTTTAATCGATGTACTTCATTGCCACCCTTGATGTCAGGCGCGTTATAAGTTCGTAAGCACTCACTTTCGTGATTTCCGCGATGCGTTCGACGGGCAAACCGTCACCCCACATCACCACATCGTCGCCCGCTTTATCCTGGGCATCGGGGCCCAGATCTACGCAAATCATGTCCATCGCCACGCGACCGACAATCTTCACTTCGCGGCCATTGACCAGAACCGGCGTACCGGACGGCGCAGCACGTGGATAACCGTCGCCATACCCCATCGCCACCACACCCAGCCGGGTGTCACGCTCGCTGGTCCAGGTGCCGCCGTAACCCACCGGTTCCCCCGCCTTGTGCTCACGCACCGCAATCAGCTTAGACACCAGGGACATCACCGGCTGGAAGCCAAAGTCCGGCCCCCAGGGTCTGTTCTCCAGCGGCGATACGCCGTAAAGAATAATCCCCGGACGCGCCCAGTCGAAGTGCGACTGCGGCCACAGCAGAATGCCACCGGAGGCCGCGATAGAGCGCATCCCCGGCTTGCCTTCGCAGAAGGTGTTAAAGATGTCGAGTTGTTGTTCAGTAGCGCCGCAGTCAGGCTCATCAGCCCGGGCAAAATGGCTGACAATATTTACCGGCTGGCGGACATTTTTGCACTGGCACAGACGCTGATAAAACGCCTGCGCGTGTTCCGGACGTACACCCAGACGGTGCATGCCCGTGTCGAGCTTCATCCAGACGGTGACTGGCTCGCTCAGCTCAGCGGTTTCGAGGGCGGAAAGCTGTTCTTCGTTATGTACCGCCGTGTGCAGATGCTGGTCTGCAATGGTCGGCAGGTCTGCAGCCTCAAAAAAGCCTTCGAGCAGCAAAATCGGTTGGGTGATCCCCCCTGCGCGCAGGCGGAGGGCTTCTTCAAGACGGGCAACGCCAAAGGCGTCGGCATCGGGGAGCGTTCGCGCGGTCTCAAGAAGACCGTGTCCGTAAGCGTTCGCTTTCACGACTGCAACAAGTTTACTGGCAGGAGCCAGTTCACGCAGACGTTGCAGGTTGTGTCGCAGAGCGCGGCGGTTAATCACAACAGTTGCCGCTTGCATTTGATTTCCTTAGAAATTACTCATCATCATATTGAGGACCGGCATAGTTGTCGAAACGCGACCACTGTCCGTTAAAGGTCAGACGTACCGTACCGATAGGGCCGTTACGTTGTTTACCGATAATAATTTCGGCGATCCCTTTCAGGTCGCTGTTCTCGTGATAAACCTCATCACGGTAGATGAACATGATTAAGTCGGCATCCTGCTCGATGGAGCCGGATTCACGCAGGTCGGAGTTGACCGGGCGTTTGTCGGCACGTTGTTCCAGGGAGCGGTTAAGCTGCGAGAGCGCCACGACCGGCACATGCAGCTCTTTGGCTAACGCCTTGAGCGAGCGGGAAATTTCCGCAATCTCCAGCGTACGGTTATCAGAGAGCGACGGCACGCGCATCAGCTGAAGGTAGTCAATCATGATAAGGCCAATACCGCCATGCTCGCGGGCGATACGGCGCGCACGGGAGCGCACTTCTGTCGGCGTCAGGCCGGAGGAGTCATCGATATAAATGTTACGTTTTTCCAGCAGGATCCCCATGGTGCCGGAGATACGCGCCCAGTCCTCATCGTCGAGCTGACCTGTACGGATACGGGTCTGATCCACACGAGAAAGCGATGCCAGAGAACGCATCATGATCTGCTCAGATGGCATCTCCAGACTGAAGATTAAGACCGGCTTATCTTGCAACATCGCCGCGTTTTCGACGAGGTTCATCGCAAAGGTGGTTTTACCCATCGACGGACGCGCGGCGACGATAATCAAATCCGACGGCTGCAGGCCTGCGGTTTTCTTATTAAGATCGTCATAGCCGGTGTTAACTCCGGTTACGCCATCGTGCGGCTGCTGGAAGAGCTGTTCAATACGGGCGACGGTGGCATCGAGCACATCGGCGATGTTTTTCGGGCCTTCGTCTTTATTGGCGCGACTTTCAGCAATTTTAAAGACGCGGGATTCCGCGAGATCGAGCAGGTCTTCGCTGGTGCGACCCTGCGGATCAAAGCCCGCTTCGGCGATTTCATTCGCGACCGAGATCATCTCACGAACAACGGCGCGTTCGCGAACGATGTCCGCATAAGCGCTAATGTTCGCTGCACTTGGCGTGTTTTTCGACAGTTCTGCTAAATAAGCAAAACCGCCAACGCTGTCCAGTTGCCCCTGCCGCTCCAGCGATTCCGCGAGCGTAATCAGGTCAATCGGGCTACCGGACTCCTGCAGGCGCGCCATTTCGGTGAAGATGTGGCGGTGCGGGCGGGTGTAGAAATCGTCGGACACGACGCGCTCGGCGACGTCGTCCCAGCGCTCGTTATCCAGCATTAAACCGCCCAACACCGACTGTTCCGCTTCAATCGAGTGCGGCGGGACTTTTAACCCGGCGACCTGAAAATCACGCTCACGAGGTTCAGTCTGTTTGTTGAAGGGTTTGTTTCCTGCCATAGTGAATGGAGTTACCGAGATAAAGAGTGGGTCGAAAGATTACCACATTCTGGAGGAAGCATGGCAACACGTATTGAATTTCACAAGCATGGTGGCCCTGACGTACTCAACGCGGTGGAGTTTACCCCCGCCGCGCCTGGCGAAAATGAAGTGCAGGTTGAAAATAAAGCCATCGGCATTAACTACATCGACACCTATATTCGCGGCGGTCTTTATCCACCGCCGTCACTGCCGAGCGGTCTGGGTACCGAAGCGGCGGGCGTGGTCAGCAAAGTGGGCAGCGCCGTTAAGCATGTTAAAGAAGGCGATCGCGTGGTGTATGCGCAATCGGCGCTGGGCGCTTACAGCTCCGTGCACAACGTTCCGGCTGACAAAGTTGCCCTCCTGCCCAATGCCATTTCGTTTGAACAGGCCGCGGCCTCCTTCCTGAAAGGGCTGACGGTCTATTATCTGTTGCGTAAAACCTATGAAATCAAACCCGACGAGCAGTTCCTGTTCCATGCGGCTGCGGGCGGCGTAGGGCTCATCGCCTGCCAGTGGGCCAAAGCGTTAGGCGCAAAACTGATCGGCACCGTGGGGAGCGCGCAAAAAGCCCAGCGCGCGCTGCAGGCCGGCGCCTGGCAGGTGATTAACTACCGGGAAGAGAGCATCGTTGAACGCTTAAAAGAGGTAACCAGCGGCAAAAAAGTGCGCGTGGTATATGACTCGGTAGGGAAAGATACCTGGGAAGCGTCTCTGGACTGCCTGCAGCGCCGCGGTCTGATGGTGAGCTTCGGTAACGCGTCAGGCGCGGTGACCGGTGTGAATCTGGGTATTCTGAATCAGAAAGGCTCGCTGTATGTCACTCGTCCATCCCTGCAGGGCTACATCACCAATCGCGAAGAGTTGCTCGAAGCCAGTAACGAACTGTTCTCGCTGATTGCCAGCGGGGTCATCAAAGTGGATGTGGCAGATGCGCAGAAGTACGCGCTAAGCGATGCGCAACGTGCGCATGAGGTGCTGGAGAGTCGGTCAACGCAGGGGTCGAGTCTGTTAATTCCCTGATCCCATAAAAGAAATTGGGCTTCCCTGAGGAAGCCCTTTCTTTTTTTAGTTCGGCTGTATGTAGGGTACAGCTCGATGAATTCTTTAGCGGCAGCCATAGTGACAGATTCGATAAGTAAATCCTATTCCGTTCTAAGCAATGCCGCCGGAAAAGTTGCAGGTATGTGACGAACCCCTCAATACCTTAGTAACGAAAGCGGTTATTACGCTGATAAGTGGGCAGTTTTGGTGATTTAATCGCCCGCATAACCCACACCACCGCAACGGCCAGCAGCAGCCACGGCAGAAGTTTGATCGTCAGGGCAAATAATCCGCCAATAAACATGACCACTGTCGCCACCACAAGCGCTGCCAGAATGCCGAGCAGCGACACGCCGGTGGCTAACAGCATGACAAAAAAGCCAATCACAAAAAGCAGTTCCAGCATGGTTCTCTCCCACGAGTTCCCGAATGATGTCGCAATCATTACAAGAACCATGCCAACTCTAACGTGTTGTTATAAAAGCAAAACGCCCCGCAAGGCTGTGCGGGGCGTGGTGAATTTGACGAATTTTTAGCGAGATTTATCGTTTATCTGCAACCAGGCGTAGCGCCTGTTCCAGCACTTCGATATCCGCGCCAGCTTTATGGGCGTTCTCGCTCAGATAGCGACGCCACTGGCGTGCGCCCGGGATCCCCTGGAACAGGCCAAGCATATGACGCGTGATATGGCCAAGGTAAGTGCCGTTACTCAGCTCACGTTCAATGTACGGATACATGGCCCGCACCACGGCAACCGGGTCAGTGTCTGCGCCTTCAACGCCGAAGATCTCGCGATCGACCGTCTTCAGAATACCCGGATTCTGATATGCCTCGCGACCGACCATCACGCCATCCATATGCGCCAGATGTGTTTTGGCCTCGTCGAGCGACTTGATACCACCGTTGATCGACATGGTCAGGTGCGGGAAGTCCCGCTTCAGTTGATACACACGCGGGTAGTCCAGCGGCGGAATTTCGCGGTTCTCTTTCGGGCTAAGGCCAGAGAGCCAGGCTTTACGCGCATGGATGATAAACATCTCGCACTCGCCCTTTCCGGCAACCGTATTGATGAAATCACACAAGAATTCGTAGCTGTCCTGGTCATCAATACCGATACGGGTCTTCACCGTCACCGGAATGGAGACCACATCACGCATCGCCTTGATGCAGTCCGCTACCAGCTGTGCGTTCCCCATCAGACAGGCGCCGAACATGCCGTTTTGCACGCGATCGGACGGACAGCCAACGTTAAGGTTAATTTCGTCGTAGCCACGTTCTTCTGCCAGCTTCGCACAGTGCGCCAGCGCAGCCGGATCGCTGCCACCCAGTTGCAGGGCAACCGGATGCTCTTCTTCGCTGTACGCCAGATAGTCGCCCTTACCGTGAATAATTGCACCGGTGGTGACCATTTCGGTGTACAGCAGCGTATGGCGGGAGAGCTGGCGCAGGAAATAGCGGCAGTGTCTGTCCGTCCAGTCGAGCATGGGCGCAATGGAGAAACGGTGTGCGGGAAAGGCAGTCTGGTGTTCTGACGACATGGCGAAGTTTTAAGCATCTGGTGGAAAAGGGGCGCTACTATAGCATAAAGAAAAGCCGGAGGCGCAACGCCTCCGGTGCCCTTTAGAACGTCATACTTAACTGTGCCCCTGCACCCCAGGTTTCATCTTCACCGTAGAGCCCCATCAGGTCGACGTGGACCGTGTTAAACGGTGCAAAACCGACACCACCGGTAAAGACGTTACTGTCATTCCCTTTCATATCGGCACGATAACCCGCCCGCACGGCCAGCCAGCTCAGCGGCGTCACTTCCGCACCCACGCCAACATACTGCGAGGTATCTTCGCTTTTAAAGCCTTTGGTTTCTGTCAGATCGCCATCGGCGGTCAGGGTCACCAGATCGTTGTGCCAGGCGGCACCGGCCGTCACCAGCGGACGGATTTGATAGGTGTCTTTATAGCTCACCACTTCCCCCGTGCGCCCGTTGCGGATGCGAATGTCCTTGGTGTCGATATCGCGCGACATCAGGTTTTGCCCGCTCACCCCGACCGTCCAGTGCTCGCCGAAATCGGCCGCGATACCGGCATCCACGTTAAAGCCGGTATCGTCTTTCCGGTAGCGGCTGTCGTTCCACTTGTTACTGTCGTAATCGTAAATTGAGGTGGTGTAGTTGTAGATCCAGGTTTTCTGCAGTTTTGGCGTGACACCAAGGGAAACCGGGACGCCACCCAGATCGAACTGACGGGCAATGGCAACACCATAATCGGAGACAATTGCCGCCCGGCCAGACGCCGTAGAGTTAAGGTTTTTTGTGATTTGATCAGTACCGTTTAGCGCCGCATCCAGTGCCACGCCCGCCGCCACCGCATCGCTGTTTTGGATACTGCGCAGGTAATCAATATCTTGCTGATCGATGGAAGAGCTGACGCGCCCGTGGGCATAGCCTTTCGCCATAAAGGCCACGGAGAGCACATCGTTAGGGATACTCACCGCAATCCCCGCGCCTGCCGTAGCGCGTGCGGTTTTGCCTTTGAGATAGTCCAGTTCATCGGCAAGATCTTTTGCCGCTCCCTGGAACTGATTGATTGAGCCCAGCGGGTTGGTAATCACTTCGATGGGGGTCAGGCTATCAACCACATCCTTATAGTGATTGATTTTATCGTTGATGGTATCAATCTCATCCTGAAGATTGTCTTCATCCGTCACCTGCACGCCGACGGACGGTAAAATAACCGTCACATCATCGTCCGGTTTCGCCTTTGCCAACAACGCAGGGTTGATTAACGCCCCGCTGCCATAGCTGCCCGAAGCGACGCCCGTACCACCCATTGCGTCGCTACGTGATTCTGTCCAGGTATTGGCTGCTCCCGCCTGATTTGCCATAAACAGGGAGACAGCGATGCTAACCACCGAAAATTTAAAATGTTTTTTCACAGTATGCTCGTCTTATTGTCGTTAATAACATCACCCTGTTTGTTATCACCCAAACAGGAACGAACTATTGCTGTGAATAAGTACAAAAAGACCCGCTATTTCCTTAAGTAAAACTCCGGACAGGCCTGTTGTTATTTGTGACGGCCCTCAATATTTATAGAAGAGGAAATTATTTTTTCCCAGGTTTTCCATCGTGCGGCCCAAAGAACTGAGGGGGATGATCAACCCAGCGATCTTCACGCGTGGCGGCATACTCCGGATTAAGCGGATAGTAGATTCGGTTGTGCTTCTTGTTAGCCTCGCCAACAACCAGTAATCGCACCTCTTCTTCGGTGTTATTAATAAAGGTATGGCAGACGCCGGTGCCAGCAGGAAACCCTACGCTGTCGCCGGGTTCAAGCTTCCACAAATAGCCGTTAATCCAGGCTTCCGGATACCCTTCCAGCACATAGATGAACTCCTCTTCGTCGCTTTCCGCGTGGGGATAGGAGGTTCGACGCCCGGGCGGCAAACGCTCGTGGTGAATACCGATTCGCCTGAGCCCCAGGTGACGAGCCAGCGGTGCACCGATGGAGAAAAGCTCGTTGCTGTCGGGATAGGTTGAATTATCTGGCTCTTCCACGTCTCGCCAGTGCCGAATACAGTCAGGTTTTTTCATATTTAATTTCCCGGTTTGCGATGGGTCAGGTATAGCACAGCCTGGCGGATCTCGGCGTTTTTACCAGAACATGGTAAAGTGAGGGTTTGCCAGCCTATAACATCCGAGGTGCTAAATGGATAAGTCCACAAAAGAGCTGTTAGCGCAGGCAGAGAAGCTGTGCGCGCAACGCAATGTGCGCCTGACTCCGCAGCGCCTTGAAGTCTTGCGTCTGATGACCCTGCAGCAGGGCGCCATCAGCGCATACGACCTGCTCGACCTGCTGCGCGAAAGCGAGCCACAGGCTAAACCGCCTACGGTCTATCGTGCGCTAGATTTTCTGCTGGAACAAGGGTTTGTACACAAGGTCGAATCCACAAACAGTTATGTGTTGTGTCATCTTTTTGACCAGCCAACCCATACGTCGGCCATGTTTATCTGCGACCGTTGTGGCGTGGTGAAAGAAGAAGGGGCGGAAGGCGTAGAAGATATTATGCATACGCTGGCGGCCAGAATGGGCTTTGCCTTGCGCCATAACGTCATTGAAGCACACGGATTATGCTCTGCGTGTGTAGAAGTGGAGGCCTGCCGGCATCAGGACGCGTGCCACCATGACCACTCTATCCTCGTAAAGAAAAAGCCGCGTTAACAGCCAAAACAAAGGCGGCCCATGGCCGCCCTCAGGGAGTACTTCCTTGTACTGTCGGGTATCACACGGTTACCAACGGTAGTCGTTGCGTTTTTCCCAGTCGCCGACCTCTTTTTCCGCCTGGTCTTTCTCGTAACCGTAGCGTTCCTGAATTTTACCGACAAGCTGATCGCGTTTACCTTCGATGACCGTCATATCGTCATCCGTCAGCTTACCCCACTGTTCTTTCGCTTTACCTTTGAACTGCTTCCAGTTGCCGCCGATTTCGTCTTTATTCATCATCGTGTCCTCTTAGTTAAGCGTCGGGTCGTAACGTCCGTTACGTTCTTTTCTGCTGGACGTGATAATAATTGTAGTTAAGGATTCGGCAGTTGATTTCATATTCGGAATCTTTAACCGTCACGATATATCGTTGCGGGAAGGAAGCCAGGTATTGTTTTGCCAGTGCCGGTGCCAGATAAAGCCCAGTGACAGGCCCCGCAACGCGAGAAAGACCGCCAGGGAGAGCCATAAACCATGGTTACCCAGCCAGGGGAGCGTGAGCAGCGTCAGGGCAAAACCAGCCGCCGCCACCGCCATACTGTTACGCATCTCCGCTCCTCGCGTCGCGCCAATAAACATACCGTCCAGCAGATAGCACCAGACCCCCACCACCGGCAAAATGACCTGCCAGATGAGGTAATGACTTGCCAGCTCGCGCAGTGCAGGAAGGGAGGTGAGTAACGCAATAATCTGTTCGCCAAAACAGGCGTAAATCAGCGCGAACGCCAGCGCCACCAGCCCCGACTGCCGACAGGCCGCCCGCCAGACATCCCGCAGCTGACCACTTTCACGTGCGCCGTATGCCTGGCCGGAATGCGCTTCCACAGCATAGGCAAAGCCATCCAGTGCATAGGCGGTAAAGGTCAGCAGCGTCATCAGAACGGCATTCACCGCGACGATATCTGGCCCAAGCCGGGCGCCAAAGACCGTCAGTGCGCCGAAACAGAGCTGCAGCAGCAGTGAGCGCAGCATAATGTCGCGATTAAGCGCCAGCAGGGTGCGGATATTGCCTCGCCATGCATTCTTGAGCAGTGTAACGGAGATCCCGCGCATGACCAGCACCCGCCATACCATCCACAGACCAAGGATAAACGTCCCGTATTCGGCAATCGCCGTCGCCAGTGCCGCACCCTGCACGTTCATGTGCAGGCCCATCACCAGCCAGAGATCGAGCACGATGTTGAGGAGGTTGCCTACCACCAGCAGGATCACGGGCGCGCGGGCATACTGCACGCCGAGTAACCACCCCAACAGAACCAGATTGGCCAGCGACGCGGGCGCGCTGAGCCAGCGAATTTCCAGGAAGCGTCGTGCCTGCTCCAGTACCGCCTCGCTGCCGCCAACGACATGCAGCGCCAGATCAATCAGTGGGGTACGTAATATAGCGATTAACGCGCCTGCCCCAAGCGCCAGAATTAACGGCTGAACCAGCGCACGCGCCAGACGCAAAGGATCTTTAGCACCGTACGCCTGCGCCGTAAGCCCGGTGGTACTCATGCGCAAAAAGAGCAGGAGCATAAAAAGGAAGCTGGTCGCCGTCGCGCCAATCGCCACGCCGCCCAGATAGATGGGTGAATCAAGGTGACCAATAACTGCCGTATCCACCAGCCCCAGCAGAGGAACGGTGATATTGGAAAAAATCATCGGCAGTGCAAGACGCCACAATGCCTTATCGGATGCCGTAAGCAGTGACATGAAAAAATACCGGGAGTGGATAAGGAATCAGGCCACGGCAGATCCGTAGCCTGTCAGGATGAGATTACAGCCATTCTCCGTTGCGAATGACCCCTACCGCCAGCCCCTCGATAGAGAAGTTTTGTTCGCGGAGGTCTACCACAATGGGGGAAAACTCGTTGTTTTCCGGCAGCAGCTGAACCGTATTACCTTGCTTTTTCAGGCGTTTAACGGTGACTTCATCATCGATGCGTGCCACCACAACCTGGCCGTTACGCACGTCTTGCGTTTTATGCACCGCAAGCAGATCGCCGTCAAGAATACCGATGTCTTTCATGGACATACCGCTTACGCGCAGCAGGAAATCCGCGCTCGGCTTGAACATGCCGGGATCAACCTGATAGTGGCCTTCAATATGCTGTTGCGCCAGCAGAGGTTCACCTGCCGCGACGCGCCCCACCAGCGGAATGCCCGTCTCTTCTTCCACCAGCAGGCGGATACCGCGTGAAGCACCCGATACAATCTCAATTACGCCTTTACGCGCCAGCGCTTTCAGGTGTTCCTCGGCAGCGTTCGGAGAACGGAAGCCCAGACGCTGCGCGATTTCCGCACGCGTGGGTGGCATACCCGTCTGGCCGATATGATCCCGAATGAGATCAAACACCTCTTGCTGCCTGGTCGTTAACGCTTTCATTCCGCCCCCTGGGTGTATATACAGTTATGCTGTGAGTATATACAGTCAAAGGCGATTTTGGAACCAAAAACTGCACAAAAAACCAGGGACTTAATTATTCCTCGAGGCTCATCGGAAATGTGACCAAAGCAGCGTGACCCAGGTGATGACCGCAGTGATAATCGCCAGCAACACGGCAGCAGAGCCCATGTCTTTTGCCCGGCCAGAAAGTTCGTGGAAATCAGAGCCAATACGGTCCACAACGGCCTCAATAGCGCTATTAATAATTTCCACTATCATCACCAACAGCACGGAGCCGATCAGAAGCACGCGGGTAATGGCATCAACATCAAGGAAACAGGCGATAATCACCGCGACAATCGCGGCGACACCCTCCTGGCGAAACGCGGCTTCGTTGACCCAAGCGGCGCGAAAACCTTTCCAGGAATAGCCAGCAGCTTTAATGATACGGGTTAACCCAGTGGTATTATTGGCCATTAAAAGAACCTTTTATTTGAAATAGCGTCAATAACAGGAGGCGCAACGTGTTGCGCTGTAGCCTGAAGTATGACGGGTAACAACAGTAATTTCGCGCGCTTTCTGTTATCCTTGCGCCGCAATTGCATTATTAACCAGAGGCTTTACATCGTTTATGTCTGGCTGGCCACGAATTTACTACAAATTACTTAATTTACCATTAAGCGTCCTGGTAAAAAGTAAGTCTATCCCAGCAGAACCCGCGCTGGAATTGGGGCTCGATACGTCGCGCCCTATTATGTATGTTTTGCCTTATAACTCGAAGGCAGACTTGCTGACGCTTCGCGCCCAGTGTCTGGCGCATGATTTACCTGACCCGCTTGAACCGTTAGAAGTCGACGGTACGCTATTGCCGCGATACGTGTTCATTCACGGTGGGCCACGCGTGTTTACCTATTACACGCCAAAAGAAGAGTCCATTAAGCTGTTCCACGACTATCTCGACCTGCATCGCAGCAATCCCGATCTGGATGTGCAGATGGTGCCGGTGTCGGTGATGTTTGGTCGTCGTCCGGGCCGCGAAAAGGGGGAAGAGAACCCACCGTTACGCATGCTTAATGGCATCCAGAAATTCTTCGCCGTCTCCTGGCTGGGGCGCGACAGCTTTGTGCGCTTCTCCCCTTCCGTCTCGCTGCGCCGGATGGCCGACGAGCACGGCACCGATAAGATCATCGCGCAAAAACTGGCGCGCGTGGCGCGCATGCATTTCGCTCGTCAGCGTCTGGCCGCCGTTGGCCCTCGCCTTCCGGCGCGTCAGGATCTCTTCAACAAGCTGCTGGCTTCCAAAGCGATCGCTCGTGCTGTTGAAGACGAAGCGCGCAGTAAAAAGATTTCTCATGAAAAAGCACAGCAGAACGCCATTGCGCTGATGGAAGAGATTGCCGCGAACTTCTCCTATGAGATGATCCGTCTTTCTGACCGCATCCTGGGCTTTACATGGAACCGCCTCTATCAGGGCATTAACGTCCATAACGCCGAGCGCGTTCGCCAACTGGCGCATGACGGCCATGAAATTGTTTATGTGCCCTGCCACCGCAGCCACATGGACTACCTGCTCCTCTCGTATGTGCTCTATCACCAGGGGCTGGTGCCACCGCACATCGCAGCCGGTATCAACCTGAACTTCTGGCCAGCAGGCCCGATTTTCCGCCGCCTGGGGGCGTTCTTCATTCGTCGTACCTTTAAGGGCAACAAGCTCTACTCCACCGTATTCCGTGAATATCTGGGCGAGCTGTTCAGCCGCGGTTATTCCGTTGAGTACTTCGTGGAGGGGGGACGTTCACGAACCGGCCGTCTGCTGGATCCGAAAACTGGCACGCTGTCGATGACCATCCAGGCGATGCTACGCGGCGGCACTCGTCCCATCACGCTGGTGCCCATTTACATTGGCTATGAGCACGTCATGGAAGTGGGGACTTACGCCAAAGAGCTGCGCGGGGCGACTAAAGAGAAAGAGAGCCTGCCGCAGATGCTGCGCGGGCTGAGCAAGCTACGCAATCTTGGTCAGGGCTACGTAAACTTCGGCGAGCCGATGCCGTTGATGACGTATCTGAACAACCATGTTCCCGATTGGCGCGAGTCTATCGATCCTATCGAAGCGGTGCGTCCAGCCTGGCTGACGCCAACGGTTAACGGTATCGCGGCTGAGCTGATGGTGCGTATTAACAACGCCGGTGCCGCAAACGCCATGAACCTGTGCTGTACGGCACTGCTGGCGTCACGTCAACGCTCGCTGACCCGTGAACAGCTTACGGAGCAGCTGGATTGCTATCTTGACCTGATGCGCAACGTTCCCTACTCGGTGGATTCAACGACGCCTGCCAGCACGGCGAGCGAGCTGATCGACCATGCGCTGCAGATGAACAAGTTTGAAGTCGAGAAAGATACGATTGGCGACATCATCATTCTGCCGCGCGAGCAGGCGGTGCTGATGACCTACTATCGTAACAATATCGCGCATATGCTGATGCTGCCGTCGCTGATGGCGGCGATCATTACCCAGCATCGCCGTATTTCTCGTCAGGAGCTGCTGCGTCACGTGGAAACGCTCTATCCGATGCTGAAAGCAGAGCTGTTCCTGCGCTGGAGCAAGGATGAGCTGGCGATTGAGCTGGATAAAATGACTGAGGAGCTGCGTCGTCAGGGGCTGATTACCGTCGTTAACGATGAGCTGCATATTAATCCGTCACGCTCCCGCACGCTGCAACTGCTGGCGGCGGGTGCGCGTGAAACGCTGCAGCGCTACGCCATCACCTTCTGGCTGCTGAGCGCGAACCCATCCATTAACCGCGGTACGCTGGAGAAAGAGAGCCGGACGCTTGCACAGCGCCTTTCTGTTCTGCACGGCATCAACGCCCCGGAATTCTTCGACAAAGCGGTCTTCAGTTCGCTGGTACTGACGTTGCGTGATGAAGGGTTCATTAGCGACACGGGCGATGCCGAGCCGGAAGAGACGCTGAAGGTGTATCAGATGCTGGCAGAGCTGATTACCTCCGACGTGCGTTTGACGATTGAGAGTGCGACGCAGGGCGAGTGATGTGAAAAAGCCGGGTGGCGCTTGCGCTTACCCGGCCTACGATCCTGCATGACATGTAGGCCCGGTAAGCGCTAGCGCCACCGGGCTTCTTTTTAGCCAAAGTAACTCATCGCCAGTCCTAAAAACAGCACCAGGCCCACGTAGTTATTATTCATAAACGCTTTAAAACAGGCGTCACGCTCACGCTTTGCGATCAGCTTTTGCTGATATGCAAACAGCAGCCCCGCCACCAGCACTGACCAGTAAAACTCCCAGTTGAGCCCGTTCAGGCGGCCAATCGCCACCATCAGCGCCAGCACGGCGACCTGCAGGATACCGATAATCAGCTTGTCGTGACGACCAAACAGAATGGCGGTCGATTTAATGCCAATTTTCAGATCGTCATCGCGGTCAACCATCGCATATTGCGTGTCATAAGCCACGGCCCAGAGAATGTTCGCCAGGAACATCAGCCAGCAGCTCAGCGGTACCGACTCGCTGACCGCCGCAAACGCCATTGGGATCGACCAGCCAAACGCCGCGCCGAGCACCACCTGCGGCAGATGGGTATAGCGTTTCATAAACGGATAGACCCATGCCAGCGCGAGAGCCGCAACGGAAAGCAGGATGGTCATGGTGTTGAGGGTTAACACCAGCAGGAAGGAGAGCAGCACCAGCACGATAAACAGCACACGGGCCTCTTTCTCTGTGACCTGCCCGCTGGGTAACGGACGATTGGCTGTCCGTTTCACATGTCCGTCGAATTTACGATCGGCGTAGTCATTGACCACACAGCCCGCCGCACGCATCAGCCAGACACCGGCCACAAACACGCCCAGGATCCACAGCGGTGGAACGCCCGGCGTCGCCACCCATAGCGCCCATAATGTCGGCCACAACAGCAGTAGCGCGCCGATGGGTTTATCGGTACGCATTAAGCGGTGATAGGCCAGCAGCTTGTTCTGCGTCAGGCTCCACTCCATTTTTTTCTTCCTCTCAGTACAACGGCGATGCCGGTAAAAAAAGCTCCGTCAGTATTAACGGTTTACCGCTCAGGCGAAGACGGGAACGACGTCCCCACAGTTCGGCATCGCGTCCAATTTCAATAAAATCCCGGGTAAGTTCAGACGAGGTAAAAAGATACCGCCCGAGCGGGGTATTTCCCAGCCGTTGCAGTGCCAGCTCTGGCCCGGAAAGGGTGGATTCAGGCACCACGGTTCGTCCGGCGAGCCACGGCTCACCATCCGCGCAGAGCAGAATTTCACGCAACCAGTAGCGTTCTTCTTTTGGTAACAGCGGCAGCTCACTGGCAATGCCAGCAGAGGTGACAAACCCTTCCTGAATCATCGTCACCGTAACCGTCTTGCCCTGTTGCTCAAAACGTTTAGTCATGGAATCTTCCAGCAGCAACCAGTCAAGCTGCTGCGGGTCAAGCGCAGGTATTTGGTCGAAATAGCGCAGCGAACGCAGTTGCGTTAGCGCAGGGTGTGACATGCCGGACTCTCCGATACATAACGTAATGGCATTGTATCGCAGAAAAGCGCATTGAGGGCGGTCAAACGTTATTTAGCGATCACTATCGCAACAATGGTGCAACAGCGCGAGCGGCACGAAAAAAAGTGCGCCCACTCAGGCGCACTAAACTACTAACAAATCAGCACTGTGGGGAAACGGTTACCCCTTGCCTTTTACACTGCTGATAAAGGTGGAACGGGCAGTGGTTGAACCTAAACGTTCGGCTTCATCAAGCAGTTTCAGCGCTTTATCGACATCGCCGCGCTTCACCGCCTGCTTAATGGCGTTGTTGAAGTATTCTTCGGTGTCGTTCAGTACCGGCTCAGCTTTCTTCGCCGGAGCTGGGGCTGCGGTCGCGGCTGCCGTAGCCGCTGGCGCGGTATAAACAGGTGCAGCGGTATTCCCCACAGTCACCGGACCAGGACCAGACGAGCCAAACAGTGGGCCAACGAGTACGCTGGAAGCGCTGTTGGTGGAAACTTTCAGTTTGACCAGGCCATCAGTGGTATGGCGGGCAAGCGGATCCGGAATATCCGGGACAGAGTTACCGGTGCCTTTGGCATAAGCTTTCGCCGGGTCAACCAGCTTTGTTGTCTGCTGCAAATCTTTCTCTGTTGTGAATACCAGCACGTAAATCTTTTGCTGACCCAGAGCAGGCGTCAGGCGCATAACGCCTTCCAGGCGGTCCGCACTCATTACGCCCGGTTCCTGATAGCTAAAATAGTCGCTCGGGAAGAACGCCGATGGCGTCATGTTTTGATCGAGGATCAGGACGTTTGGCGCAAACACACTGGTCTGTTTGTTCACTTCGCTGGTCAGCGTCAGGGTCAATTCACCAATGTTCGCCGGTACGCTATAAGCCGCAACGGGGCCAGAAATTCCCGGCACGTTCAGTTGTTGGCCACCCATAGAGAGCTGAGTCGACTGCGTTTTGGATTGATCAACCGGCGTCCATGTCAGTTGCTGGAGTGCCGCTGCCGGGATAGCGGGCGCAGCACTGGTATTTTGTGGCACGAAATTCACGTCTGCAAAGGAGACGGCCGGAACACAGGCTAACAGCCCCGCAGAGAGGCACAGCGCGACGAGACTTTTCTTCATTTTCATTGTTATTACCTCTGATAGCGTGAGCACTGCGGTGGCCAGGCAATAGCGCGCAGCACCCTAAGGAGAGAGGGGCTTGCGCCCCTCTTTTCAGGTCATTACGTCAGGTCTAACAAATTACCACCAGATTTCCATCTGGGCGCCGAAGGTCCACTCATCGTTGTCGCCACGGCTGAAGGTTTTCGCAGAGGTGTCACTGTAAGCCACACCGGAGGTGTAGCCAGTGTCGCTGTTGTTTGCGTAACCCCATTTCTCATCCCACTTCGCGTAGGTTGCGAAGACACGGATAGCCGGACGGGACCAGATGCTGTCGCCTGCCTGCCATTGCTGTGCCAGGGTGATTTTGTACTGGCTGTTCTTCTCGTCAGTTCTCTGAGATTTGACGTTGTCGTAGCCCACTTCAAGCAGGGTGCTCATGATTGGCGTCCATTTGAACATCGGACGAACACCCACAGTCCACCACTCGGTACCGTTGTTGTTGTCACGATCGATGTTCTGGTACATACCGACGTACATCAGGTCCCAACGGTCTGCCAGGGTGATTGCACCGTGGTCCAGCACACGCCACATGGAGCCATCGTTATCAACGCTACCGCCCTGTGGAATACCTTTGCCGTTAGAGGTCATGGAATCCGTACCGTACTGCAGTACGAACTTGTTGAAGCCCTTCATCATGCTCTGGGTGTGTTCAGCAGTGAACAACCAGCCATCTTTAGAAGCGCCAGGCTGCAGGTAGTAGTCGTCAGGAATGTTGGTGTGACCATAGTCAACGCCCAGCTCCAGCGTACCGCCCGGGTTGGTTTCCAGACCGGCTAAACGCACGTCGAAGACGTCGTTAGGTACAATGTTGTCATAAACACGATCGCCGTTTTCATCACGATCGGCGAAGGTTGCAGAACCGCCTGATTCAGAAGAGCGGGTAGCTGCCAGAGAGAGTTTACCAAAGCCCAGATCGATGTTTTCAATACCGGCACCAGGACCTGAGATGTCCCAGTAGTAGAAGTCGATCATGTGAACGTCATGACGCTGATAGAAGCGCTTACCGGCCCAGATGGTGGAGCCTGGCAGCCACTCAATCAGGTTTTTACCCTGCACGTTAGCTTCACGGAAGGCCGGGCTGGTGGATTCCCAGTCGTTCTGCTGAGAAACGGAATACGCTACGTTAGTGTCGAAATAGAAGCTCTTGTCGCCCTCTTTCCACACTTCCTGGCCCAGTTTCAATTCAGCATAGGTTTCACATTCGTTACCGAGACGATATTTAGTACCGCCAGTACCCGTCGTTGCAAAACATTGTTGTTCACCGCCACTCCCGGTCCAGCCAATGCCGGAACGAGCATAACCTTTAAAGTCTACAGCGCCTGCCTGGGCAGACATAATGCCTGCCGCAATGGCGAGTGCCAGAGGGACTTTGCGCAGAGTAATCATCATTCTATCTCCTGAGATCATTGCTTTTCTTTGAACACTTGACCTGTCGGTTTCGTGTCTTCTTTTGGGATTGCTTAAACGCCTGGCTCTTTGTGCAGCCGACGACATGCAGTGCCATCCTCGCGGAACAGATGGCAACGCTCTGGCGGCAAACCGATAGCGAATGTGGCACCCTCTTCTACCAACACCACGTCATTCTGGCGGTAGACCAGGTTCTGACGGATGGCGGGGATCTGGATATGAATCTGTGTTTCGTGACCAAGTTGTTCGACGACCTGAACTTCACCTTCCAGCGTCACATCGGCGATGTGGCTCGGCAGTAAATGTTCAGGACGAATACCGAGGGACATGTTGGCCCCCACCTGTACGTTGGCGCTGTCGACCGGCAACCAGACTTGCTGACGGTTTGGCAACTCCACCTGTACCTGTTCAATGGCTGTCGCCGTGACTTTGACGGGCAGGAAGTTCATCTTTGGCGAGCCAATAAAGCCCGCAACAAAGCGGTCTGCCGGATAGTGATACAGCTCCAGCGGTTTACCCACCTGTGCTACGCGGCCTGCGTCCAGCACCACAATTTTGTCGGCCAGCGTCATCGCTTCGACCTGATCGTGGGTGACGTAAATCATCGTGCGGCCAAGACGTTTATGCAGACGGGAGATTTCGATACGCATCTGGACGCGCAGCGCGGCATCCAGGTTAGAAAGCGGTTCATCCAACAGGAAGACGCGTGGTTCGGCCACCAGCGTACGGCCAATCGCGACGCGCTGACGCTGACCACCGGAAAGCGCCTTCGGTTTACGCTCCAGCAGGTGTGCCAGCTGTAACACTTCTGCCACCTGCGTGACGCGCTGGTTAATCACCTCTTTTTTCGCCCCCGCCAGCTTCAGGCCAAAGGACATGTTCTCGGCGACGGAAAGATGGGGATAAAGTGCATAAGACTGGAACACCATGCCGACGCCTCGTTCGGCAGGCGGGATGTCGTTCATTCGGGTATCACCAATCAGCAAATCACCGCTGGTGATGGTTTCAAGACCGGCAATCATACGCAGCAGAGTTGATTTACCGCAGCCAGATGGGCCAACAAACACCACGAATTCACCTTCGTGGATGTCGAGATTGATGTCTTTTGACACCACCACATCGCCCCAGGCTTTCGTTACATTACGCAGCTGTACGCTCGCCATGCCCTTCTCCCTTCGTTACAACCTGTCACCGACAGAAACATTCAAGATAAGTTCACTATGGGGTATCCATTACTTTCGCGAATCCTCCACCCCCCGGCTTTTTTATGGGGGAGGAGGCGGGAGGATGAGAGAGCAGGCTCTGCGACCGCAGCTGGCGGGCTGAGGCAAAATTCGTGAAGCCACCTGCAAAATTCAGCGTGTTTTTATGTGCGCCAGCACTCATAACTTAAATTTATGCAACACAGATCACACAAACCGGGGGTGGGGCGTAGGGGTTGGGAGGATGGAAAGAGGATGTCAAATAAGGAGACTGAGTGACGTTGAACCACCTTATGTATCCACGAGCACATCACCAAAAAAGGATGGCAGATATGAAGATCAAGACTGGCGCACGCGTTTTCGCATTGTCCGCCCTTGCAGCAATGATGATTTCCGCACCGGCTCTCGCCAAAATTGAAGAAGGTAAGCTGGTTATCTGGATTAACGGCGACAAAGGCTATAACGGCCTGGCCGAAGTGGGTAAAAAATTCGAAAAAGACACCGGTATCAAAGTCACCGTAGAACACCCGGACAAGCTGGAAGAGAAATTCCCGCAGGTTGCGGCAACCGGTGACGGCCCGGACATCATCTTCTGGGCGCATGACCGTTTCGGGGGTTATGCACAATCCGGCCTGCTGGCGGAAGTCACGCCTGATAAAGCCTTCCAGGACAAACTGTTCCCGTTCACCTGGGACGCCGTTCGCTATAACGGCAAGCTGATCGCTTATCCAATCGCAGTGGAAGCCCTGTCTCTGATTTATAACAAAGACCTGGTGCCTAACCCGCCGAAAACCTGGGAAGAGATCCCGAAACTGGATAAAGAGCTGAAAGCGAAAGGTAAGAGCGCGCTGATGTTCAACCTGCAGGAGCCGTACTTCACCTGGCCGCTGATTGCTGCCGATGGCGGTTACGCGTTCAAGTTTGAAAACGGCAAATATGACGTCAAAGACGTGGGCGTGGACAACGCGGGTGCGAAAGCGGGTCTGACCTTCCTGGTCGATCTGATCAAGAACAAACACATGAACGCGGATACCGATTACTCCATCGCGGAAGCGGCGTTCAACAAAGGCGAAACCGCGATGACCATCAACGGTCCGTGGGCCTGGACCAACATCGACAAGAGCAAAATCAACTACGGCGTGACGCTGCTGCCAACCTTCAACGGCAAGCCGTCTAAACCGTTCGTCGGCGTGCTGAGCGCAGGTATCAACGCCGCCAGCCCGAACAAAGAGCTGGCGAAAGAGTTCCTCGAAAACTACCTGCTGACCGATCAGGGTCTGGATGAAGTGAACAAGGACAAACCGCTGGGTGCCGTTGCGCTGAAATCCTTCCAGGATCAGCTGGCAAAAGACCCACGTATCGCGGCAACCATGGATAACGCCCAGAAAGGCGAAATCATGCCGAACATCCCACAGATGGCCGCGTTCTGGTATGCCACCCGTACTGCGGTGATTAACGCCGCAAGCGGTCGTCAGACTGTCGATGCCGCGCTGAAAGATGCGCAGGGTCGTATTACTAAGTAAGCAGAAAAACGGCGGGTGGCGCTTGCGCTTACCCGCCCTACGACTACGGCACGATCCGTAGGTCAGGTAAGCGCAGCGCCACCTGACAATAAGTTTCCATCGTTGTAGAGGAAGAACCCCATGGATGTCATTAAAAAGAAACATTGGTGGCAAAGCGACGTGCTGAAGTGGTCAGCGATCGGTCTGCTCTGTCTGCTGGTGGGTTACCTTGTTGTTTTAATGTACGTACAAGGGGAATATCTGTTCGCCATCATGACGCTGATTTTAAGCTCTGCTGGCCTGTATATTTTCGCCAACCGTAAGGCATATGCCTGGCGTTATGTCTATCCGGGCGTGGCCGGGATGGGGCTGTTTGTCCTGTTCCCGCTGATCTGTACTATCGCTATCGCATTCACTAACTACAGCAGCACCAACCAGCTCGCACAAGAGCGCGCCACTCAGGTACTTCTGGACCGTTCTTATCAGGCAGGAAAGACCTTCAACTTTGGTTTGTATCCTGCGGGTGACGAATGGAAATTAGCACTGACTGACGGCGAGAGCGGCAAAACCTATATTTCCGACGCTTTCAAATTTGGCGGCGAGCAGAAGCTGGCCTTAAAAGAGGCCCCTGCCCTGCCGGAAGGCGAACGCGCTAACCTGCGTATCATTACCCAGAACCGTCAGGCGCTAACTCAGCTCACCGCCGTATTGCCAGACGAAAGCAAAGTGACCATGAGCTCGCTGCGCCAGTTCTCCGGCACGCAGCCACTCTATACCCTGGCGGATGACGGCACGCTGACGAATAACCAGAGCGGTGTGAAGTACCGTCCGAACAACGATATTGGTTTCTATCAGTCTGTAAACGCCGACGGCAGCTGGGGCGATGACAAACTCAGCCCGGGTTATACCGTGACTATCGGCTGGGACAACTTTACCCGCGTGTTTACCGACGAAGGGATCCAGAAGCCGTTCTTTGCTATCTTCGTCTGGACGGTGGTCTTCTCCGTATTGACGGTACTCCTGACCGTTGCCGTGGGTATGGTGCTGGCCTGCCTCGTGCAGTGGGAAGCCCTGAAAGGCAAAGCGATCTACCGCGTGCTGCTGATCCTGCCGTATGCCGTACCGTCGTTTATCTCAATTCTGATTTTCAAAGGGCTGTTTAACCAGAGCTTCGGTGAAATCAACATGATGCTGAGCGCGCTGTTCGGCATCAAACCGGCCTGGTTCAGCGACCCGACCACCGCTCGTTCGATGATTATCATCGTCAACACCTGGCTGGGTTATCCGTACATGATGATCCTGTGCATGGGCCTGCTGAAGGCTATCCCGGACGACCTGTACGAAGCCTCGGCAATGGATGGCGCGGGTCCGTTCCAGAACTTCTTTAAGATTACGCTGCCGCTGCTCATCAAGCCGCTGACTCCGCTGATGATTGCCAGCTTTGCCTTCAACTTTAACAACTTCGTGCTGATTCAACTGTTGACCAACGGTGGCCCGGATCGTCTCGGTACCACCACGCCAGCCGGCTATACCGATCTGCTCGTGAGCTACACCTATCGCATCGCCTTTGAAGGCGGTGGCGGTCAGGACTTTGGTCTGGCGGCAGCGATTGCCACCCTGATCTTCCTGCTGGTTGGCGCGCTGGCGATAGTGAACCTGAAAGCCACACGTATGAAATTTGACTAAGGAGGGCATCGATCATGGCTATGGTACAACCCAAATCTCAGAAACTGCGCCTCCTGGCGACGCATTTAGGGCTGCTGATTTTTATTGCGGCGATCATGTTCCCGCTGCTGATGGTCATCGCCATCTCCCTGCGTTCGGGTAACTTCGCTACCGGCAGCCTGATCCCGGACGAAATCTCCTGGGAGCACTGGAAGCTTGCGCTGGGCTTCAGCGTGGAGCATGCCGATGGCCGCGTTACCCCGCCGCCGTTCCCGGTACTGCTGTGGCTGTGGAACTCGGTGAAAGTGGCGACCATCACCGCGATCGGCATTGTGACGCTCTCCACCACCTGTGCGTACGCCTTCGCCCGTATGAAGTTCCCGGGCAAGGCTTCACTGCTGAAAGGGATGCTGATTTTCCAGATGTTCCCGGCGGTACTGTCTCTGGTCGCGTTGTATGCCTTGTTTGACCGCCTGGGGCAGTATGTGCCGTTTATCGGCCTGAACACCCACGGCGGCGTGATCTTCGCCTATCTTGGCGGTATCGCCCTGCATGTGTGGACCATCAAAGGCTATTTCGAAACCATCGACGGCTCGCTGGAAGAAGCGGCGGCGCTGGATGGCGCAACACCATGGCAGGCGTTCCGTCTGGTTCTGCTGCCGCTGTCGGTGCCTATCCTGGCGGTGGTGTTTATCCTGTCGTTTATCGCCGCCATCACCGAAGTGCCGGTCGCGTCTCTGCTACTGCGTGATGTGAATAGTTACACCCTGGCCGTGGGTATGCAGCAATACCTCAACCCGCAAAACTACCTGTGGGGCGACTTTGCCGCGGCGGCCGTACTCTCTGCCATCCCGATTACCGTGGTGTTCCTGCTGGCGCAGCGCTGGCTGGTCAACGGCCTGACGGCGGGCGGTGTGAAAGGTTAAGTTTCATCTGTTATGCCACTGCAACCCTCAACTTTAGACGTATTGTATTAACCCAACTTGTGACTGTTGTTAGGCGCTCTTCGGAGCGCCATTTTTTTATTCGCGCTTCAGCCGCTTCGAATTACACAACCAGAGCGTGATCACCAGCAGCAGGATCGCCGCCGAGTAGATCAGCACATCAAGGGGAGATTTATGATCGACGATGATCAGGCGCACTATCGCGGTGATCCCAATGTAGACAAAATAGCGCAGCGGGAAGTGAAAGCCTGACTGGAAATACTTCACAATCAGGGCGATAAATTCAAAGTAGAGAAAGTAGACCACCAGGCCTTCCACCAGCGCATATTTGCTGGTTTGCTCGGGGGCGAACAGTACATCCGCCAGATGCACCGTCTCTTTACCCAAAAAGACGACCAGGATCAGGCCAAGGCTCAGCAGACCGAGGTTGAGCACGGTCTGGAGGATAGTTGAGATGAACTCAACGCGCGGGCGAGTCAGGGATGTCATACAGCACCTCATTCTCCAGGGCGAGGTTCCTGTATAGCGCAAAAATGTGACGTGGTTCTATATTTTTTAATTATGTTTTATGTACGGAGGTAACGAATGGAGCGCAGACCTACCGGGGTTCGCAACGTAACCTGTGGTGAAAATGTCACCCTGTATGAGCCCTGCAATCTCTATGACTGCGTGCTTGGCAACGGTGTGTTTATCGGCCCGTTTGTTGAAATTCAGGGCCATACGCGCATTGGCGACGAGAGCAAAATTCAGTCGCACACCTTCATTTGCGAGTACGTCACCCTGGGCGAACGCTGTTTCATTGGCCATGGGGTGATGTTTGCCAACGATATGTTTCGCGATGGCAAACCCAATGCTGACCGGAACAGCTGGGGACGCATTACCGTGGGAAATGATGTGTCGATAGGCAGCGGGGCGACCATCCTGGCGGTCTCCATCTGCGACGGGGTGGTGATTGGTGCGGGGAGCGTGGTGACCAATTCCATCACCGAGAAAGGCATTTATGCGGGAAACCCGGCGAGGCTGCTGCGCCGCTTGTGAGTTGCCCGGTGGCACTGCGCTTACCGGGCCTACAAAATCGTAGGCCGGGCAAACGCAGTGCCGCCCGGCGTGAAGCATCAGCGGAAGTTAATGTTCTTATCACTGGTCATGTCATACAGCTGGAACTTACGACCCAGCTGCTGGCCCCCGTCGCGCGTCAGCGGCGTCCAGCCAATGGCCGCACGGCTGCGGGTTGGACCGGATGAGAACAGATCCAGCGGAATCGACACATACACCCCTTTGGTGAAGTCCCCTTCCCCGTATTCGTCCGGCGAGACGTTGGTGATGGTGGCGTAACCACCGACCACCACTCCGCTGTCGAAGTGTTTGGAGATATCCAGCGTGCCGCCCTTATCGCCCGCCAGGTACTGGCCCACGATGGCTTTCACCAGCACGTCCTGGGCGAACGACGGCGTCCAGTAGGCCGTCAGGTGGCCGGTTTTCACGCTATAGTCGGTGAACTTCATCATGTCCTGCGCGCTGCGCCAGTCACGCTGTTTAACGTAGTTGGCATCAATACCAAACGCCCAGTTGCTGTCCACCGGACGATAAAGCACTTCCGCCCCCGCACCGCCATACATGGTTTCCAGATAACCGCCGTAGACCTGGCCGTAGAAGCCATTGCCGAAGTACTGGAAGTAGTTGGCCTGCAGGTTGTTTACGTAGGCATCGTTCTGCACGTACTCACGCACGCGGGTACGCACGCGCGGCAGCTTCGAGTCGTTCGGCGGGTTAGTGTAGTTGAACTTGTCGTAGTTGTTGGCAATGTTGCCAAACAGGCTGCCGGTGGTCAGCAGGTGGTCGGTCACCCACAGATCCGCCGTTGCCATCACGCCCAACTGGTACATGTAGAAGTTTTCCGGCCCGCCGACAGACTGGTTTAGCACCGGGTCGATGTGGAAATCGAAGCGCGATTTATCGATATACCAGCCCTGCTCGGTCGTCTCCGGCACGATTGGCTCAACGCGTTTTTGTACCAGCTCGGTTTCATGCCCCAGCGGCTCGCCCTCCAGATGGCGCTTCAGACTGGCCACGTCCGTTTCCGTCGTCACCTGCGGCAGGTTCAGGCGGTTCTCCGTTACGCGGATCGTGCGGATCCCCTCCGGCAGATCGTTCATGATGATCCGGTTGGCACGTTCGATCCCTTCCCGCGAGTCGCGGTATTTCACCTGCTCACCGGTCACGTACAGCGTATCGCCTTTCACCTGGATTTTCGGATCCGCCAGACCGGCGTTGTACTTCAGCAGCGTCAGCTGGTTGGCCACCACGGAGTGCTGCAGAATGGCATCCTGCGGCTCCGGCTGGTACGCAGGCCGTGCGTTGTCGTTGTAGTGCGGCCGCATGTCGTTAAAGTTGGTGCGCAGCGTAAAGCCAAACATCACGGTGTTGCCGCGCTCGTAGCTGAGGTTAACGTCGGCCCAATCGGTGACGCGGTAAATGGCGCCGACGTTAAACTTGCTCTTTTGCTCAATCTTTCCGGCGAACTCTTGCGAGTAGTCGTTACCTTCGTACTCCAGCTTCAGGCGCAGCGGCTGCCACGGCGTCTGATACTCCACGCCGCCAAACAGGGCAGCCGGACCGTGGAACATCTGATCACCGTTAATGGAACCCGCTTTCTGATAGCTGTTATCGCGATAACAGAATTTGTCGCTGTAGGTGCAGAACGGGTTTTTCACGTTGCCGCTGGTACCGAGATAGCCCCAGCCAAGCCCCAGCGAGAAGTCAAATGGCCCCCAGGCCTTACTGGCGACAATGTACTCCGCGTCGAACAGGCCGGTACCGCCGATATCTTTGGCCCCCACGGAAACCTGCGGCATCCAGTAGCTCTCTTCCCACAGGCGCAGTTTGAGATCGAAGGCTTTATCTTTGTAGGTCTGATCGCCGGAGAATGCATCCACGCTGCTGTACTGTTTCGTACGTACGTCGGTGTAGCGCAGCGTGGTTTCGAGCCATGGGAACAGCTGTACGGATGCAGAATAGTAGCGGTACTGGTCGTTATCACGATAGTTAAGGCTAATTTCCCCTTCTCGCGCCATACGCGCGGTAGGGGTTTGCAGTAAACCGACGCCACCGAAGTCTGACTGAGACGGGCCAATGGGTGCCGGATATGTTTCTGCATGACAGGCGGCACTCACACACAGTGCCAGCATGCTGTAGAGATAGGTCTTTTTCATTATTCCGGTATCCGCTGTGTCAGGGAATGAAGGATATCGGCATTCAGCCCGTCATATGCCTTCGTCCAGAAATGGTCGGCAAAACCGACAAAAATGATGCTGCCTGGCATGGGTTCGACATGCCGCTTGTTCCACCAGGCAACCGGCGCCTTTTGCGTGTTCCCGTCAGGATAAATCACCCAGGCGTAGCTGTTATCCGCACCACTCAGCAGGCTCTGCTCGTCGAGATAGCTCGCCACGTCGCGGCCGGGAGTAAACGGTTTTTTACCCGGGCTGCTGATAAGCCCCATCACCGTGATGGTGGAAGGCTGCGCCGGGAGCCAGAGCGTGTAATCTCCCTCCAGGGCCGGATTACCTTTTTCCGTCACGCGGACTTCATCCGGATCGAGATTGATGTTTTGTCTTCCGGTAACCTTTAGCGCCAGAAGCTGCTGGCGAAGGCTGTTAATGGCTGCCGCATCGTCGCCGTCTTCCTGCTCTGCTAACCCCGTTAATCTGGCGAGCAGCGCCTTGTGCTTTTGTTCCGCCGCCACCGTTGCCTGCCGCTCAGCGATCACCGCACCTGTCCACCAGCTGTTTGCCAGCCTTGGCTGGCCGACGAGATCGATCAGGTGGCCGGCGTTCGTTAACGTTTTGGGCTGCGTGCTGTCCGGCGTGTAGACCTTCACCGTCCCGGCAGACCAGGCGAGCGGTGTGGCAAAGCTTGCGATCAGCGCAACGCGAATAAGTGTTTTCATGATTTCGCGGCCTTGATCAGCGTGGTTTTAACCGGGAAGAATCCGGCACCCAAATATTGCAGGGACTGACGGATCTGCCCTTCATCATCCACCCAGAAACGGTTATGCCAGGTTGCCCGATCGGTCGTGACCTCTTCATCCAGTACGCGAACCCGGGTTTCGTCGCTGCCTACCCTGACGCTGTCCGTACCGTCCCAGCGGAAGGTAGAGCGGGCAGTGGCGTAACGCACCTGCTTGTGTTCCGTCCAGCCCATTGTCCGCGTCCAGCTTGCCCCGTCGGTGATCTGGTTCGGTTTGCTGAGCGGATCGGCCGCAAGGTTGTTGACCTCAAGAAGGTTATCGCCACCGAGCAGGGTTTTCACAATACGGCTATGTTGCGTCACGATGGTGGCCTGATCCTGCGTCACCCATTTCTGCTGCCCGTTTTCATCGAAAGCGAGCACCACAAACAGTTGCGGACCATCGTTGAGCTGCATGTACTGGCTGGCATATGGCATGTTCTGAAGTTCATCATCGGTCAAATGCACACCCGGCGTACCGAATATGCTGTCCCACAGTGAGTTGCCCAGCCCTTTGGTGGTGGCCGAGCACGCCTGCAACAGCAGGCAAATCAGGATGATTGCAGGTCGCTTCACGACTCTTCTCCGAAGGGGCGAAATAACCACACCGAAGTGTGGTTATGATTAAAACACCCGGAATTACTGGGTGCTGGTCGTCGTAGTGGTCGTGGTTCCGGTATTGGAGCCATCACCGCCACCGGTTGCCGCCAGCGCGACACCCACGGCTGAACTTACGGTGCTGGTGCTGGCCGCGGTAGAACTCCCCGCAGACGCAGACGTCGCTGCCGACCCTGCTGCTTCCCCGACCTGGACCGGAGCTGCATAGACAGATGTCGCCGCAAGTGCAGATATGGCAAAAATGCCATACAGTACTTTCTTCATAACAATTTCCCTTCAATGAATGAATGGAGATTTGCCCGAAAAGAAATTCAGGCGGATTCGAGTATACACAACTAAAGCAGAGGGTTTGCCGTACGGATAAATAGAGGAAGGGTTTTCGGACTATTGGATAAATGTGAAGTATAAGAATAATTAACTAATAAATTATACGTTAAAAATCAAAAAGATATAATTACACAAGACAAAAAGAACTCTCCGTATAATCCTAAAATAAACCGCACTCATTAACGGGTTAAAAGGTATTTTCGGATAAAACTCATAACGGGAATTTGAGTTAAATAACAGACATCAAGAATTGTCTGATAAAAAAATGCCGGCATATCGCCGGCACGTTTTTATGACGATTTAATT
The DNA here is from genome assembly GCF_057320385.1 of Enterobacter cloacae complex sp. 394F7. Lineage (NCBI taxonomy): Bacteria > Pseudomonadati > Pseudomonadota > Gammaproteobacteria > Enterobacterales > Enterobacteriaceae > Enterobacter > Enterobacter cloacae complex sp. 394F7. The sequence continues at coordinate 18,999 of NZ_JBXWCS010000018.1, read as the reverse complement.
ACGCGCGCCATGCTTTATAACGGTTAATCAAACCATTTGTCGAGCTGTCGTGGCTGCTGATCGCTTTGTCATCACCCAGTTCAGGCAGAATACGGTTCGCCAGCTGTTTACCCAGCTCTACGCCCCACTGGTCAAAGGTGAAGATGTTCAGGATTGCGCCCTGCGTGAAGATCTTATGCTCATACAGGGCAATCAGCGCACCCAGGCTGAACGGCGTGATTTCACGCAGCAGGATGGAGTTGGTTGGACGGTTGCCTTCGAACACTTTGAACGGCACAACGTGTTCCAGGGTGGCCGGATCTTTACCCTGGTCACGATATTCCTGCTCTACCACCTCGCGGGATTTACCAAACGCCAGCGCTTCGGTCTGAGCAAAGAAGTTAGACAGCAGTTTAGGATGGTGATCAGACAGTGGATTATGGGTGATAGCCGGGGCGATGAAATCGCACGGTACCATTTTGGTCCCCTGGTGAATCAGCTGGTAGAACGCGTGCTGACCGTTGGTGCCTGGCTCACCCCAGATGATTGGGCCAGTCTGGTAATCCACCGCGTTGCCGTTACGGTCAACGTATTTACCGTTGGATTCCATATTGCCCTGCTGGAAGTAGGCCGCGAAGCGGTGCATGTACTGGTCGTACGGCAGGATCGCTTCGGTCTCTGCGCCGAAGAAGTTGTTGTACCAGATACCGATCAGCGCCAGCAGCACCGGCAGGTTTTTCTCAGGTGCGGTGGTGGAGAAGTGTTTGTCCATCGCGTGCGCGCCGGAGAGCAGCTCAACAAAGTTGTCGAAGCCCACGGAGAGAATGATAGACAGGCCGATCGCAGACCACAGAGAGTAGCGGCCACCGACCCAGTCCCAGAACTCGAACATGTTCGCGGTGTCGATACCGAACTCGCCAACCGCTTTACCGTTGGTGGACAGCGCTGCGAAGTGTTTCGCCACGTGCTTGTTGTCACCTGCGGTTTTCAGGAACCAGTCGCGTGCGCTGTGGGCGTTGGTCATGGTTTCCTGGGTGGTGAAGGTTTTAGAAGCCACCAGGAACAGTGTAGTTTCCGGGTTCACGTTCTTCAGCACTTCGGCGATGTGGGTACCATCGACGTTGGAGACAAAGTGCATATTGAGGTGGTTTTTGTATGGACGCAGCGCTTCGGTCACCATGAACGGGCCGAGGTCGGAACCGCCGATACCGATGTTCACCACGTCGGTGATGGCTTTGCCGGTGTAGCCTTTCCAGCTTCCGGAGATGATTGCTTCAGAGAAGGCTTTCATCTTTTCCAGCACCGCGTTCACTTCCGGCATCACATCTTTGCCGTCAACGATGATTGGCGTATTGCTACGGTTACGCAGAGCCACGTGCAGCACGGCACGGTCTTCGGTACGGTTGATCTTCTCACCGGAGAACATGGATTTGATGGCGTCTGCCAGTTCCGTCTCTTTCGCCAGATCCTGCAGTTTCGCCAGCGTCTCTTCGGTGATGCGGTTTTTGGAGAAATCCACCAGCATCAGATCATCGAAGGTCGCGGAGAATTTGTTGAAACGATCGGCATCTTTCGCGAACAGCTCCGCGATGGTGACGTCTTTCATTTCATCAAAATGTTTTTGTAGTGCCTGCCAGGCAGCGGTCTGCGTTGGGTTGATGTTTTTCATTAGCAATACTCTTCTGATTTGAGAATTGTGACTGCGGTCGATTGTAGCGCCTGCAAATAAAAATTGTGATGGTTTTTATGCCATTGCCCTGGCCTGCATCAAACGCAGGTGAAAAGACCCGAAAAGTATAGCTGCTGACGCGCCCACCCGTGGCGGCGAAATGTCGGTCAAAACCGGGGAAAACGAAGCATAAAATATGGCCCTGTTATAAGTCCTGTTTCTCAGGGGTACCCCCCCATGAAAAATCCGCATAATCCCGGCATTGACAGGACCTCCCCCACATTTTATTTATAGGGCCGTATTTTGCGCCTGCACCTGTTTTCGTTTCATTCTTGTGCCATGGTCGCTTTATTCATTCCCTGACACGAGGTTGTTATGACGAGTTTTGTGGTCGCCAAGTTTGGCGGCACCAGTGTGGCAGATTACGATGCCATGAACCGCAGCGCCGATGTGGTGCTGGCCGATCCGAATACCCGCCTGGTAGTGCTTTCTGCCTCTGCTGGCGTGACGAACCTGCTGGTTTCTCTGTCTGAAGGGCTGGAGGCCACCGAGCGCTTCGTTAAGCTGGACGCACTGCGCAAAATTCAGTTCGACATCCTTGAACGTCTGCAGAACCCGAACGTGATCCGCGAAGAAGTGGAGCGTCTGCTGGAAAATATCACCACGCTGGCAGAAGCGGCTTCTCTGGCCACCTCCACCGCCCTGACCGATGAGTTGGTCAGCCACGGTGAGCTCATGTCCACCCTGCTGTTTGTTGAAATCATGCGTGAACGTAACGTTCAGGCACAGTGGTTCGACGTGCGTAAAATCATGCGCACCAGCGATCGCTTTGGCCGCGCCGAGCCGGACGTGGAAGCGCTGGCCGAGCTGACCAATCAGCAGCTGGTCCCGCGCCTGGATGAGGGGATCGTGATCACCCAGGGCTTTATCGGCAGCGAAGCCAAAGGACGCACCACCACGCTTGGCCGTGGCGGCAGTGATTACACCGCGGCGCTGCTGGGTGAAGCGCTGCACGCGACCCGTGTGGATATCTGGACTGACGTCCCGGGGATTTACACCACCGATCCACGCGTCGTCTCTGCGGCAAAACGTATTGATGTGATTGCGTTTGAAGAAGCGGCGGAAATGGCGACCTTCGGTGCGAAAGTGCTGCACCCGGCAACGCTGCTGCCTGCCGTGCGTAGTGATATCCCGGTCTTCGTCGGTTCAAGTAAAGATCCGAAAGCGGGCGGTACGCTGGTGTGCAAGAAAACCGAAAATCCACCGCTGTTCCGCGCGCTGGCCCTGCGCCGTAAGCAAACGCTGGTTACGCTGCACAGCCATAATATGCTGCACTCGCGCGGCTTCCTGGCGGAAGTGTTTGGCATCCTGGCGCGTCATAACATCTCCGTGGATCTGATCACCACCTCCGAAGTGAGTATCGCACTGACGCTGGACACCACCGGTTCAACCTCAACGGGTGACACCCTGTTGACGCAGTCGCTGCTGATTGAGCTGTCAGAACTGTGCCGCGTGGAAGTAGAAGAAAACCTGGCGCTGGTAGCCATTATCGGCAATAAGCTGTCGCGCGCCTGTGGCGTGGGCAAAGAGGTCTTCGGTGTGCTCGACCCGTTCAATATCCGCATGATTTGCTACGGTGCCTCCAGCTACAACCTCTGCTTCCTGGTGCCTGCTGAGCAGGCAGAACAGGTGGTGCAGAAACTTCATCAGAATTTGTTTGAATAAAATTCGTTAGCACGATAAACAATATCTATAAGCCGGGCACAGACCCGGCTTTTTTATAACTAAACAACACGACAATACTGCAAGGAATATCTATGTTATCCGCCATCACCCGGCTGTTCCCGTTATGGGCGCTGCTGCTCTCCATACTCGCGTATTACACCCCCACTACGTTCACGGGCATTGGTCCGTGGGTGACCACGTTGCTGATGCTGATTATGTTCGGCATGGGTGTGCATCTAAAAATCGACGACTTTAAACGCGTGCTCTCGCGCCCGGCTCCGGTTGCTGCAGGGATTTTCCTGCACTACCTGGTGATGCCCCTTGCGGCCTGGCTGCTGGCAATGGCCTTTAAGATGCCACCCGACCTCTCCGCCGGGATGGTGCTGGTGGGCAGCGTGGCCAGCGGAACCGCCTCCAATGTCATGATCTATCTGGCAAAAGGCGATGTGGCGCTCTCCGTGACCATCTCTTCGGTATCCACGCTGGTGGGTGTGATTGCCACGCCGCTGCTAACACGCCTGTACGTTGACGCCCATATTCAGGTGGACGTGATGGGAATGCTGCTGAGCATTTTGCAAATCGTGGTGATTCCGATCGCGTTGGGCCTTGTCATTCACCACCTGTTCCCGCGCGTGGTAAAAGCCGTTGAGCCCTATCTGCCTGCGTTTTCGATGGTCTGTATTCTGGCCATCATCAGCGCCGTGGTGGCCGGTTCTGCGTCGCACATTGCATCCGTGGGCTTTGTCGTGATTATCGCGATAGTGTTGCATAACACCATTGGCCTGCTGGGCGGATACTGGGGCGGGAAACTGTTTGGCTTCGATGAATCAACCTGCCGGACGCTGGCAATTGAGGTAGGAATGCAGAACTCCGGTCTGGCAGCGGCACTCGGGAAAATTTACTTCTCGCCGCTGGCGGCTCTGCCTGGTGCGCTCTTCTCCGTCTGGCATAATCTGTCCGGTTCGCTGCTGGCGGGATACTGGTCCGGCAAACCGATAGAAGAAAAACCAAAAGAAACAGACGAATATCGTCTTTAACAGTCGGGTGGCGCTACGCTAACCCGACCTACACTCTCCGCACGCGCAAGCCGGGGAAAAAAGGGGCTTAACGCCCCTTCTTTTTACGTCCCGGTTGCGTAAAGCGTTTACCTGCGGGCTTGCCTCGCCCTTTCTCTTCCGACTGCGGTGCTTTCACGACCGGGCGTTTAATCGCCTGAGTTTTCGGTTTGGCTTTGGCCTTCGGCTTTGCTTCAGACGAGGAGTTCTCGATAAGCTTAAACAGCTCGATCAGTTCATCATCGGTTAAATCGCGCCACTCGCCCAGCGGGATACCGGACAGGCTGACGTTCATGATGCGCGTGCGTTCCAGCTTCGTCACTTCATAACCGAAGTATTCGCACATACGGCGGATCTGACGATTCAGGCCCTGCACCAGGGTAATGCGGAACGCGAACGGCGCTTCTTTCTTCACCTTACACTTTTTCGTGACGGTACCGAGGATGGGTACACCGGCGCCCATGCCGCGAATAAATTCGTCCGTGACCGGCTTATTCACCGTCACGATATACTCTTTCTCGTGGTCATTCCCGGCACGCAGAATCTTATTCACCAGATCGCCGTGGTTAGTGAGGAAAATCAGCCCCTGCGAGTCTTTATCCAGACGGCCAATCGGGAAGATACGGCTGCTGTGGTTAACGAAATCAACGATGTTGTCCCGCTCGCCATCTTCTGTGGTGCTGACAATCCCAACCGGTTTATTCAACGCGATAAACACCAGGTCTTCTGCATCACGCGGTTCGATGAGCTGACCATTCACTTTAACCACGTCGCCAGGCATCACCTGGTCACCAATAGTGGCGCGTTTGCCGTTGAGGAACACATTACCTTGTTCGATGTAACGGTCCGCCTCGCGACGTGAGCAGATCCCGCTCTCGCTAATGTATTTGTTTAATCGGGTTGATTGAGTTGGCAGCATAGTTTCTCCTGTGAAGGGCGAAATATACCTTACCTTGCGGCTGACAAAAAAGTCCTAGTAACCGTTGATCAGAAAATCGAGTGCATCCCGCAATGAAGCACTGTTGTCAGTGAGATCGGCAACGCGTTCACCTAACTCTTTTGAAGATATGCCTGACAGCATATGCATCATGACAACGCAGGGCTTACCCGCGATTTCAACGACAGGGCACACTTTCGCAGGCGGACGAATGCCGTCCAGCAGGCTTAATTCAACGGCGGGAGCGACAAGTACATGTTTCATCACATTAGCAACAGGGTGCTGCATATTAATAAGCCATGGATAGGCTTTTCTCCCATTGCCTTCATTCTCATAAGCAAAATATTGCTCCATCAGAACGACCTCTGAAAATCACTAAAGGAGCCGTTTTCATCAACCCACTGGTTGATGGCCTCTATAGACGCTTTATTTTCTGCTAACCACTCTGCGCGCTGATGCGCACGAAACTGCTCCTGTAGAGCGGTAGTGAGTACAGCAGAGAGATTGAGTTTAAGCCGTCGCGCTTCTTCAAGAATTTCAGGTGCTAACGAAACATTGACCGATTTTTTAATACCATGGGTAGTGCGCATGAGAACCCCCATTGGAATGCGCATGAATTGGCGAAGTGTAGCGTAATAAACGAGCATTTTCTATTCCCCTCAAAATATAAGGTCTGAAGAGTAAATTGCTCTTTATAAAGCGTCACGCCTCGCAAATGGGTTTTGCGAGGCGCTGTTTTGCGAGGCGCTTTCAGAGATTAATACTCATCCCGCTCGTCATCTTCATCCGGCTGTTCCATCACGCTGTACGCCACCGCACAGAACAATGAGTTAAGGCGTTTCATATCCCCCAGCAGCCCCAGGTGCAGGGAGCTGGTTTCGATACTCTGCACGTTCTGCTGGTGCAGACGTTCAACGTGGGCGTGCGAGTAGCGGCGGTTGAGGATACGGAAGCGATGCTTGTTGCGGCGCAGACGGCGTGCGCTCGGCACATCGCTGGAGAAGAAGACCAGCATCGCCAGCTTCAGGTTGCTAAGAAGTTGTTCGTGCAGGGCTTCCAGCTCCTTCAGCCCTTCGACGGAGAACGCACGGCGGGCGGCCAGAGATTTGTCAGCAATTTCACTGCCCATCCGCTCCACAATGTCCGAAGCCTGCTCAAGGTTAAGCGACATCTCTATGATTTCCGCCCAGCGGCGGGACTCCTCTTCCGCCAGTTCATCCTGCGGGATGCGCGCCAGATAGAGCTTGATAGCGGTATAAAGCACGTTGATATCATCCGCGAGCCTGCGCAACTCTTTCTCTTCCCGCGGCTCGCCGTGCATTACCTTTTGCAGGCCTTCGAGCATGGTTTCCATCGCATCCCCCATGCGCAGCGTTTCGCGGGCGGCATTGGCCAGCGCCAGTGCAGGAGTATCCAGCGCGGAGGTATCCAGATGCTTCGGTTTCAGGCGCGCATCCAGCTCCGGTTCATCGCGTATAAGCCGTTCACAGAAGCGCGCCATCGGTTCAGCAAACGGCACCATCGCCAGGCAGCGCACCAGGTTATAGAAGACGTGGAAGTAGATCACCAGCTCTGCCTTCGGCAGAGAGAGGTTGTCCATCAGGTTCGCCAGTGGATGCACAAACGGCAGAATAATCAGGCTGCCCACCAGCTTAAACAGCAGACTGCCGAGCGCCACGCGGCGCGCGGCAGCATTGGCAGCGCTGTTATTGAGCATCGCCAGCAGGCCCGAGCCGAGGTTAGCCCCGATCACCAGACACAGTGCGACCGGGAAGGAGATCGCCCCTGCGGCGGTGAGCGTGGCCGTCAGCAGCACCGCCGCCAGGCTGGAATAACTGACGATGGCAAACACCGCGCCGATGAGCGCATCCAGCATAATATCGCCGGTTAACGAGGCGAAGATAACCTGCACGCCGTTGGCTTCGGTAATGGGCGTGACCGCCTGCACAATCAGCTCCAGCGCCAGCAGAATCAGCCCGAGGCCAATCCCCACGCGTCCAAGCTGGCCAGCGCGCGTCTGCTTACGCCCAAGGAAAAAGATGACCCCGATAAATATCAGCAGCGGCGACAGCCAGGAGAGATCGAAAGTCAGGATACGTGCCATCAGCGCGGTACCCACGTCAGCGCCCAGCACAATAACCAGTGCAGGGGCCAGCGCCACCAGATCCTGAGCGACAAACGATGTCACGAGCAATGTGGTCGCATTACTGCTCTGAACCAGCGCCGTTACGCCAATACCCGCGCAGAAGGCGAGCGGTTTCTTCTCCACGCTGCTGCTGAGAACGGTACGTAAACGTGCGCCAAACACGCGCATCACGCCGGTACGGACAATATGGGTGCCCCAGACCAGCAGTGCGACTGCCGAGAGCAGATGTAACAGGGTCAGCACGGAAGGTTATCCTCCTTATCGTTATTCGTTTTCCTTAGGTCAGTATAAGGGTTTAAACGTAAGAAAGAGACAGGGCGCTCAATGAGCGCCCTGTTAGTTGTAAGGAAAAGTGACGGTCAGTCGGCGTCATAGCCGAGATTCGGCGCTAACCAACGCTCCACTTCAGAGACGCTCATGCCTTTACGCAGTGCATAATCTTCAATCTGATCGCGCTGCAGCTGCGCCACGGCAAAGTATTTGCTGTCCGGATGGCTGAAGTACCAGCCGGATACCGATGCCCCAGGCCACATCGCGAAAGATTCGGTCAGTTTCATTCCGGTATGGGCCTCAACGTCCAGCAGCTGCCAGATGGTGCCCTTTTCGGTATGTTCCGGACAGGCCGGGTAGCCGGGTGCCGGGCGGATCCCCTGGTAGTTTTCGCGGATCAGCTCCTCGTTGCTGAGATTTTCATTCGCCGCGTAGCCCCAGTAAACCTTGCGTACTCGCTCATGCAGATACTCTGCGAACGCTTCCGCCAGACGATCGGCAATCGCTTTGACCATGATTTTGTTGTAATCATCGTGCTGCGCTTCAAAGGCATCCGCCAGGGCGTCCTCTTCCAGACCGCCGGTCACGGCGAAGGCACCGATGTAGTCGGCTTTACCACTCAGTTTCGGCGCAACAAAATCGGCCAGACAGTAGTTGGCAAACCCGACCTTTTCGGTTTGCTGGCGCAGGTGATGGCTTACGGTCAGCACGTGAGTGCGCGTCTCATCGCGATAAATTTCGATGTCGTCGCCCACGCGGTTAGCCGGGAACAGCCCCACCACGCCGCGCGGGTTAAGGGCTTTCTCGGCGCTGAGTTTGTCGAGCATGTCGTTGGCGTCTTTAAACAGGCGCTTCGCCTCTTCGCCGACAACCTCATCTTCCAGGATGCGCGGATATTTGCCCGCCAGCGACCAGGTCATAAAGAATGGTGTCCAGTCGATGTAGTTGCGCAGCGTTTCGATGCTGGCGGTCACCTCCTGCACGCCCAGGCGATGGGCAACCGGCGGCGTATAGCTCGCCCAGTCAAACGCCAGATCGTTATCGCGCGCCGCCTGAAGTGTCACCGGTGGGGTGCGCGGTTTCTTGCGGGCATGCTGAATGCGGACGGTTTCGTACTCTTTGCGGGTCCGGGCCACAAAGTCATCGCGCTGGGTGTCGGAGAGCAGCGCTGAGACCACGCCCACGGTGCGCGAGGCGTTCTGAACATAGACCGTCGGGCCGCTGTAGTTCTGCTCAATCTTCACCGCAGTATGCGCTTTTGAGGTGGTCGCCCCGCCAATCAACAGCGGAATGGTGAAGCCCTGACGCTCCATCTCTTTCGCCACGTTAACCATCTCGTCGAGCGACGGGGTAATCAGCCCGGAAAGGCCAATCAGGTCAGCATTGACTTCGCGCGCGGTCCTGAGGATTTTATCCGCCGGCACCATTACGCCAAGGTCAATAATCTCGTAGTTATTGCACTGCAGCACCACACCGACAATGTTCTTTCCGATGTCATGCACGTCGCCCTTCACGGTGGCGATAACCATTTTACCGTTGCTGGAGCCCTGTTCTTTGCTGGCTTCGATAAACGGCTCCAGATACGCCACGGCCTGCTTCATTACGCGCGCGGACTTGACCACCTGCGGCAGGAACATCTTGCCCTCGCCGAACAGATCGCCCACCACGTTCATGCCGTCCATCAGCGGCCCTTCGATAACCTCGATGGGCCGGGCGGCCTGCTGGCGCGCCTCTTCGGTATCCTGCTCGATAAATTCGGTGATGCCTTTTACCAGCGAATATTCCAGCCGCTTCTTGACATCCCAGCTACGCCACTCGGCCTGCTGGACGTTGGCAGCGTCGTCCGATTTGCTGCCGCGGTATTTTTCTGCCAGATCGAGCAGCCGCTCGGTGGCGTCGTCACGGCGGTTGAGGATCACATCTTCCACCGCGTCGCGCAGTTCTGCGGGCAGATCGTCATAAATCGCCAGCTGTCCGGCGTTGACGATCCCCATGTCCATCCCGTTGCGGATGGCGTAGTAGAGGAATACGGCGTGGATCGCTTCACGTACCGGGTCGTTGCCGCGGAACGAGAACGACACGTTCGAGACACCGCCGGAGATCAGCGCATGCGGCAGCTCACGTTTGATGTCTTCACACGCGCCGATAAAGTCCTGGGCGTAGTTATTGTGCTCTTCAATCCCGGTGGCGACGGCGAAGATGTTCGGGTCAAAGATGATGTCTTCCGGCGGGAAGCCCACCTCTTCGGTCAGGATCTTGTACGCACGGCGGCAAATCTCAATTTTGCGCTCACGGGTGTCCGCCTGGCCCACTTCATCAAAGGCCATCACCACCACGGCCGCGCCGTAGCGGCGCACCATCTTCGCGTGGTGAATAAAGATATCGACCCCTTCTTTCATTGAGATGGAGTTGACGATACCTTTGCCCTGAATGCACTTCAGCCCTTTTTCGATTACTTCCCATTTGGAGGAGTCAATCATGATCGGCACGCGAGCGATATCCGGCTCGCCGGCGATCAGGTTGAGGAAACGTACCATCGCCGCCTCGGCGTCGAGCATCCCCTCATCCATGTTGATGTCGATGATCTGCGCGCCGCTTTCTACCTGCTGGCGGGCAACGTCCAGCGCTTCGCTGTACTTCTCTTCTTTGATCAGGCGTTTGAATTTCGCGGAACCGGTGACGTTGGTACGTTCCCCAACGTTCACAAACAGGCTGTCATCGCCGATGGTCAACGGCTCAAGGCCGGAGAGACGGCAGGCAATCGGCAGCGCGGGCAGTTTACGCGGCGGCAGACCGGCCACGGCATTGCTCATGGCGGTAATGTGCTCCGGCGTGGTACCGCAGCAGCCGCCAACGATATTCAGGAAACCGGATTCGGCCCATTCGCGGATCTGCGCCGCCATGGTGTCCGCATCCAGATCATATTCGCCAAAGGCGTTTGGCAGACCGGCGTTCGGGTGTGCGGTGACGTAGCATTCCGCAATACGTGACAGTTCCTGCACATACTGGCGCAGCTCATCCGGACCCAGCGCGCAGTTCAGGCCGAAGGAGAGCGCTTCCGCATGGCGCAAAGAGTTATAAAACGCTTCGGTGGTCTGCCCGGACAGGGTACGGCCAGAGGCATCGGTAATGGTGCCAGAAATCATGATTGGCAGCTCGACGCCCAGCGCCTCGAACTCCTCTTTCACCGCGTAAATCGCGGCTTTGGCATTGAGGGTATCGAAAACCGTTTCAATCAGGATCAGGTCGGAACCGCCTTCCACCAGCGCTTTGGTTGATTCACGGTAGGCTGCCACCAGCTGGTCAAAGGTGATGTTACGAAACGCCGGGTCGTTTACGTCCGGTGAAATAGAGGCGGTGCGGTTGGTTGGGCCCAGCACCCCGGCAACGTAGCGCGGTTTCTCCGGCGTGCGCGCCGTCCACGCGTCGGCACAGGCGCGGGCCAGCTTCGCCGCCTCATAGTTTATTTCCGCCGACAGGGATTCCATCTGGTAATCCGCCATGGCGATGGTTGTCGAGTTGAAGGTGTTGGTTTCAACGATATCCGCACCCGCTTCGAAGTAGGCGTTGTGGATATCCGCAATCACCTGCGGTTTGCTTAATACCAGCAGGTCATTGTTACCTTTGAGATCGCATGGCCAGTCCGCAAAACGTTCGCCACGGAAATCGTCTTCACTGAGGCGATAGCTCTGGATCATGGTGCCCATGCCGCCGTCCAGCACCAGAATTCGTTCATTTAACTGCGCACGCAGTTGCTCTACTTTGCTGCTCACACTTGCTCCCGACAACGCTCAACCAAGCCAAAAGGCTGCGGTTCATACTGGCACAATCTTGCAGGGTGGAAAAGTCACACGGCGGTAACATGAGACATGTTCACTATCACTCATCCGATCAGTCAGGATAACGGTTGCAAAATCACCAAATAAAACGAAAATGATTTCCACGATACAGAAAAAGGAGATCGTCATGGTCACGACCGTTCCCGCGAAACGCGGCAGAAAACCTGCTGCCACCCCCGCCGCACAACAGGGTGGACAGGTTCAATCGCTTACACGCGGTTTGAAGCTGCTGGAATGGATAGCCGAGTCGCACAGCAGCGTGGCCCTGACGGAGCTGGCCCAACAGGCTGGTTTGCCGAACTCCACTACGCACAGGCTGCTGACCACCATGCAACAGCTTGGCTTTGTGCGTCAGGTTGGCGAGCTGGGGCACTGGGCAGTCGGCGCCCATGCGTTCATCGTCGGCAGCAGCTTCCTGCAAAGCCGCAACCTGCTGGCGATTGTGCATCCTATCCTGCGCAAATTAATGGAAGAGTCGGGCGAGACCGTGAATCTGGCCGTACTCGACCAGAGCGATCATCAGGCGATCATCATTGACCAGGTACAGTGTACCCAGCTGATGCGTATGTCAGCCCCCATTGGCGGTAAGCTGCCTATGCACGCCTCCGGGGCGGGTAAGGCGTTTCTGTCGCAGCTAAGCGAGGAGCAGGTGACGGGGCTGCTGCACCGCAAAGGGCTACACGCCTATACCCACGCTACGCTGGTGTCGCCGGTGCATCTGAAAGAAGATTTGGCCCTGACCCGCAAGCGCGGCTATTCGTTTGATGACGAGGAGCACGCCCTGGGCCTGCGCTGCATTGCGGCCTGTATCTTTGACGAGCATCGCGAACCGTTTGCCGCTATCTCCATCTCCGGGCCGATTTCCCGTATGACCGACGATCGCGTCACCGAGCTGGGTGCGCTGGTGATTAAGGCGGCGAAAGAGGTCACCCTGGCGTATGGTGGGATTCGCTAGGATTGAGTGCGGTCTGTTGCCCTCACCCCGGCCCTCTCCCACAGGGCTGAGGAATCCCCAGAAAATTAGATATGGATAAATGGTTGTTTATTGTTCAAAAATGGAGCTAAAAACAACCGATAACTCGACAGAAGATGCACATTTATGAGCGTTTTCTGTCTGTCTACGAGCTGAGTGAATCTAACTGCTCGCAAAATATTCATTCTAATCCTCTGAAACCACTAATAAAAAATTAGTGGGGATTCCTCAGCCCACAGGGAGAGGGAGAAAACATGATGCCCTTACCCTGCGGGAGAGGGAGAAAACCGGATGCAAAACCGCTGCTTACGACGGTAGGCGTACACATCTTCCACATGCCCGTTTTTGATCCGCGTTTGCAGCCCGCGCCAGTAGCTGGCATGAAACAGATCGGCATGCATCTCTTCAAACAATGGCCCAATACGCGGGTCGGCGCACAGCCAGTGGCGAAACTCCTCGGGAAAGACATCGCCCGGTGAGACGCTGTACCACGGCTCGCCGGAGAGTTCATCTTCCGGGTAACGGGGCGGCGGGATATCGCGGAAATTAACCTCGGTCATGTAGCAAATTTCATCGTAATCATAGAACACTACCCGCCCGTGTCGGGTCACGCCGAAGTTTTTAAACAGCATGTCGCCGGGGAAGATATTGGCGGCGGCAAGCTGACGAATCGCGTTGCCGTACTCTTCAATGGCATCTTTTAAAGCCTGACCGTCGGCCTGTTCCAGCCAGATATTCAGCGGCACCATACGGCGCTCGATATACAGATGGCTAATCGCTATTTTGTCGCCCAGATCGGTGATTTTTGCCGGTGCTTCCTGCAGTAACAGGGCCATTAAAGCCGGATCGATCTGCCGCTTATCCAGCACAAAATTTTCAAACTCCTGCGTATCCGCCATTCGTCCGACGCGATCGTGTTCTTTCACCAGCTGATAGCAGGCACGAACATGCGCTGCGGTCATCTCTTTCTGCGGCGCGAATGTATCTTTGATGACCTTAAACACCCGGTCAAATCCCGGCAGCGTAAAGACCAGCATCACCATACCGCGAATGCCGGGCGCTTCGATAAATTGCTCATCGGCGGTGGTGACATAACGCAAATACTCCCGGTAGCTTTCCGTTTTGGCATGCTTCTGACAGCCAATCGCCATATACAGCTCGGCGATGGTTTTGCCCGGCAGGATCTCGCGCAGCCACTCCACCAGGGCGGCAGGCAGCGGAGCGTAGACCATAAAATAGGAGCGGGCGAAGCCAAACACAATGCTGGCCTCGGCGCTGGTGGTCAGGCAGGTATCGACAAACAGTTCGCCGTCATCGGTACGGTGTATGGGCAGCAGAAACGGCACGGTGGCGGAGGGCGTCACGAGCTTGCCCACCAGCCATGCGGCTTTATTGCGGTAGAAAAGCTCGTTGGCGACCTGCAAATGGCAGTGGCTGAGAGCCTCTTCGCCAAAGGATTCGTGGAGATGGGCGATGATAAAGCCAATATCGCGGGCTTTATTCTCCCACGGCAAACGCAGCGGTAAATCTGTTAACACGCGGTGCAGGAGCTTCTCCCAGCCGTGGTCGGGGAAAAAATCCTTCGCCAGCGGGCGCGGAATGGTGCGAAAACGGCGCTCCGGCTGGGAGCTAAAAATAAATAACCGCTCAGGAGATAATGAGCGGTGGTCAAATAACCGGCAATACACGGAGTTGAAAAAGCTCTCCGCAATCTCGAAGCGCGGGTAGTCTGGCAACAAATGGGTGTAGTGCTCCTTAACGCGCAGTAAAAATGCCGCGTCAGGGTTTTTACCGTCGGTAATACAGCGCAGTTGTTCCACCACCAAACCCACGTGATGATCGTAGAGGTGAATACGCTGCTTCATGGCCTGCTGGACCGCATGCCAGTCGGCGTGCTCAAAGCGCTGCTGCGCGCCGGAGGTGACTTCCAGAAAACGACCATACTGGGCATCGAAGCCCTGCAAAATAGTCTGTGCAATCAGTAATTCCAGACCACGCGACATAGATTCCCCCTCACCCCAACCCTCTCCCCAGAGGGGAGAGGGGGAAAAGATTAGAACTGTGCTTCTTCTGTTGACCCCGTTAAGGCAGTGACGGAGGAGGCGCCGCCCTGAATAATCGTGGTCACATTATCAAAGTAACCGGTTCCCACCTCCTGCTGATGAGAAACAAAGGTATAGCCCTCTTTGCCCGCGGCAAACTCCGGCTGCTGCACTTTCTCAACATAGTGCTTCATGCCTTCGCCCTGCGCGTAGGCGTGCGCCAGGTCGAACATGTTGAACCACATGCTGTGGATCCCCGCCAGGGTGATGAACTGATACTTGTAGCCCATCTCTGACAGCTGCTGCTGGAAGCTGGCGATGGTTTTATCGTCCAGATTCTTCTGCCAGTTGAAGGACGGCGAGCAGTTATAGGCCAGCAGTTTGCCCGGGTATTTGGCGTGGATAGCATCGGCAAAGCGTTTTGCCAGCGCCAGATCCGGCGTGGAGGTTTCGCACCAGACCAGATCCGCGTACGGTGCATACGCCAGGCCACGGCTGATGGCCTGCTCAATGCCAGCATGGGTACGATAGAATCCTTCGCTGGTGCGCTCGCCGGTAATGAACTCGCTATCGTATGGATCGCAGTCAGAGGTGATCAGGTCAGCCGCGTCCGCGTCGGTACGGGCAATCACCAGCGTCGGCACGCCGAGCACGTCAGCGGCAAGACGCGCAGCGACCAGCTTCTGAATCGCTTCCTGGGTCGGGACCAGCACTTTGCCGCCCATGTGTCCGCATTTCTTCACCGAGGCCAGCTGATCTTCGAAGTGTACGGCCGCTGCACCGGCCTCAATCATCGATTTCATCAGCTCAAAGGCGTTCAGCACGCCGCCGAAACCGGCTTCTGCATCCGCGACGATCGGCAGGAAGTAGTCAATAAAGCGCGGATCGTTTGGCTCAATACCTGCCGCCCACTGGATCTGATCCGCACGGCGGAAGGTGTTGTTGATCCGATCCACCACCGACGGCACCGAGTTTGCCGGATAGAGCGACTGATCCGGATACATGCTGGAGGCCAGGTTGGCATCCGCCGCGACCTGCCAGCCGGAAAGATAAATGGCTTCGATACCGGCCTTCGCCTGCTGCAATGCCTGACCGCCGGTCAGTGCACCGAGGCTGTTGATGTAGCCCTTTTTGGAGCCGCCATGCAGCAGATGCCACATCTTCGCCGCGCCATTTTGCGCCAGCGTGCATTCCGGATTGACCGAGCCACGCAGTTTCACCACTTCCTCAGCGCTGTATGGGCGACGGATACCTTCCCAGCGCGGCTGTGTCCACTCTTTCTTCAGTTCTTCGATTTGTTGGGTACGGGTTTTCATGTGCAGATGCTCCATATTGTTATGTGGTGGATTTACGCAAGCAGGCGGTAGCCTGGCAGGGTGAGGAAGTCGATTAAGTCATCTGAGGTTGTGATTTGCTCCATCAGGCGGGCGGCATCATCAAAACGTCCGCTGCTGAAGCGGTGTTCGCCCAGCTCGTCCTGAATGACGCGCATCTCTTCGGCCAGCATCTGGCGGAACAGGGATTTGGTCACCGGCTTGCCGTTGCTGAGCGTTTTCTGATGGTGGATCCACTGCCAGATAGAGGTACGGGAGATTTCTGCCGTCGCCGCGTCTTCCATAAGACCGTAGATGGGCACACAGCCGTTACCGGAGATCCACGCTTCGATGTACTGCACGGCAACGCGGATATTGGCACGCATGCCCTCTTCCGTGCGTTCACCCGAGCACGGCGCCAGAAGTTGCTCTTCTGCGATTGGGGCATCGTCATCACGGGTGACAAACAGCTGGTTTTTGTTGTCGCCGAGCACGTGGTTAAAGACTTCCATTGCCGTATCGGCCAGGCCCGGATGGGCGATCCACGTGCCGTCGTGACCGTTACGCGCTTCAAGCTCCTTGTCAGCTTTCACCTTGTTGAGCACCTGATTGTTACGCTCAGCGTCTTTGCTCGGAATAAAGGCCGCCATGCCGCCCATCGCAAAGGCACCACGCTTGTGGCAGGTTTTAATCAGCAGGCGCGAGTAGGCGCTGAGGAACGGTTTATCCATGGTGACAACCTGGCGATCCGGCAGTACGCGATCGGGGTGGTTTTTCAACGTTTTGATATAACTGAAGATGTAGTCCCAGCGTCCGCAGTTCAGACCCACAATGTGATCGCGCAGAGCGTGCAGGATTTCATGCATCTGGAATACGGCAGGCAGCGTTTCAATCAGCAGGGTGGCTTTAATGGTGCCACGCGGCAGGTTGAAGCGATCTTCCGCGTAGCTGAACACCTCACTCCACCAGGCCGCTTCCTGCCAGGCCTGGGTCTTCGGCAGGTAGAAATAGGGGCCACTGCCTTTTGCCAGCAGGTTTTTGTGGTTGTGGAAGAAATAGAGGGCAAAATCAAACAGGCTGCCCGGAATCGCTTCTCCGCGCCACGTGACGTGTTTTTCCGGCAGGTGCAGGCCGCGTACGCGGCAGATCAGAACCGCCGGATTGGGTTTCAGCTGATAAATTTTACCGGCTTCGTTGGTATAGCTGATGGTGCCATTAACGGCATCGCGCAGGTTGATCTGCCCGTCGATCACTTTACGCCAGTCCGGGGCCAGGGAGTCCTCAAAATCCGCCATAAAGACTTTGACGTTGGCGTTCATGGCGTTGATCACCATTTTGCGCTCTACCGGACCAGTGATCTCAACGCGGCGATCCTGCAAATCTTCAGGGATGCCGCGGATTTTCCAGTCGCCGCGTCGAATGGAAGCGGTTTCCGAAATAAACCCAGGCAGCTTGCCATTATCAATTTCCTGCTGTTGATGAATGCGTGCAGCCAGCAGCTTATTGCGCTGCGGCGTAAAGCGGGTCACCAGTTCAGTCAGGAATTCAACCGCCTCAGCCGTCAAAATTTGCTGTTCTTGCTCGCCATACGGCTGGGTAAAGGCCAGTTCATCGACCGTCGTTGCCTGTTGAGTCATCACTCTGCTCCTCATCAAAGATCCAAATTCACATCCCCAATGCGAACGAAAGATCGTTGTGTAGTTTTCGCTCAGCAGAATTAAGACTATCTCTATTTTTTCCAAAATCAAAAACAATTTCCATTTTAAATTCAATTTAACTTCAACCTATTGATTAATATGAGTTTAAAGTTTTAATGTATGTTGAGTTGAATTTCGGAAATAAAAAAGGCACCCGAAGGTGCCTGATGTGAATAGCTGAAACGCTTTAGGATCGTTTTATGCAGAAGATTACTCCAGCGTCGGATTCATGTGACGCAGATCGTATGGCGTTATCTGGTAGACGTAATAGTTGAGCCAGTTGGTAAACAGCAAATTCCCGTGACTGCGCCAGGTGGCTCGCGGTTTGTTCTGGGGATCGTTTTTCGGGAAGTAGTTATACGGCACATCCGGATTGAGACCCGCTTCGACATCACGGAAATACTCTGCCGCGAGGGTGTGTGGATCGTATTCAGGATGCCCGGTTACAAAGGCAATACGCTTATCTTTGCTGGCAAACAGGTAAGCATCGCCATCTTCTGTTTCGGCCAGGATCTCCAGATCGGTGTAGTCACGAATCAGCTGCGCCGGGAAATCGGCGTAGCGCGAATGCGGGGCCAGGAACGAATCATCAAACCCACGTGTCAGCAAGGCATGAGGGTGAAGAATGTGGTGTTCGTATACGCCGGAAAGTTTTTCGGTACGGGTTTGTTTGGGGATGCCGTAGAGGATATTCAGCGCAGCTTGTACCGCCCAACAGACAAACAGCGTGGACGTGACGTGATCTTTTGCCCACTCCAGTACCTGTTTGATCTGCGGCCAGTAGGCGACATCATTAAATTCTACCAGGCCCAGCGGCGCACCAGTGACAATCAGTCCGTCGAAGTTTTCCTCGCGGATATCTTCGAAGTTACAGTAGAAGTTATTCAGATGCTCAGAAGGCGTGTTACGCGACTCACGGGCATCGATCCGCAGCAGCTGAATATCCACCTGAAGCGGAGAGTTCGAAAGCAGGCGCAGGAACTGATTCTCTGTTTCAATCTTTTTCGGCATCAGATTAAGAATGAGCACCTTCAGGGGGCGAATTTCCTGACCTGTCGCGCGTGAAGTGGTCATCACAAAGACGTTTTCTTCACGTAAGAAATTGACGGCTGGTAGCTCGTCCTGCACCCGAATCGGCATAACCTTGTATCCTCACAGCATACGTATAAACGTTTAGACATCCAGACAGCCAACGATACCCAGAATTGGTGTGAATGTCGAGTCTGCAAGCTAAAGGTGAGAAAGTTTCAAGGAGAGGGAGAAAACAAAAGCAAAAAACCCCGCACCTTACGGTACGGGGTTCTTCTTATTTGATGCCTGGCAGTTCCCTACTCTCACATGGGGAGACCCCACA
>NZ_JBXWCS010000017.1:0-100470 GCF_057320385.1 Enterobacter cloacae complex sp. 394F7 | reverse complement strand
GACTGTCTGTAAAGGCACGATGAGGTCTCTTCTGATTTGTTAGCGCAACCAGTAGATCACACTTCATCGTGCTTTTCATTTTTCTGGGGAACCCTCAGCCCACAGGGAGAGAGAACCGATCGCGCTAAACCTTCACCTCCATCACCGCGTACACCCCATCCTTTGGCACCACCACGGTGACATTCTCCACCGGCACGCCCGCCGCGAGGTGGATATCCTGCAACTGCTGCAACGACCTGGGGTGAATGTCCTCCCAGCCAATACCGCGCAGCACAAAGTCGATCTGCGGGCTGCTGGTCAGCATATTCGACACAATCACCACCCCGCCGGGCTTCACCAGCCGCAGCGCGCGCTGCAGGAAAGTCACCGCATCGGTATCGTTGAAGTACTCAAATATGCCCAGCGCGTCGACCAGTTCGGCCTGATGCTCGCCCAGCTCCAGCAGTAAATCGTCGTTACGCACCAGCGTATGTAGCAGGTTGCGCCTGAGCAGCGTCAGCTGTTCGCCCACAACCAGCCCCTCCTGCGCGGCCATGGTCTCGGCCCAGCTCAGCGCGACGGGGTCTTTATCTACCAGCGTCAGGTACACCTGTTGGCCGTCGAGCTTTGCGTTGCGCAGCGCCTCCAGCACGGGAATGGCCGCCCCGCTGGCCAGGCTCACCCAGTTGTTCTCGCTCTCGTTATGGATGTACTTCTCTACCAGCGCAGCCAGCACTTTTGCGCGGGAGCGCACGCCGATGGCGTCGTTAGCGTGAATAAACCACTGGCGGCTGTCGCTGTCCATTTTCGTGCCTTCGGGGAGGCGGTCCTCCAGCGGATTTTGCACCACAAACAGCGCCAGCGCGGTGGGAACCAGCCGGGCGCGCCACGCGAGAAGCGCAGGCCGGTTGCGAAAAGCCTGTTCGGAGTAACGGTTCTGCGGGACAAGCACCGCCTGCCCGCCCTCTTCGTATTCAATCAGCGGAGGGCGAAGCGCCGGGTCGGCTTTCAGCGCCTGGTTAAGCGCGTTGATCTCCCGGGCAGTCTCGTCTTTCATCGGCCACTGGTCGCTGACATCAGGAAATGAGGCGCTGAAAATGGTCATATTTCCCGGTACGCTGCCGCGAAAAGGCTGCCAGTTCATGTCATCGTCCCCCCGTTGGGCTTTTAACGGAAGTGTATCCAGGCAAACCAGTAATACCCTACGAAGAAAGCACGAAATCGGGGCATTAGCTCTGCGACGTGCGCCACACCCCAGGCGTACAGCCGTACTCAAGCTGGAAATGACGGATAAAATGGGCGCAGTCGCTAAAGCCCATCCGCCGCGCAATGTCCGTGACGCTTTGCTGCGAGTTCTTCAACAGCCAGCAGGCATAGCGCAGTCTGGCGCTGCGGATAAATTCACGTGCCGTTTTACCAAACTCAGCATGAAACAGGCGATTAAGCTGACGCTCGCTCAGCTTGACGTCCTGGGCCAGCCCGGCGGCGCTAAGCGGGCGTGTCAGGTACTGTTCGATGATCATGACCGCTCTGCGCAGCCGCGAGTCCGGGATCAGCGCAATATTGGCAGGCCGCGGGGTAGTAACAGCGTGCGGTGAGAGCGATAAACGCCGTGACGTGGTGGCGGCAATATCGTCGCCCGCATGGGCGCGAATTAGCGCCGTGGTTAGCGTCAGCGTCGAGATCCCGCCCGGGCAGGTCAGCACATCGCCTTCATCGATAAAATCCAGCCCCTGCTCGGCATAAACCTGCGGAAACCGTTGCGTGAAGACGTCATGATGATAAGGATGGATCGAGGCGCGCCGTTCATTGAGGATCTCCTCTTCCGCCAGGATAAAGCTCCCGGTGCCAATACCGATCAGCGGAATGGCGTTGTGATGCGCCTCTGCAAGAAATGCCCGGTCGTCCTGGAGCCCCTTATCCAGATCCTCCAGGCTTCCGCCAATCACGGCAATATAGTCGTATTCCCCCGGAGTAAGATGTGCGGCTTCAGGCTGCACGCTAATACCGGCGCTGCTGGTGATGGGCAATTCCGCCCGGGTGCTTATCAGACTGAGTTTGAACGCGATTTTCTGTCTGGTTTTTTGTACACAGGACGCCGTACGTAACGCCTCCATTAACCCCGATAGGGCTAATAACGAAAAATGGGGCCACAGAAATAAACCGATATGCAGGGGTTTATTTCGTGCAGAACCACGCCTGCATGAGTCATCAGTTAAAGTTTTCATTACCTTGCCAAAAAATATTAATTACATTATCGCAACATATTGTGTTGCTCTTATATTACTCTAAGATATTTCTTAGCGGTTCAATAAAGTATAAATGATGACCACAAAACAGCAACGCTTTTCCCGTTCAGCCCTCCGTTTTTGAGGGGTGGCACACATAGGTCGGTAACGTCCCCAGAATGAATAAATAATTATCATTCTGCTGTTTCTTAATTCGCATATAAATACTCTCGTTGGGGTAGATGAAAAATAACGGTTCGTACTTCTCCAGCCAGCTGTCGCTCACGTCATCATCGGGGAATTTGATATTGCGGACAGATCGCATGTAATAGACATTATCTTTGCGCTCTACCTGAAAGAATATTTTACGATTAAAGGTCTTACCCGGATCGCTCTTCACCCGACCGTTCATGCTGAGCGTGCCGTTGTTACCGTCCACCGTATAATTTAGCCACAGGGTCAGTGTCTCTTCAGGATGGTGCTGAATAAAGTTCACCTGACAGGCAAAAGGGTGAATGTAATAACGCTGCCACAGATAATAACCAGCGGCTAACGCCCCCACCAGCAGGCACAAACAGAGCGTTAACAGCGTTTGACGGTAACGAGCCATATTAATGATCCTGAATAAAGTAATCTGACATACAACGGTTTGGTTCCGTCATTGCCCGGTCGCAGCGGATCACCGAAGCACGCGGCAACAGGCTATATCCACTGATATAGATCCAGGGATAGCTGCTGCATTCATCTTTAAATGGCGCAGCATAGGCCAGCGCTTTTTCCCTGTCCTGCGGCGTCTCGATATCGCGGGCAAAATAGAGCCGACACTCTCCCATCATTGTCGTGAAGCGGTAACCGTCCACAAAATAGTTGTCATGCGGCCGGCTATAGCTGATGACGCTCACGCTAATGATTAACAGCAGCGCCAGCAGTGCGCCCCCCAGCCAGAAGCGTCGTTTCGCAACCGGAGCAACGGGAGTGACAGGAGCCATGAGCTGCGGCACGCCATCCTCTTCCTGAACGGTCTGGACCGGTGCTTCTGGCTCTGCCGAGGGCAACTGCGCCTCTTTAATCGTAATTTGCGTATCGCTTGCCAGCGTCAGGCCAATACGGGGGATCGTGACGATTGGATCGGTTTCAAACCCGGCTTTTTTCAGCCCCTTACGCAGAATAGAGATATTCTGGTAATAGGTATTCGGCGACACCATCATTCCCCGACGTTGCCAGACAATGTCCATACACTCCTGTTGAGTGACAATACTCCCGGCTCTTTCAATCAATAACAGCAAACAACGTCCGGCAGGCGAGTTTAATACCACCACCTGTTCAGGATTATTGAGGTCGCGTAATGTGCTGGCCGCAGGATGAAACTCGACGATGCCATTAATGATATAATACTTATGCATAAGACTCGTTAAATACCTCCTGTAAACGCCGGTTTAAGGATTAATGTGACCGATAAACCCGCGTCTGTATATCCTGGCGCCTGGCGAAAAATCTTATTTTTATTTTTTCTTAACCGCTTATCTGAAGTTCTCTTAACCGCCTTTTTGGCCATATGAGATCTGGCAAAGCACCTGAAAATGCCTCATGCTACCTTTCCCCACGCGGACTTGACACTGACAAAACTCGACAAAACGGCGAATTGAACGCTTCGGCCATCCGTGTCTGAATTATTCAGAGACCTTTATTCACTTTTTCCGAGGAAACCTGACAAGACGCGGCCTGTGGGCAATTTCAGTCATCTCAAACTCGTCTAAAAGCCCCGTCATAATTAACAGTTTCACCCTGAAATTGTTATCAGAAGTAAGTAACAAGGCGGAATAACTGACATCACCAGACAATTTCCTTACAAAACATTTAGTAAAGCCAACTTTTCATTAAAAAGTGTCGGTATGATTAATTACAGGCAAATATGAGGCAGCCGGTACGGCAGGGAGATAATGAAGAAATCCGTTTAGCTCAACTTAATACAAATTAAGATTAATTCAGATTACCTGTTTCGCACTATCCGTATAGTGACTCCATACCGTGCAATGCTTAATTGCTTCGAAAATACAGGCATCGTTCTGCCAGACGGGCGAGCCTCATTACAATTATAAATCGAGGGAATAACATGGCGAATAAAACCGGAAATAAACGTCATTTAACAACCGCACTGTTGGGAGGCGATCACTTTTCACGTCAGGGGATCGCCGCGGTATTAAAAAACATGGTTCCTGAAATGCAGGTAATAGCATCAAGCGATGATTATTCATTAATGGAAACCGTGTGTTTAACCACCCCCGTTGATGTCATTTTTTTATCCGACACGGAAAAATATCACGCGGGATTTGATTGCCTGAAATATATAAAAAACATCAAATCCCGCCAGCCTGACGTCCTTATTTGTATGTATTCCGCGCCAGCCAATTCCTGGCTGTGGATACGCGGCGATATAGATGCCTATATCTCGCTGCAGGAGCCACTTTATCACTGGCGAGCCAGCTTATTAAAAATGGTCGATAGCCGATATCGCCCAAAAAAGAAACCCACGGCGTTATCGCTGACGCCGGGCGAATGGCGAGTATTGAAGGATCTGCGAAAAGGTCTGGATATGCGTTATATCGCCGAAACAGAGCAGCTTTCTTACCGCCGCGTCAGCGCGTTAAAAAGCTCAGCGATAAGAAAACTTGGGCTCAGAAATAAGACAGATTTGCTGGTCTTTTTAACCAGTTAGATCTGTCGACCAAGAGCACAACCCGACATAACGACAACATGGAATCAGGACAATGAAAGCTCAATTTAAAACGAAAACACTGCTTGCCGTCGCCGTTGCGGCAGTACTGCCAGCAGGGTCGGCGTTCGCTGCAACCACCAGCGGCGGCACGGTGAACTTCAGTGGCAAGGTGGTGACCTCGGCCTGCGCCATCAGTGCTGGCAGCGCCAACATTGATGTCGACATGGGCGAAGTGCGTACCGCCACGCTGGCCGCGGCAGGCAGTGAAGCCAGCACCGCGAAAGCCTTCTCCATCACCCTGGAAGATTGCGAAATCGCCGATACCTCCGCCTCAACGGAAGACAATCCGATTGCCGCCACCACCGTGGCCGTGACCTTCACCGGTACGCCGGATGCGGCCGATGCCAACAGCCTGGCCGTTGGCGCAAACGGCGGCGCTAACTCGGCGCAGCACGTTGCGATTCGCCTGTACGACGAGCAGGGCAAAGTGGTGAAGCTGGGTGAACCTGCCGCCGCCATTCCTCTGCGTGCGGGGGCCAACACCCTGAACTTCAGCGCGAAATATTACTCACCGCAGGGCAACGCCACGGCGGGTGATGCCAGCGCGGTTGCAACCTACACCGTTACCTACTCGTAATTTTCAGGCCCGGTTCGCTGGCCGGGCCTGACTTAGCTTTAAGGAGACGCACCATGCGCGCAAAAGCAGGGATCTGTCTGGCTATTTCATTATGTTCATCCGCCGCATATGCAGGCGGCGTAGGGCTGGGCGCCACGCGAATGGTTTACTCCAGCACTACCAACCAGTCCATGCTGCAGGTCAGGAACACGCATCCCGACGCCACGTTCCTGATCCAGTCATGGATGGAAAACGAAAAAGGGCAAAAAACCAACGACTTCGTTATTACGCCGCCACTGTTCGTCATGAAACCGGCCAGCGAAAGCGCGGTGAAAATCATGTTTAACGGTAAAGCCCTGCCAGAGGATCGCGAAACGCTCTACTGGATGACGGTGAAAGCCATTCCACAGCAGACCAAAAGCGGTTCCGGCAATTCGCTGCAGTTTGCTTCGGCAAACCGCATCAAGGTGTTTTATCGCCCGGAGAGCCTTGGGCAAGGCGCAGGGGACGCCTGGAAAAGCCTGACCGGAGCCTATCGCGGCGGAAAGGTCACACTCAGCAACCCAACGCCGTACTACCTCACCACCATCAACCTGAAAATCGATGGCATGCCGGTACAGCCGGTGATGGTGCCGCCGAAATCCAGCGTAACGCTGGGCGAAACCTTCAGCCACGCCAGCAGCGTGAGCTACCAGACCATTAACGATTATGGCGCATGGACGCCCGCGACACGCGCGGCATTGTCCCAATAATCCCGACTGTGAGGCGTGACCACGTGAAAAGAAAAATCCTGTGTGCCACGGTGATCTCCCTGGTAATTCGGCAGGCCATGGCGGCTGAAAGCGCGTTGCAATTTAACCCTGCGTTCCTCAACGGTGAGAGCGCCAACAGCGCCGATCTCGCCTGGGTCAACGCCGGGAGCGCATTGCCGCCGGGCGATCACAACCTCAACGTGTATATCAATAACAACTATGCGTTCACCGGCAATGTCACGTTCCGTACCGCTGAAAATACAGGGGAAGCCCTGCCATGCCTCACGCCTGAACAGATCGCGGCGCTGGGCATCAACAGCCAGCAGGCGAAAGGCGGCGCACTGCCGCTCGCGCAGCGCTGCATTTTTCTGACGGAGGCGTTTGCCGATACCCGGTTTGATTTTGACCAGCAGACGCTCTCCCTCAGCTTCACCGTACCGCAGAGCGCGATGCGCAATTTGCCGCGCGGGTATGTCAGCCCGGAAAGCTGGGAAGCGGGCATTCCTGCCGCGTGGCTGAACTATGTGGTAAACGGCTCGAACAATGACTATCAGGGCGAGACGCGCACGCGCGACCAGCAGCTGTTTGCGAGCCTGAACAGCGGCATCAATCTCGGCGCGTGGCGGCTGCGTGATTTCACCACGTGGACCAAAGATACTAACGAACTCACCCACGTGCAGACCTGGCTGCAGCGGGATATTCCCGCCCTGAACGCGCAGGTTTACGCCGGGGAAACGTATACCTCCGCCCAGGTGTTCGACGCCGTGGGCCTGCGCGGCATTGCCCTGAAAACCGATGACAATATGCTGCCTGCCAGCCTGAGCGGCTATGCGCCGGAAGTGCGCGGCATCGCCCGCAGCAACGCCACGGTGACGGTTCGCCAGAACGGCAACATCATTTATCAAACCTCAGTGCCGCCGGGGGCGTTTGTGCTGAAAGATCTCTACCCGACCTCTTCCGGGGGCGATCTCGCGGTCACGATCCAGGAGAACGACGGCAGCCAGACGCAGTACACGCTTCCGTATGCCAGCGTGCCAAACCTGGTGCGTAACGGACAGCTGAAATATGCCCTGGGAGCAGGGAAATATCGTCCGATGGGCCATCAGGATGCGCCCTCTTTCGCGCAGGGCGAGCTGTTCTTCGGCTGGCGTTATGGCCTGACGTTTTACGGTGGGGCGCAGTTTGCCGATCGCTATAACGGTCTGGCCTTCGGGATTGGGCAGAACCTGGGGCGCTTTGGCGCGTATTCCATCGACCTGACCCACGCCCGCAGCCAGCTGGCGGACGACCAGCACTACACCGGCGATTCCGTGCGCCTGCGTTACAGCAAGCTGCTGAATGATATCGGCACGCGGGTTAATTTTTTCTCGCTGCGCTACTCAACGAAAGGGTTTTATACCCTGAGCGATACCACGTACAAGGGCATGGCGGGCGGATCCCCAAAGCAGATTGTGGAAGACGATGGCACCGTCACCACCCACTACGACACGGTATATAACTTGCGCATGTCGCGTAAGGCCAAAAACCAGCTGCTGCTGTCACAGCCGATGGGGCAATACGGTTCGCTGTCGCTGTCGTGGGATCAGCAAACCTACTGGAACACGTCGAAAACCACGCAAAGTTTGCAGTTCGCGTGGAACGCCACGTTTCGTAACGTGTCGCTTGGCGTCAGCGTTCAGCGCAGCGCCAGCCTGTATGACGACAAAAAAGATAACGTGCTGGCGATGTCACTTTCGGTGCCGCTGGGCAACCCGGCGCTGTCGACCCGCGCCCGCTTTACCACCACCCATGCGGATTCTACCGGCACTACGGCCAGTACCGGCGTGAGCGGTTATCTGCCGGGCCAGGAGAACCTGTTTTACAGCGTCAACCAGCGCTATAGCGCACAGCAGCACTACGGCGGCGACGCCACGCTGCAATACGAAGGCGCAAAAGGAGACTACAACCTGGGCTACAGCTACACCCGCGATTCCCGCAACCTCAGCTACGGGATGAGCGGCGGCGCGGTGCTGCATGAAGATGGTCTGACGCTGAGCCAGCCGCTCGGCAACACCAACATTCTGGTGAAAGCCCCGGGCGCCAGCGACGTTGCCGTGCTTAACCACAAGGGTATCAAAACCGACAGCCGGGGCTACGCGGTGATCCCCTACGCCACGCCGTACCGCGTGAACCAGGTCGCGCTGGATGTCACAACCGCAGGTAATGACGTGGAGCTGGAGAATGCCATCGTCAACAAAACGCCGACCGACGGCGCGCTGGTTCGCGCCACCCTTGTCACACGCCAGGGGAAAAAAGCGATGTTTGTCGTGCGCCGCGGCAACGACGTGCTGCCCTTCGGCACGCTGGTCTCACTGAACGATGACAAAACCAGCGGCATCGTCGGCGACGGCGGCAGCCTGTATCTGTCGGGGTTAACCGAGCAGGGCACGTTGAGTGCCGTATGGGGGCGCAACAGCGACCAGCGCTGCACCATCAACTACGCGTTGAACAAGCAGAGCTATAACGCCCGCACCGGGCTCTATTCACAGGAGGTGGTATGTCAGTAACGCTTCGGACGTTCAGCATCGCTTTGCTGATCTTCACGTTCCCGGTTCGCGGCTATGACGTGCTGGTTTCCGTCACCGGGAATTTGATCGGCAACACCTGCGTTGTCGCGGCGGACTCTAAAGAGCAGGACGTTCCGCTGGGTACCATCGGGATTAAACAATTCCCCCGTGCAGGCTCGGTCAGCAATATCAAAACGCCCTTCACGATCAGGCTTGAAGCGTGCGGGCCAACCTTTGCCGGGGTCAAAATCCGCTTCAGCGGCACGCCGGATAACGACAACCCGCAGCTGGTGAAAATTGCCGACGGCGGCGCCACCGGCGTGGCGGTGCAGATCCTCGATAAAGACGGCGGGTTGATCCCCCTCGACACGCAAACCACCGCCCGGGGCACGCCGGGCGATGACAGCGTAGAGATGACCTTCTACGCTCGGCTGGCCGCCACGGGCGCGCCGGTGAATGCCGGAGACGTCTCCGCTTTTGCCACCTGGACCACGGAGTATCAATGATGCGTTTATTCTTGTTTATTAGCGGATTACTGCTCTGCGCCAGCGCACAGGCGATGGAATGGAAATCAGATATCACCCTCTCCCCGCAGCCGATGACCTACAGCGGCCCGGCAGATTCGGTGGTGCCGGGGAGCATTATCGGCTCCACCTGGAGCGCCTCCGTCAGCGTACAACAGGTGTTCTGGTGTGGGTTTGTTTTTCACTGCACTAAAAGCACGCTGGAGCCGAGCAGCAGCGCGATCTCAAGCGGGATGACGGTCACCGTCGACGGGGTGAACTACACCATTTTTGAAACCGGCGTTCCAGGCGTGGGTTATATCATCGGGCTGAAGGATTTTAATGGGACGAAATACATTCCCCTGCAAACCGGTGTGACGCAGAGCTATCCGGCAGAAGGCACCAGTACAAGCACCCAGGATCTGGGGTGGTCGGCAAAGGTCACCTTCATAAAAACCGGTGTCGCCCTGAAATCCGGCGTGTATCAAATTCCGACTATCAACGCCGCGGTGCTAACCGCCTATAACAACGAGGTCAAAACGGCAAAGGTCATCATTAACCCCACCACCATCACCGTGACGGCGAGCGGCTGTACGGTGGGCACCAAAAGCGCGAACGTCGATCTGGGTACGATCGATATCCGCACGTTGACCACCGTGGGCAGTACATCGCCTTCGGGTGCGTTTAACGTCAGCCTGACCTGTGACGCGAACGTCGCGGTGAGCGCGGTGATGACCGATCAGACCACGCCGTCAAACACCTCGTCGATGGTGACGCTGACCGGCGACTCCACCGCGTCCGGCGTAGGGGTGCAGTTTTTCTATAACGGCACCGGCCCGCTGATGATGGGGCCGGACAGCTCGGCGGCGGGCACAACCAATCAGTTCTTTATCCAGAGCACCACTGCGGCACAAACCCTGTCGCTGCCGTTCCAGGCGCAATACATCCGAACCGGCGAACTGGTCCCCGGCTCGGCGAACGCGCTGGCAAGCATTACGTTCTCGTACCAGTAGGGGTTAATGTTTTACCCACACCAGCTGATCGACCCGGAAGCCCAGACTGCGCGCGGTGTTCAGGTAATCCTGCTTCACCGCGTCCGGCACGGTTGGCGTGCGCGACAAAATCCACAGGTAGTCGCGGTTCGGGCCGCTGACCAGCGCGTACTGGTACTTATCGTCCAGCTTGATGACGTTATAGCCGCCGTAGAACGGGCCGAAGAACGAAACCTTCAGCGCGGCGGTGGTTGGCGCGCCGGTAAAGTACGCTTTGCCTTCACTCTCGTTCCATTTGTTCTTCACCGGGTCGTAACCCCGGTTAAGCACGCTGATTCCGCCATCGCTCCGTTGGCCGTAGGTGGCCGTCACCTGCTCCAGCCCGCGTTCAAAGCGGTTCTCCAGGCGGGCGACTTCATACCACTTGCCGAGATAGCGGCTGGCATCAAAACCGGAAATAGGCTGCACGCCTTTCGGCGGCGTGGGGGATTTACAGGCTACAAGGGTCAGCGCAATGGCAACCCCGGTGACAACAGGCCATAGCTTCATGAGAATTCCTTTCATTTGCACGGTTGGATGTTAAGTGTAGTGCACCCTTTCGGCGCTTCATCCCGTTCTGAAAAATTCGTAGTATATTGAGAGTATTCCTCCACTCTGGACATGGACATGGCTTACTCCATCGGCGAATTCGCCAGACTTAGCGGCATCACCGCCACCACGCTGCGGGCGTGGCAGCGTCGTTATGGTTTACTCAAGCCACAGCGCACGGAGGGCGGCCACCGCCAGTACAGCGATGAAGACGTTCAGCAGGCGCTGAAAATCCTCGACTGGGTGAAAAAAGGCGTGCCCATTGGCCAGGTAAAACCCCTGCTTGAGCGCCCTGTACCCCGCCGGACCAACAACTGGCAAACGCTACAGCAGAACATGCTGGAACGCCTGCAGGGGGGCAAAATCGAGTCCCTGCGCCAGATGATTTACGACGCGGGCCGCGAATACCCCAGACCTGAGCTGGTGACCAACGTGCTGCGTCCGCTGCGCAGCCAGGTGTCCGCCAACGTCGCCGCCGCCATGACCCTGCGCGCGATCCTCGACGGCATCCTCATCGCCTACACCTCGTTTTGCCTCGAAGGCGATAAAAAAGCGCCGGGCGATAACATTCTGCTCAGCGGCTGGTACCTGAACGACTCGGGTGAAATCTGGCTCGAAGCCTTGTCGCGGACCGGTCAGGGTCACCGCATCGACGTATTACCCACGCCCCCTGCCACGCTGGCACCGGAGATATTTCCCGATCGCAAATGGTTGCTGGTCACCAGCGGTAAACTGACCGCCGCGCGGAAAAAACAGGTGGCGCAGTGGCAGCAGCAGCTTTCCCTTGAGGTCATTATCCTCTAATGATTTTCTCCTGCGGGAATCTTCACGAAAAGTTGAATATTTTTCCGCGCCGCAGATGCTAACGTTTTCCTGTGACTGACAACTTCACAGGAAAACAACATGAAAAAAACTGCCCCTCTGCTGATCCTGGCCTCCATGGCTTTTGCCCCTGCCGCCTTCAGTGCCCCTGCCGGCACGCTGAGCGTACACGTTCTCGACCAGCAAACCGGCATGCCGCCTTCGGATGTCACCGTTACCCTGGAAAAGCAGCAGCAGGACAAATGGATCCCGGTTGCCAGCGGCAAAACCGACCATGACGGACGTATCAAATCGCTCTATCCCCAGGAACAGGACATGCAGCCTGGCGTGTATAAAGTGACCTTCAAAACCGCAGACTATTTCCACGCTAAAAAGCTGGAGACATTCTTCCCGGAAGTACCGGTGCTGTTTACCGTCACCCGGACCAACGAGAAACTGCACATTCCACTTCTGCTGAGTCAGTACGGTTATTCAACCTACAAGGGCAGTTAAAACCTGTTGATTTTAAACGGCAATAAAAAATACCTCCGCCAATACTTGGACAAATAAGCAAGATTGTGTAAGTTTTAAGTATTGGCTCTGGAGGAACATACCATGACAACGAAACCTGTGCTGGGTATTAGCGGCTGCTTGACCGGGTCCGCCGTTCGCTTTGACGGCGGGCATAAGCGTATGGGTTTCGTCATGGATGAGCTGGCCCAGTGGGTGAATTTCCGACCCGTTTGCCCCGAAATGGCCATCGGCCTGCCTACACCACGCCCTGCGCTGCGTTTGATCATGACGACCGGCGGCGACACGCAGATGCGTTTTAGCCATCCGCCGCATGATGACGTCACGCAGAAAATGGCCGACTTTACGGCCAGTTATCTGCCAAAGATCGGCGATCTCGCCGGGTTTATCGTCTGTGCAAAATCCCCGAGCTGCGGCATGGAACGCGTGCGCGTGTACGATGAAAACGGCAACCGGGGCCGCAAGGAGGGCGTCGGGCTGTTCACCGCCGCGCTCCTTGAAACCTGGCCGTGGCTGCCCGTAGAAGAGGATGGCCGTCTGCACGACCCGGTGCTGCGGGAAAACTTCGTCGAGCGCGTTTTTGCGCTGCACGAACTGAACACGCTGCGTAAAAACGGCCTGACGCGCCGCGCGCTACTGGATTTTCACAGCCGCTACAAACTGCAGCTGCTGGCACACCATCAGGCGGGTTACCGTGAGATTGGCCCATTTGTCGCCTCGCTGCATGAATGGGACGATCTGGACGCGTTCTTCGAGGCGTACCGCGAAAAACTGATGACCATCCTGAAAAAGCCCGCCTCGCGGAAAAATCACACCAACGTGCTGATGCATATTCAGGGCTATTTCCGTAACCAGCTTAACAGCCGCCAGCGGGGTGAGCTTCGTGACGTGATCCTGCATTACCGAGAAGGACTTCTGCCCATTCTTGCGCCGATCACGCTGCTAAAACATTACCTGGCTGAATACCCGGATCAGTATCTGATGACGCAAAATTACTTTGATCCCTATCCTGATGATTTGGGTCTGCGTCTGGCCGTTAAATAATCAATAAGGCGAAGGCCCCCATTGACCCTCAGGGGCCCGAAGCAGTAGCCCGTTTAGACGACATCCTCACTGTCGTCTCTTTTTTGCATTTCGCCTGAAAGGCTGTAAATATATACAGGTCATAACGCAAAAAAGGGATCGGCCTGTGATTAACACCCTGCACATTCAAAACTACCGCTCAATTCGCGATATGTCGCTGGAGCTGGAACAGCTCAACATTGTCTTCGGCCCGAATGGCACCGGAAAATCAAATATTTACAAGGCGATCCACCTGATGCACAGCGCCGCGCAGGGGCAGTTTTCTCAGGCTCTGGCGAATGAAGGCGGGATTTTGAAAGTGTTCTGGGCGGGTAAAACCCGCAGCGACCAGCTGCGACGGATGAACCTGGCGGTAGAAACCGAAACCTACGAATACGAGCTGCAGGTAGGCTTTGTTGAGAAGCTGCCCTATCCCTCGCAGTTTCAGCTCGATCCGGTGATCAAAGAAGAGTCGCTCTGGCTGAGCGGCCAGCACCGCCGCCCGTCGGCACAGCTGATGAAGCGCAGAAATCAGGCGGTTTTCCTGAATAACGTCCACCACGAGAAAGTGACCCACAGCGGCACGCTGTACGAGAACGAATCGGTGTTCGGCCAGCTCGGCGAACCGCACCTTTACCCGGAAGTGTCGCAGATGCGCGAGTCCCTGCGTAACTGGCGATTTTATCATGAGTTTTCCGTTGCAAGCGGCTCCATGATGCGTGCCCCGCAGGTGGGTTTCCGCTCTCCTGTGCTGGCGAGCGACGGCGCCAACCTCGCGGCGGCGTTTCAGACCATTGTCGAGATTGGCGATGAACTGCTGCTGATGCGCATTCTTGACCAGGCTTTCCCCGGCTGCGTGTTTTACAGCGACAACACTGGCGGACGTTTTCGCATGATGATGCAGCGCGAGGGCTTAAGCCGCCCGCTGGAACCGGCGGAGTTCTCAGACGGCACGCTGCGCTTTTTATGCCTGGCGGTGGCACTGTTAAGCCCGCGCCCACCGGCGTTTATCGCCCTCAACGAACCGGAAAACAGCCTGCATCCGCAGATGCTGCCCGCGCTGGCAAGCCTGATTGCCGAGGCCAGCCGCTACTCGCAGATCTGGCTTACCAGCCACTCGCCGGAGCTGGCGACATTGATTGAGAAGCACCGATCGTTTTCGCTGTATCAGCTGTCAATGACGGAGGGAGAGACGAAGATGGAGAAGCTGGGGTAAGAAGGGGCTTTCATTTTCTTTAACGCAAATAACCACAATATAAGACGGGTCTTTTGGAAAAGAGTACAATGCCATCAGTATATTAACGCGCATTTCTTATTCTGAGAGACACAACATGAAACACATTCTGACCGCATCCTTATTCGCCTTATCTGCCTCTGTCTTTGCGGGGTCTGCCCCACACTGGACGTATGAAGGCAAGAGTGGTCCGGAAAACTGGGGCGAGCTCAGCGACGAGTTTGCCACCTGCAAGACCGGGAAATTCCAGTCGCCCATCGATATCCGTAACGCCTATAACGCCACGCTGCCGCCACTGGAGATGAATTTCCATACCGCCGCCGAAAAGCTGGTGAACAACGGCCACACCCTGCAGGTGACCGCCAGCGACGAAGATGAATTCCGTCTGGACGATCAGATCTTTACCCTGCGCCAGTACCATTTCCACACCCCGAGCGAAAACCGGATCAACGGCAAATCCTTCCCGCTGGAAGCGCACTTTGTTCATGCCAGCAAAGAGGGCGACGTCGCAGTGCTTGCCGTTATGTTTGAGGTCGGCCCGGAAAACAGCGCACTCAACCCGCTGCTGGCGCGCCTTCCGAAGGAAAAGGACCACGAAATCTCGATTGATAAACACCTCGATCTTCGTCCGCTGTTCCCGGCTGACCTGCACTATTATCGCTTCAGCGGCTCGCTGACCACCCCACCGTGCACCGAAGGGCTGCGCTGGCTGGTGATGAAAAATACCGTCACCCTGTCAGAAAAGCAGCTGGAGATGTTTAAGCAAGCGCTTGAGCACAGCAATAACCGTCCGCTTCAGCCTCTGAACGGCCGCGTGATTGTTCAGTAAGGTGTTGTGAGTTAAAAGCATCCGCAGGCCGGGTCTCCCGGCCTAAAAGACGGTGTTACTTCATGTCGCATCATGCCTGGCTACAGACGGCTGAATACGAAACGTCTTGCGCCACTCCGTCGGGCTGACGCCAAAACGCGCCTTAAACTGTTGTCGCCAGGTCACCGCAGAGTTAAACCCCACCAGCTCGGCCACGCGTTCAACCGGCATATTGCCGGCTTCCAGTAAGATCTGGCTGCGCCGCAGGCGCTCGGCGGTGAGCCAGTCGGCCACGGTCATGCCGGTGGCGTTGACAAAATGGCGGGTCAGCGTGCGGCGGCTCATCGAAACCACCTTTGCCAGCGAGTCGAGATTATGCGGCTCGGTAATGTGTTGCTGCAGGTAGTCAATCAGGCAGTTAATCCGCGCGTCGCGGGTGTCCTTCGGCACCGGCTGGGCAATAAACTGCGCCTGACCGCCTTCGCGGTGCGGCGGCACAATCATCCGACGGGCGATCTGGTTGGCAACCACGCTGCCAAAGCGCTGACGGATGATATACAGGCAGCAGTCCAGCGCGGCGGCGGTCCCGGCGGAGGTAATAATATTGTCGTCATCCACATAGAGGGCGTTGATATCAAGCTGGACGCGCGGAAAAAGCGACTGGAAGTGATGTTCAAACTCCCAGTGGGTGGCCGCGCGCTTGCCGTCGAGAATGCCCGCATACGCCAGCACAAACGACCCCAGACACAGCCCAACGATTTCCGCGCCGTTGTTTCTTGCCTGCACCAGGCTGTCGAGCAGCGCCTGAGGCGGGCGATCCAGCACGTGCTGCCAGTAGGGCACCACCACAATATCCGCCTGCGCGATGGCTGAAAAATCCTGCGTCGCGTTGAGGGCAAAGCCCTCTTTTGAGGTGAGAACGCCGGGTTTTTCGGCGCAGATCGTCACGTTAAAGCGCTTTTCGCCGGAGACCGCGTCGCCAAACAGAATACAGGGAACGGAGTAGTGGAACGGGCTAAACCCGTCCACCGCGACAATCGCGACGTTGATAAGTGGCATCTGTCTCTCCTTCCCTTTTTGGTGCTCAGAATATAACGGTTTCGCCGTCCTGGGGAATGCTCACCGCATCACCGATCTGGTTCGCTTCCACGTATTCCCGCAGCGCGCGGCGGCTCAGCAGGCAGTGGTTAATGGCTTCCATATGGACCGCCACAATTTTTGCCTGCGGCAGCAGGAAGTGAACGTTGAGCAGATCCTGTTCCCCCATAATGATGGGCCCGAAACCGATCACATGCGCGTATCCGGCATTAAGCACCACCACATCCGGCTGGTGTTTTTGCAGATCGGCCGCCACCGCATCACGCCAGACGGTATCGCCCGCGATGTAGAGCGTTTTCTCGTCGGGGTGGCGCAGAACCACACCGCAGGCTTCGCCCAGACGCTCTGCCAGCTCCGGCACCGCGTACGCGCGATCGGTACCATGCTGGCCGCCGTGGGTTTTCGCGATGCGGATATCACCAAAGGTGGACTCGTCGGTCATAACCGTCAGGTTATGAAAACCCTGGCTTCGCAGCAGCGCGGCATCACGATCGTTTTGCACATAGATCGGTTTGTCTTTGGCGATCAGTTCCACCGCCGCGCGATCCCAGTGATCGTCATGGGTGTGGGTGACGATCACCGCATCGGCGTCCAGCAGCGTGCTGACGTCAACGGGCAGTTCAACCATTGGGTTACGGATCTCGGCCCGCGCCGTGCCGGGGAAACCGGGGTAAGCGTCTTTTGCGGCCAGCATCGGGTCGATCAAAAAGCGTTTACCGGCATACGTGATCAGTTGGGTAGCATTGCGAATATGAGTGATGTTCATGGGCTATTCTCCTGTGCGTGTGATAAGGAGAATAGCCCGCGACCCGGCGTTAGCCTGTGGGCTAATGGGCGATGAACGATGAAATCGGGTCAATCGATAAACCGTTTACGCACCCGCTCCAGCGGCGCAATCAGCAGATTGATAAGCGGTTTGCGATCGATAACGATATCGGCGTTAACCGTCATCCCGCCCATCAGCAGACGCTTTTGGTTGTCCGGATCGGTAAACCAGGAAGGCACCCGCACCTTGGCAAGATAGTAGTTCTGCCCCTCCTGGAGCGGGATAAGCGCCGAATGCGCATCAATATTCACCTCGTAAAAATCAGACAGGGTGGCCTCCACCGAGCCATATTTATCCACTGGCCAGGAGTCAAAGCGCAGCTTCACCTTATCCCCTTTCGCCACCCGGCCCACGCCGGTGGCTGGCACATAGAGGTACCCCTCCATCGACGCGGCGGTGTTTTTACGGATCACCACCACCACCTCGCTGTTTTGCGTAATGGCCCGGCCCGGCGGGAAGTTGATCGCCACCACGTAGCCATCGGCAGGGGCCAGCATGGCCATCGTAGAGCTGCCCCGGCTGGAGAGGTTGCGGTCAATTTCGCTGATCCGGTTTTTCACGTACAGCAGCTCCTGGCTCAGGGAGTCGATTTGCGACTGAGTGCTGTCGGTCAGGCTGGTTTTGCGCGCCTCCAGATCGAGGATACTGCTCTCCTCCAGCGTCAGGTTAAGCTGCGCGTTGAGCACGTCGTTGTGGCTTTTATCCAGATCGACCTTCGACACATAGCCTTTCCCGGATATCGCTTTCCACGCCTCATAGGTATCGGTGCTGTTTTTGAGCAACGCACGCAGCTTTTTCACTTTGTCGCGGGATACCACAATCTGCCGGTCGGCAATATCCAGCTGCTGCGCCAGGTTTTTCCGGTACGTAGCGATAGAATCTTCAATGGTCTGCACGCGCTGCTCGCTGCGCTTTTTCTCCGCCTCCATCTGCTGGCGATCGAACTGCACCACCGAGCCCTGCTTGCCGCCGTAGTCCTGCGACACGGTAAAAAGCGGGTCATTCTCTTTCACGTACTGGCCTGGACGTACGGCAAAATCCACGATGGTGCCGGACTCTCTGGCACGCACTTCCACATCCCCCTGGGCCGGGATCAGCACCCCGCGCGCCAGCGTGGTTTCCGAAAAGTTAAAGACGATCGAAAAGACCAGCAGACAGAGAAAAAAGGAGATAAACAGCGTTAACACGCCTTTCAGCCGCGGGGCGTTGATCTCGTAGCTCTTTGAAAAATGGTGCGGGATCAGCGCCCGACGTTGTCGGTTTCGGTTTCTTAATTTCACGACATGTCATCCATGATAAATCACTGAAAGATCGTCCCATGCACTCCAGAGCGTGGGGGTTTTACGCAACGCGTTCAGCGTGGCGGTGGCGGCCTGACGGTACTCCGCAGGGGCATAGGTCTGGCTCTCCAGCGCAAATTCCGCCGAGTGCAGCGAACAGCCGGGCAGCAGCGTACGAATCACGTATCCGTAGCGCGTTAAAAAGCGTGTCGACACGTCCGTTAACCACGCTTTCTGGTCGCCCGCCTGGGTCATGAACAGCGGCGCATCCGGGAGGCGCTCATCCACCAGCAGCACGGTCACCAGCCGGTGCGGGGCGAAAAACGCCCCTGCCCGCCGCTCCTCGTGCGCCGCCATCAGCTTGTGCAGCGCGGGAAGGCGGGTAACAAACTGAAAGCGCACGTCGTCTGGCGCGGTGGCGAGCAGCGCATCCGCGATCAGGCCAAACCCGGCCCAGCGCATGCCCAGCAGCAGGGTGCGGGGCTGAGAATAGAAATCCTGCTCGCGGGTAAATGCCGCCACCCGGGCGTGGAGATCGAAACGCACGTTGCGCCGCCACAGCGCGGGCGGGAAGATCTGCTCGACAAAATGAAAGCCGCTCATCTCCAGGGCATTCTGGCGCAGAAAATCGGGCGGGACGTCAGCCTCCGGGCAGCGCATAAACTGGCTGTAGTTTTGCGTGATCCGGCTTGCGAGCAGCGTGCGTCCGGCCTGCCGGGCGCAAAGTCGGGCGTAGAGACGGGGCAGAAACATCATTGCTCACTCTCCCTCAGCGTGCCGTTTTCCATGGTGTAGAGCCGTCCGTGACAGCCCACCACCTCCGGCGAGTGGGTGACAAACACCAGGCCAATCCCCAGACCACGCAGGTTCGCCAGCACCTTCTGTGCCGTGGTTTTATCGAGGTTTGCCGTCACTTCATCGCACAGCAGCAGCTTCGGCTGGCTGTACAGGGCGCGCGCCAGCACCAGACGCTGCATCTCGCCGGCGGAGAAAAAGGTATTTCCCGGCAGCAGCTCCGTTTCGTATCCGTGCGGCAGACGCGCAACCACGTGGTCAATCTCCGCCAGCCGGCAGGCAGCAATCACCCGCTCTTTGTCCGGCGCGCTATCAAAGCAGGAGAGGTTATCCAGAATGGAGCCGGTAAAGAGAATATCGTCCGCATGCACAATGCGAATATGCTGGCGCAAAGAGGAGAGATCGCACTCGGTGATCGGGATCGCATTGATCCGCAAACTGCCCGATGTGGAGAGCAACATCCCGGAGATCAGACGCAGCAGCGTGGTTTTCCCGGAGCCGCTCTGGCCGACAATCACCGCCTCTTCGCCCTGCTTCAGCGTCATGTTGATGTGCTGCAGGGTCGCCTCACGTCCCGGATAAGCAAAAGAGACATCCTCAAAGGCCAGACTGACGGGTGAAGTCACAATCTTCCGGCCAAACTGGCTGGCTTCAGAGGGGGCAAACAGCAGGTCGCCCACGCGATCCAGCGGCCCTTTCAGCGCATTTTTGTCCAGCAGCTTTTGCGCCACCTGTACCATCGCGTCGGAGAAATAGCGTTTGTAGCTGATGTAGGCGTAGAGCATCCCGATACTCATCTGCCCTTCCAGGATAAGCCACGCGCCGAAGCAGACCACCAGCAGCTGCTCGGCGTTGATCACCAGCAGCGAGGCAACATCAAAGCGGGCCAGCAGGCGCTCTTTGCGCATCAGCCCGGCTATATGCTCACGCTGGGATTTGTCCATCACCGCGTCCCGGGCCTGCTCCATGTTGTTGGCCTTCAGGGTGATGATCCCCTTCTGCGTCTCCACCAGCAGCGATTCATACTTTGCGGTGCGCTCGATGGAGTCGTCCACCGCGCGCTGGTAAGGGCCGATCAGCGAAAAGCGGATCAGGAAGAACACCCCCATCAGCAGCATCGTCAGCACGGCGATTTTCACGTTATACAGCAGCATAAACAGCAGGCTGGTGAAGGCGATCAGGCTGGAAAAGAGGATCTGCACATAGCCATTGCTGATGAACTCCGCACAGGCATGGAGCGATTTTTCAATCGCCAGCACAATGCCCGGCGGACGGCTGCGGAACCAGCCGGTCTGGGTACGCAGCATATAGCGGCGAACCGACTGGCTGAGGTCGTCATAGGCGATGTTACGCATCAGGATCTCAAGCAGTTGCTTGAGGAACTTACCTATGACTTCAAAAATAAAGACGATAGCGAAAATGGCGGTGAGTAAGATCACCAGATCGTTGTCGTTGCGCGAGATGGCCTCATCCATGATCAGCTGCACGTAAGTGGGGCTGGCCAGCATGGTGATGAGGGTAAAAATCGAGAGCACAAACAGCAGCACCTGCCGCTGAAACAAGCTCGGGGATTTATTGGCCAGCCGCCCCAGCGTGAGCGTCTCGTCAGGGGATTTTTTGTCGAAGCGCGGCGTCGGCTTCAGCTCCAGCACGTAGCCGGAAAAGAGTTTTTGCGCCTCCTTGAGGCTGTAGCGACGCACGCCGCTGGCCGGGTCGTGGACCGTTACGCTGCGCCCGTCAACCTTCACGATCACCACGAAATGATTGCCGCGCCAGAAGGCGATGAGCGGCAGTTCGGCACTTTCAATTTCAGTGATTTCGCCCTTGAGCACCCGGCCCGTCATATTTTTATCGCTGGCGAGGGTCATGAGTTCCGCCATCGAGGTGCCCGCGTCGGCAGAGACGGTAAGCTCCCTGCGCAGCTGGCTGACGGAGACGTGGTGTTCATAGTGCCCCAGCACCATCGCCAGGCAGGCCAGCCCACATTCGGTATATTCATGCTGGCGAATAACGGGTGTCTTACCCTTTTTTTTATACTGAAAAAGCGAAAACATAATTATCCGTGGCTGAAATAAAAAAATGGCCCGGCAAAGCGGGCCATAAGCATAGGTCGATAACTTATGCGCTGAAGAAGCCGCCGATGAAGCCGCCCACCAGGCCAAACACACCACCGATGGTGCCGCCCAGCGCGCCTAACATCTGGCTGCCTGCGTTATAGCCTGCGCTCGCACCCTGAAGGGCAGCAGCAAACGGATCCCAGCCACCGATGATGGCCTGTGCTTTTTTGAAATCGATAACTTGCATGATTGTCATCCTGTTCGTTGAATTAGTTGTAGCTGCCAACCAGCGCACCCAGGAAGCCCATTGCGCCACCCAGAATTCCGCCAACCACGCCGCCTACCATGCCCATGATGCTTGCACCGGTGTCATAACCCAGCTGTGCACCTTTAACGAGGCCAGCGAATGGGTTTAATGCACCACCGATAATATCTTTCGCTTCTACGAATGAAATCGCTTTCATTTTATTCTCCTGTAGTTGTAAATCTTCAGCTTGCGCCAAAGGATAATTTCCTTTTATGAAGGAAAGCGGTTGTTACGGGCAGCGCGTAAGCGGGATGATTTTATTTCCATAAATAATCATCCGCCTTGCGGGCTGCGCGTAATTATCTATTTCCAGCCGTTGACCCGGTGGAAGATATTTTGAGTCATTATATTGTGAGCTACATCCCTGAGAAGAGACATATTTAAACCAGGTATTCCCGGTATTACTCACCACCCCGTTACTAAACGTATAATCAAAATGCCTTGTCCATGGTCGGACAATTAAAATAGCCTCAAGCGAAACCACCACATCCGACTGAATGCGTTGGCCTTTGCTCATCACAACCCGCGCCTGAAGCGGCGTCTCGGTGAATTTAACGCGATAATAGCGTTCTTTGCTGTCGTGCGGGCCGGTATAATAAAACTTAAACCCGGCCCGCTCGCCGCTCTCCAGAGTTAACTGTTTTGGCGAGAACATCACCTCGCCATCTTTTATTTCAGTCTCTTTCCCGTGTTCTTTTGGGACATCAACCTGAATAAGCGAAACAGTATAATTCTGTCGTACGCTGGTATCGTTTTTTATTGGCTGAAAAACAACTTCTTTTTCAGGTAGAAAATCAATATTTAGATTTTCAATAATTAAAGCATTTGCGCTTGCGGAAATGAAGCAATTTATTGCGAAAATAGCCAGGAATTTTCCAGTCATACACGTTTAATTCCAGGATGCACTGACATCAATTCGACCCTGAGCCGTCACTTCACCAAACCACGTATTACCGTCATAGGTGGTTTTCGATACCGGGTTATTCATCACAAACTGCAATACCAGCGGGGTTTTCCACAGCCACATGTCCGTCACGCCTGAGCTTATCTTGTCCCACTCTTCCGCATGGGTGGCGGGTGCGGGAATGGACAGCGCCTCGCCTTTGCAGTTATGCGTCTTCAGCGTTTGGCTTTTGCCCAGCAGCACGTTACCGGGGACAGGCACCGTGAAGCCGTTACCGCTAAAGGCACAGTAGTCCACGCCGTTCAGACTCTGCGTCGGCCCGGTGACCTTCACCGTGACCGCAATCGCGGCATCTTTTTGCGCGCCGCTGTAGGTAATGGTGTAGGGGATCTCTATCGGCCCCTCGCCAATCGTGCCTTTCCCGGAACCGCCCAGGCCGTTAGGGTCGAGCGTGTAATCCGGGTTATCCGGCACGATCGCAAGGCCTGGCTGGATAGGGTCAATCACCAGCCCGCCCCCCGGCTGGAAGCAGAAATCCGCCGCCAGCGAGCTGTTACCCGGCGTCAGGCACAGGCTGACGATATTGCCGATGTTGTTACCATCCCCCGCCTGCGCCACGCTCAAAATCAGCGCCTTCGGGAGGAAGATTTTCAGGTACGCCTTGCCGCCGTTTTTTTGCGGCGCCGCGAGGAAGGTATTCGCCAGCACGCGAGTGTCGCTCAGGATGCCGCCGGAGATGCTGTACCAGTTGCTCTCATCGAAGGTGATTTCCGCCGCCAGCCCCGTCCCCCCGTTCATGTGCGATTGCAGCACGCCGTTCACGCGGGACGAGGTCAGCGCCAGCCCCGGGTTGTAGCCAGTGATATCTTCCCCGACAAAGGTGTATTCCAGCAGTTCGCAAAGCACACCCGACACCGTATTGCGGGTGTATTTAGTACACGTCGCCCCGGTTGAACCATCCACAATGGTCACCTCGCCGCTGATCGGGTCAATGCCCAGATCCAGCGCCCGCGAGTTGGTCATGGTCAATGTGCCGACCTTATGCAGCGTGTTGGTGGTGGTGACCTTGCCGATAGAGGAGATCTGCGGCGTGGAAGTAATCGTCACCTCGTTACCAGGTGCAGCATTGAGCAGATAATCAAAGAACGGATCCCCCAGCACCCAGCGGCCATAAGCGGTGCCCGGCTCAATGACCGGCGGTTTCACCACCATGGACGTGTCGGAATAGCTGGTCGTCGCGGTATAGCCCGTGGTACCACAGCTTGACGAACACGCGGTGCCCTTAAAGAACGGCGAGGCGCTGGAGCCTGTGACGCTGAAGTTGATGGTCAGCGGGCTGCCTGCCGGGCCGTTAAAACTGTTGTCCGGAATATAGGTGGCAATCCCGTTGTTGGTTTTCGCACTCAGGGTGGGCCACTCCCGCGAGCCGTGTAAAAACGCGGTGGAGGTGCTGTTCAGACTGAACAGCGCCGCCGTGTTGCCCGTCCCGTTGTTGTCCGGGTTGTTGATCGCGAAATAGGGCATCTGCTGCGCCTGCGCCGCCGCGCTTAGCAGCAGCAGATTAAGAGCGAATATCTTTTTCATCGTCACGTTCCCGTGTTCCTTTTGCTTCCTGCCAGACGAAATCGCCTTTATCGCAGGAGATGTCCCCAAGCCACAGCGCGCCACGGTTGGACGCAATATCCAGACGCACCTCGCAGACGCTGTCGTCCGGCGTGGCAATGCTGAGCACCGGATTGTTCTTGTCCACGTCAATCACGAAGCGACCGTCGTTTTCGGTGCGGGTCAGACCCACGTGGTTTTTGATTTGCGTGGCGCTCACCGGATTACCGTTGGCATCAACAAGGCGGCCAAACAGGGTGACGATTTTTTTCACCTGCGGCTTCATCACCACCGTGTTCCCCGGGTAAACCGTGATATGACGACGGGCGTTTGCGCCAACGTCATAGCTTTCGGTGCCGGTTTCACTGTTCATGACCTCCAGGTCATAGGCCTGATAGGCCGGTAACGACAGCCAGGTTTTATCGCCCTTGATGCGCTCCGTGCGGCCGTTGAGCTTCAGCGTGAGCGACTCGTCGGACTTAAGCCCGGTACTGACGATCACCCCTGCGCTGTGGGTGCCTTTACCGGCCGCAACCGCCTCTTTCGACCAGCCCACGCTGCCGTCGCTGGTCAGCGTGGAGTTCCAGCCTTTGCTGGTGCCGCTCTGCACGCTCAGAATGTTGCTGTTCCACGGCGTGTCGAAGCTCACGCTGCCCCCGCCGCTCACGGTGCGATCCTGGTTGCTGCTGAAGGCACGTGAAACGTTGGCGGTAACCGACTTCAGGTAATCCCCTTCGAACTGGCGGCTGGCGCTGACGTTAAGCGCCGTGCCGGTATCGCGGTTATGGGAAACGCCCACCGAGACGGTGTTACCCAGCGGGATCGAGAAATCGAGCATCACGTAGCGGTCTTTCTCTTCGTAATAGCCTTCGTATTTATTGCGCGACATCCCCACCCGCAGGCGCGCCGTACCATAACGACCGGCATACAGCCCCTGGGAGTAGTCAACCTGATAGCGTTTATAGCGGTATACGTCGTCTTCCTGTCGCATCAGGCTCAGGTTGCCGGCGGACGGCAGGCCAAACGACGGCAGGCTGAACGATGCCCCCCACGTGTTGCCTTTGTTTTCATAGATATCAAGGAACTTGCCGCTGGAGAGCTGCTCATGCGAGTACCAGACCGAACCGATATTCCACGGCAGGCTGACGTTAGCCCCGTAGTTGGCGCGGTACGTTCCGTCAGAGGCGGCCATCGTCTGGGTATTCACCGAGAAGTACCCGGTCAGGTTCAGGGAGGCCCAC
This sequence comes from Enterobacter cloacae complex sp. 394F7, assembly GCF_057320385.1. Lineage (NCBI taxonomy): Bacteria > Pseudomonadati > Pseudomonadota > Gammaproteobacteria > Enterobacterales > Enterobacteriaceae > Enterobacter > Enterobacter cloacae complex sp. 394F7. The sequence continues at coordinate 75,004 of NZ_JBXWCS010000017.1, read as the reverse complement.
AGTTCACTGACCACGTGTTCGCGCATCATATAGCCGGAGGCGTTCCAGTCGACCATCCCGCTGCGCTTGCTGAAGGAGGCGCCGACCAGCGACATGGTGTCTTTATGTTTGGTGTCGTAATCGTAGTAGTAGCTGTTGTCCTGCTCGTTTTTCCGTTTGGCGTACTTCTTATAGTTGACGACGGATTTGTCGCGGCTATAAATCCCGCCCCACGTCTGCCAGCGCAGCGATTCCGACACGTTGTTAGTGAAAGGTTTGTTCACGGTGTACATGCTCCGTGACACGGTGCGGCTGCCGCTGACCACCTCGACTTCCACGCTGTAAATCCCGTAGGGCAGCGCGCTGGTGTCGATTTCGTGGTTACCCACGTCAAAGCGCTGAATACCAATAAGCTGGCCGTCACGACGAATGCGGGCTTCTCCGGCGGTCGGGAAATAAACCACGATCGGCGTCAGGGAGAGGGTATTGTCCCGCTTACGCGAGTTGGCCTGGTTCCCCACGGAGACGCCGTACACCTCTCCGCCGGAGATCCCGCTGACGCTGGCGAGAGACTGCATCGCCCAGCCGTTCAACATCCCGGCGGCGTAGCGCATGCCCTGATAGTCACGTTCCCACATCACCGCGTTCATCTGGGTGTCGCTGCTGTTCTCGTTAACGTAGCCCGAGCCATCGACCAGCAGGTGATCGACCCCCATCGAGACCCAGCTTTTGGCGTTGAGATAGCCGGATGACCAGCTGTCGCCGTAGCCGCTCTCGGTGTGATACGCCCCCAGGTTATAGGAGAGCGTGCCGCTCAGATCGTCTGATTCAGGGGCATCGATATCCACCTCACGCGGACGAATATTGACCCCGTAGTCACGTTGGGAGAGGTTCAGCAGCAGGCGCATTTTTTTCTGATCCAACTCGAACGCCGACCCGGCGCTCACCGGAATACGCATATGGTCGTCAAACTGCTTGCCGTTGATGCTTTGCAGCAGCGTCCGCATCTCTTTTGACAGGCGAATACCGTTGTCTGACTCCTGGACCTGGACATCGCGCAGCCCGAGCTGCCGGTCTTCTGCGTAGATCGTTACGTCGCCAATACGGACATACTCGCTCACGTCACCGGTGCTGCCCGCCTGTTGCACTGCACCCGGGCGGGTATTGACCAGATAAACGGGGATTTTGATCCCCTGCTCCAGCAGGGCATAGAGCGAGTCGGGAAAACGGTAATTAGCGATAACCACGGAGCTGGAGGCCGCATGCGCATACGCGGGCAAGAGGCCGGATGTGCACGCCATCATCACCGGCAACACTAATTTATTTTTCACCATGCATCCTTACTTAACAGGAATGAACTGTTTCAGGTCCCAAATTCCGAGATGAAAATGGCTGTCCGTTACGTTGATATCGTCGATCGCGCGGGAGGTGCCCGGCATCAGGTAAAAGTTTTTGACGCACGGCGTGGTCGGCGATTCCGGGTTGGGTTTCAGGCAAGTTCCGCTCGCGTTCACGCGAAACGCGGTATTGCCCTTATTGGTGATCTTCCCGGCCACGTAGACGAAATCGACGTTCTTCTTGCGGGGCTGGACCACCAGAATGGTGCTCACCACGGCGCGGGTCATCCCTTTGCCATTCTTTTGCGTGCCGTTGTCGAGATCTTCGCTGACCCCTTCATCAATGAAGGTAATGCGGTAATAGCGCTCCCGATCGTCGGCCTTACCGTGATAGTAAAATTTGACGATATTGCTGGTTCCGGCGGGCATGACCATGCGCGTGGGCGTCAGCAGCAGCTCGTCGGTTTGCTCTGGATTAATCACCACGCCTTCATCCATCGGGCTGCTGATACGCTGGGCGCTGATGGAAATAATGCGCACGCTGTCCGCTTCGTTTTTTAATTCCTTGGCGGTGGAATCCACATCGGCAGGAATAATGGTGGTGACTTTGCCAACATTAATCGCCAGCGCGGAGGAGGAAATAAATAATAAAGAGAAGAAGATGGGTTTGAGGCTAAACATGATATTTCCCTAAACAGGGGCTTACGCCCCTGTAACTGTCAGCTCTTAGCCCCAGGTTGCGCGGAACGCAACGGAGACAGTACCTTCCCACAGGCTGTTGGTCAGGTCTTTGAACTCTTTCGCCGCACCGGTGCTGTCCTGTGCAGAATCGACGTAGAACACAAACTTGTCCTGGCCGGTCACTTCGGTGTTTGCCGTCGCGCCTGCGCTGGTGGTCAGGTTCCACAGGCCAGAAGAGACGCCGGTGTTGTTTGAAGAGTCAACCAGGGTAGTCCATGCCGTTGACTTCGTACCCACTGTGCCACCGATGGAGCCCAGATCGGTCCCGCCAAAGCGCGCGCCCACTTTCAGTTTGGTTGCTTCGCCGCCAACGCTGAACAGGGTGTTGTCAGAGTCATCAACGATAGCTTCCAGTTTGAAGCTGGTTGCAGAAGAGTGATCGCCACGAATAGCCACATCAAACAGACCGGTGTCGGTGTTAAAGGCTTTCGTGTTTGCGCTATAAACGAAATTCAGTGCGCGTGTTGGGGTGACAACCAGATCGGAATCGCTGTCTTTCGTTGCAGAAGCTTGCCAGGTTGCAGAAGCAGTAGTTTCCGCTGCATGAGCAACGCTCAGGGCAGAAAGAGACAGCAGTGAGCCCAGAACGATAGCGTTCAGTTTATTCATTTATTTAGTCCTTCAAAAAAGAATCCAGATGTTTAAAAAAGGGGAGCCCCTTTTTCGGGGCGAAGTATAGTCACCCGAAAAATAACGAGGCAATACAGAAAATTTCATTCCCTTTAAAGCAAAAGATGAAAAATATCCGCCTGCTTTTGCATCTTGTTGTTACATAATGAATAAAATTGAGACTCTTTGATGAATAGATAAACATCTATTCTGGTCATTCTGCAGAATATCAGGATGTGGGTACAGCCACGCACATCATTATTGGTAATACCAGCCCTTTAATTAGCCAGGCATGACCTTTAACCCGGGTAACATAAAAGAAGTCGATACTGTCCATTAGCAGCTCATTGACAATTCCATCCGGGGCAATGTCATCATCAGATTTCTGCAGTTTTTTTCCTTTAATATAGTAAATATCACTGCCAGCAACTTTCTCAACGTTAAGGACATAGTTTCGGTCAATCAAATAACGTTTGTCGCCGCGGGTGAATACCCCTTTATGGATCACCGTGACAATATCGCTGCCATTAAACAGAAACAGCGTGGTTAACGACAGGGCGGTCGACTCTCCCGTGGAATAGTTTTTCCTGGAAACCGTATCAGACTGACAGCCAAATCCCACTTCCTGAGTTCTTTTCGGGTAAAGCACGGCAATGACGATAACGGAAAGCAGCAGTACCACGCCCAATAATATACCCATCTGTCTCTTCGACATGATCTTAACTCCCTGTCAGGCTTCTGTAAGAGATGCAATTTTTATAGCTATCGGCGCCATCCTGCAGATAACAGACGGCCAAAAAATCATTTTCCAGCTGTGATTTTTTAAATTTTGAATAATAGGCATCAGCAGCCTGATGTTCGCAGTCGATATGTTGACGGGCGATCGCCTCTTTAGCGCGGTTAAGATAGACCTGCAGCGGCTGATACATGTTCTTATCGATAAGATAAACCGTACAGCGGTCAATTTTGCCCAGCCGATAGATATCGGACTCCTTCGGACGATCGGCGACGCGCATATTTTGATAGAACAGCAGCGCGGCAATACCCATTATTGCCACCAGCGCCATCACGAACAGGGTGGTAAAGCCGCTGTCCCGACGACGCAAACCTTCAGGCGGGTCTCGCTGCTGCGTCACAATATCGACGGTTTCCGCCACCATTTTTTCCGGAGCGGCCACGGGCGGCCTGACAGTGTGATGTTCAATATGCGCGGCCAGACTAAAACCTTTTCCACGAATGGTCTTAATCAGTAGCGGGTCACGTCCTAAACTCCGAAACGCTTTTCTAATTTCACTTATGGCAACATTAAGACTGACCGAGGAGCCGGAAAAACCCCGGTCTTCCCAGACTTTCTTAATCAGGTCGTCCCTGTCGAGGGTTTTACCATTATTAATGATGAGTTCATATAACAAACGTGCCGCCTGATTTGATAACTTAATGGAAGATTCCTCTTCTCCATTTATCATGATCACACCGGAGTCCACTTCATAAAGCATTGCGAGATCAATAAGATACTTCATATGATTGTTACACCACTGTTATAAACGACTGTATTTCCCTCGCAATAATAGGTCTAAAGAGGGTGTGGTCAAGTCATCAAATATTATTTGAGCACGCCGCATAGAAAACTTCATAAATTAACAATTATTAATTCATTAATTAAGACCTTCGAATGAAGGCATTTAGGTTATGATCCTTAAAAGAACGTTATAGCAAGATTATAATCTCATTATTTTAATCTTAACGGAATAATGTTTTGTTATGTATCTTTTTGATGCAACATAATATCGTCAAGGCTCGTACTCAGGTCGCGATGCGCGTAAGCCTGTCACAGTGTGTTGCGCAGCCGGGAAACATTCTTTCTTAGATAAAACAAAATATTATGGAGTTTATCATGTTCAAAACGATCATGACCGTATCTGTGCTTGGCGCAGCCATTGCCTCTACTCACGCCATTGCCGCAGATAACTCAGCGGGTGGCGTAATTAACTTTACCGGTGCTATTACCGATACCACCTGTACGATTAATGGCGGGAAAAGCGCGGATATGACCGTCGCCCTCTCCCCCATTTCGGTTAAGGATGCCGGAACAACGGTTGGCCTGATTACAAAAAATAAAAAATCCATTTCGTTAACCTTCTCTGGCTGTACGCCAGCAGCAGGTACGACCGGTACGCCGCTGAAAGTGTATTTCTCCAGCGCCGATAATATTTCTACCGACGGCAAATACCTGCTGAATAACAGCGTTAATGAAAACGACGCCAGCGTGGCGCGTAATGTCGGTTTCGCCTTAGTTGAACCAGGTAAATCTACACCGGTTACGCTGAACCAGGCTTACACCACCAGCATTATGGGTACCTCAGCGGCGCCAGATTCAGAAACGCTGACGCTGGACGTTTATTACTATAAAACCAACGCCGCTGCTGCAACGGTCGGTGCGTTGAGCTCTAACGTGACCTACACCATTTCCTACCTGTAATTTCAGTTAATCAGGCTTCGTCCCGGCGAAGCCTGTATTTAAGGTTACCAATATGCGTAAGATTATTATGCTGGCATCTCTGCTGCTCAGCGCGGGCAACGCATGGGCCAATATTGTGATTAATGGCACGCGTGTTCTTTATCCTGAGAATAACAAAGAGGTCATTGTTCAGTTAATCAATACGGGTGATGCCCCTGCGCTGGTGCAATCCTGGATTGATGACGGCGATATTAACTCCACCCCGGAAACGGCAAACGTTCCTTTTTTGTTATCGCCACCGGTAGTGAAGGTCAGCGAACATAATGGTCAGCAATTGCGGATAAAAAAGTTGCCAGCGAATTTACCGGGCGATCGCGAATCGGTCTTTTTCCTGAACGTGCTCGACATTCCGCCAAAGCCGGAAAATATACAAAACCAGAATACCGTTCAGCTGGCGATTAAATCACGCATCAAAATGTTTTATCGCCCGGCCTCGTTAACCGGCACGCTGGATAACGCAACGGGAAAACTGACGTTGATTGCCAGCGGTAAACAGTTCCGCATCGTTAATGACAGCCCTTTCCATATTACGGTTGCCAATATTTCCGAGGGCAAAACCAAATTACTGCAGGAATCACCGATGGTCGCGCCATTTGGTCAACTCACCGTCGCAACAAAAAACGCGGTGAAACGCGGCCAAACCTACCAGCTGATGTATGTGGATGATTTGGGTGCGTATAAAACCCGCACGCTCACCAGCCAGTGATCGGAAAGACTCACCATGAAAATGAAACAAAACAGGCTCTGCATGCTGGCTGTCTGCTCGCTTCTGCTTTCGCATAAATCAGGTGCGGTAACGTTTGATACCTCCCTGCTTGCTGGCGCATCCGGTGAGTCCGATCTGTCACGCTTTTACGAAAACAACGCCATGCCAGCCGGTCCCCAGGAGATGGATATTTACGTCAACGGAGACTGGAAGGGGCGCTATACGGTGACCTACGGCGAGCAACAGGATGACGTTCGCCTTGCCTGGAAAGACGCGCTTATGCTGGGGATCAACACCAAAGCGATTCCGGCCCCCGCCATTACTGACGGCCAGGTGCAGCTGCACGATCTGGTTCAGGGCGGCGAGGTAAAAACGGACACCAGCACGCTGAGTCTGGCACTCACCGTGCCACAGGCGGCCGTCTTACGTACCGAAGAGGGCTATGTTGCCCCTCAGTTCTGGGACGAAGGGATCCCGGCGCTGATGCTCTCCTGGAACACCACCTGGTACAACACGCGAACGAAAGGTTCCGCCAAAGAGACCAACGATGATTTTTACGCCGGGCTGGATTCCGGTGCCAACCTGCTCGGCTGGCAGTTTCGCGACAGCAGTACCTGGCGCAAATCCGCCAGCGGTGACAGCAGCTGGCAGAATAACACCCGCTACCTGCGCCGCCCGCTGGCGGCGCTGAAATCCAACCTGACGCTGGGCGACTTTTATATTCCCGGCGATCTGTTTGATTCCCTTCGTGTGCGCGGCGTGTCGCTGGCGTCCGATATGAAAATGCGCCCTAACTCGCAGCAGGGCTTTTCACCGGTAGTGCACGGCGTGGCGCGCACTAACGCCCTGGTGAAGGTAATGCAGAACGGTAACGTCATCTATCAGGAGAACGTTCCGCCGGGCCAGTTCACCCTCGACAGCATTCAGCCGACCGGTTCAGCGGGCGACCTGCTGGTGGTCGTGCGCGAAGCGGACGGTTCCCAGCAATCATTCACGGTGCCTTTCTCTGCCGTGCCCGGCATGCTCAAAGAGGGTGTGAGCGAGTACAGCGTGGTGGCGGGGAAGGTTCATCAAAACACCCTTGAGGCGGACCCGGCGTTCCTGCAGGCCACGCTGCGCTATGGCTTTAATAACCTGATGACCGGCTATACGGGCACGATCATGAGCGATAATTATCAGGCGGGGCTTATCGGCACCGGCTGGAATTTGCCCTTTGGCGCGGTATCCGTGGATGTCACCCACGCCAAAACCACGCTGCAGGACAGAACCGACAGCGGCCAAAGCTTTCGCGTGTCGTACAGTAAATTTATCGATACCACAGCCACCAACTTCACGCTGGCGGCCTACCGCTACTCCACGAAAGGGTATTACAGCTTTAGCGACGCGCTTTACTCCCGGGAAGGGTATCAACGCCTGAAAGCACAGTATGACGAGTATGAAGATCGCTTCGGGGTCGCCCCGGAGATGACGATGAGCACCTGGGATGCCCTGCGCGCCGCACAGCCTAAAAACACCTTCACGCTTAACCTGAACCAGCGTCTGCCCGACAACTGGGGCACGGTGTTTATCTCGGGTACACAGCGCGACTACTGGAATTCCCGCCAAACCTCGCGCGAATATCAGACCGGCTACTCCAACGCCATCGGCCGGGCAAGCTATACCGTCTCCGCCAGCCGGGTGCGCAACAGCGAGCGTGAAGAAGAGACGCGTTTTTACCTCTCCCTCAGCCTACCCTTCTCGCTGTTTGATAACAACGCGTGGGTCACCTCCAGCCTGACGGCCAGCGACTCGCATTATGAACAGAGCAATATCAGCATGAGCGGCAACGCGCTGGCGTCGAACCGCCTGAGCTATACGCTCTCCGGCAGCAATGCGCGGGGCGGGAACAACACCGCCAGCGTGAACACCGCATACCGGGCAAACTTCGCGACGCTTGGTGGCTCCTACAGTGAATCTTCCGACTACCGCCAGATGGGGCTGAACGGGCGCGGCAGCCTGGTGGCCGTGCCGTGGCATCTGCTTGCCTCCAACGAAACCGGCTCCACCATGACCATTGTCGATGCGCCGCAGGCGGAAGGGCTGATGGTTAACGGCGACGAAAGTATCGTGACCAACCGTGATGGCGTGGCGCTGGTGCCTTACGCCACGCCGTACCGTAAAAATGCCATCACCCTGTCCGAAACGGCGAACAGCCGCGGGGCAGAAGTGCTGGGCAACATCGCTAACGTCGCCCCTTACGATGGCGCGGTGAACTATATCCGCTTCGATACCGACCAACGCCAGTCCTGGATGCTGCGCGCCACCCGCCCGGACGGGGCACCGTTGCCGTTTGGTACCGAAGTGCTGAACGAGCGCGGCGAGTCGGTGGGTTATGTCGGCCAGGCCAGCGTGCTCTACATTCGCGCGGAACAACCACCACGTGAGCTTAGCGTTCATTTGCGTGGCGGAAATTGCACTATCGCCGCACCGGCGTGGGGACTGGAAAGCCCGTCCTCTGTTTGCCATTACTAACGGAACATCAACATGATACGGTTACTGACCTTTCTGTTTCTCGCCTGCGTCAGCGGGGCAAGCTATGCCACCTGTTCCGGGGGCAGTATTTCCTATGGCCCGCCGATCAGCGTCGATCTGTCGGATAAGCTGACGCCCGCCACGCCGACCTGGACCGGGAGCTTCAGCACCCAGTACAGCGGCTCGTTTAACTGCTCAACCGGCAACAGCGAGTTTTCTTACACGCCGATCCTCTCGACCGACAGTAAGTACGCCACCATTCTGGGCTTCAGCAATGACAAATACAGGGTGCGGGCGGAGATCACCAGCACGCATCCCAACAAGACGCTGAGCGCGAGCGGTAACCATACGGCTTCTGAACTGAACACGCCGTTTACCGTGCGCTTTACGCTGGTTGATCAGAGTGGTACGACCCTCTCGGGGGACACGGCGACCATGAGCGATGTCTTGTTCGTCAGCGATATGAGCGGCATGTCGTTCTGGGAGATCATTACCTGGCCGATCAATCAGCTGGTGAAAATCGTGCAGTGGCTGTTTAACGGCTTTAAGTGGCCATACGATAACCGGGATATGTTTGGCCAGCCGATGACCATCAAATATGCGCCGAAGCTGACTACCTGCTCTTTCGACAACGCGGGGCTGACGGTTCATTTACCTACGTTGGGTATCCCACAGTTGAGTGCCTCTGCCCAGCCAGGGCTGACGCCCTTTACGCTCAATATGAGCTGTCAGAATCTGGGGACAAACGGGACGTCTGACCGGGCGATTGAGATGTTCCTCTCCAGCACGCAGCTGCTGTCGACCGACAGTTCCGTACTGGTCGACACCAGCAGCGGTGCTGCACAGGGCGTGGGGCTGCGGCTGATTCAGCGGAATAACCCGCAACAGCCGGTCGTCTTCTCGACCTCTACCACCAGCCGCGGAAATGCCACGCTGCTGTTCAACGTGGCGGCGGGCGGGGCATTGAGCAAGACGTTCACCCTGCCCATGGCGGCGTCCTATTATGTCTGGGCACCGGCGAAGGTCAGTCAGGGCAAACTCAATACGACGGCGACGCTGAATATTATCTACCCCTGATGCGCATCTGCCGGGACGCTGTCGTTCCGGCGAATCGACGCTTAACTCCCGATCCGGCCCGCCATCTGCAGGTATTTGATGAGTTCGCTGTGGTTGGTGAGGTTGAGTTTTTTCATCGCATTGTGCTTTTGGGTGGCGATGGTACTGGCCGAGCGGCTTCGCAGCTGGGCAATTTCGGTCACGGTGTAGCCTTCCACCAGAAGATGCAGCACCTCCCACTCCCGGGCGGAAAGCACCGAACGCGAGCGCGCGCCAGCGCGCATCATTCCCTTCAGATACGATGAGACACGCGGCCTGGCCTCTTCTGCTCTGAGCAGCGCCTGTAATTCTCTTTTCAGCTCGCCGGGCTCGTCCTGCAAGGAAAGGGTCAGCTCGTATTTCATCTCCAGCACCCTTTTTAATAATCCGTACTGTAATTCAGGCACAAAAAGTACACGCTTAACGTGGTGCGTATGACATAACATATTGAGCCGGTTACTGGTCTGTACGCTCCACGATTTATGGTTAAACAGATAACTGAACTCGGCCATAACAATATCGACCTGACCGTCGCTAATGGCATCAAAGAGCTGTTCTGTTGATTCCACTATTGATATTTGCAGAGAATATTCAGGCAGTAATTTACGCAGCGCATCGCTTATCATCTCCTGCAGAATATTGACCCGATAAAACACAATAATCCTGAGAGTGAATTCAGAAAAAATCATATTATTTCATTATTAACACGATAAAAGGAGACTGATAGTAGTGTAATAAGCCCATGCTCACAACTTATTCCCACCAGGATTTTAACGCCCGGGAGGCTAAAATTCCTGGCGAAGCAATACAAGTGGCGAATCAACACCCAAAACGTGCTAAAATCCCGCCTAAAAACCTCATAAAAAGAGCGTGTTATCCATATCAAACCTTAACAAACGCCATTTCTCAGGATAAAAATCTATCTCTAATATTATAAGAAGATTAAAAATATTAGTTCTCACCTTAAAATATTTTTTGAATTTTATCTTTCGATAATAAAAGGGATTGGCTTTACGCAATACATTCCCCTGGCATACATTTTATGCCATGTCTCGCGACACTGTTTCTCTTACACGGACCGGGTGCCCAACTAAAGGAGAATGACCATGAAAGAAACAATACATGTGGCCGTTATTGATAGTTGTGAGTTCACAATGATTGGCCTGCAATATCTTGGCAACCGTGAACCTGACGCGCATCGGGATGTTATTTTCCATGGGTTCAGCAATATTGAAGATTTTCTCCTCAGCGAACGAACCTGGGACATCGTCATTTATGATCCACTGAATATCGGCAGTTTTATGATTACGCCCAATGAAGATATTCTGCGCATTAAAGAAAAACAGCCAGCGGCGAGGATCTATATCTATTCGTTATCCGTCGGTTTTCTGAAATTTAAGCATGTGGATGGGGTCATCAATAAGCGCGTGTCGCTGGGGGATATCAAGGCGATGTGGCAAATCCTGATGAGCCAGACGCCAAAAGCGTTAAACCATTACAACGTGAGCATTACGACGCGGCAGCGCCCTGCAAGGCTCTCCAACGAGGAAGCGAGCGTGCTGCGGGGCTACTCATGTAACCTGAAAACCAAGCAAATTGCCCGTCAGCTCGGCTGCAACGTCAGGCTGGTTTATTTCTACAAAAACAATGCCATGAATAAGCTGAAGGCCGTGCGGGGCCCCTCGTTCTATCAGAGCATTCGCTGGATCCTGAATTAACTTCCCGACCGTGTGTCGTTTGCCTTTGTTCCCGTGTCCGCGGGAACCTTTTTTTCTGCAGGTCTTGTCATGTACACCGTGCTTCCCTCTCCCCTGCTGCATGCCATCACCGGATTGCGGTTTCAGCCTTTAGTCGATTTGCATTCCGGCCAGGCGGTGGCGCATGAGGTTCTGGTGGAGATCCACAACGTGAATCTTGACGCACTCTTCGCTTCACTGCCCACCCGCAGCGCGCTGCAAATTTTTTTCTGGCAGGCCAATACGCTGCTGCAGATGCCGGACAAAGGTCAGTACTGGCTTAATCTCCCGGCAGACCAGCTGCTTGATGCTAAAGCCATCGACCTGTTGCTTGCGCTACGTCACCAGCAGCGCTTAACGATAGAAATTCAGGATCCGTTAACCGTGACCCGCATGAGTGCCGCAGAGCAACGCGGCATCCATCACGCCCTGCTTCAGCTTAAGGCGGCGGGCTGGAAAATCTGGCTGGATGATCTGACTCAGGAACTGGCAGACGACTATGCGCGTCTTGCTCTGCCGGTAGATGGCATCAAGCTGGACCGCTCAGAGCTGAGCTCTCCCGCCCGCTTTGACGCACTGGTTCACTTCGTCAGAGAGAAGATTGCCCGGGCTGTTGTCGTCGAAGGCATTGAAACCGCGCAGGACTTACAGCGAGCCTGCGTCTCAGGAGCACGGTTTGGCCAGGGTTTCCTCTGGCCGGAAAGCCGGATAGATGCCAGCGTGACGGTGTAAATCCCGCGGGCATTACCAGCCCGGCACCGCTCCGCCGTTAAAAATGGTCTCCGCCGCCTTCGCCACCTCCGGTGACTGATAGGACTGGATAAATTCCTTTACGTTCTCTGCGTCTTTATTGTCTTCGCGCGTCACCACGATGTTCACGTACGGCGAGTTTTTATCTTCAATAAAGACGCTGTCATGCACCGGGGAAAGCCCGGTTTGCTGGATATAGGTGGTGCTGATAATGGCAACATCCACTTTCGGGTCATCCAGCACGCGCGGCAGTTGCGCCCCTTCCAGCTCCATAATGTTCAGTTTTTTCGGGTTAGCGGTGATATCCAGCGCAGTTGGCAGCAGGCCCACGTCCGGTTTCAGGGTAATCAGCTTCTCTTTTTGCAGCAGGAGCAGCGCGCGACCGAGGTTGGTGGGGTCATTAGGGATGGCAATGGTCGCCCCGTCTTTCAGGTCAGACACGGATTTGATTTTGCGGGAATAACCGGCCATCGGGAAGACGAAGGTATTCGCTACGGCAACCAGTTTGTAGTTATGCGCCTTGTTATCTTCTGCAAGGAACGGACGATGCTGGAAGACGTTAGCATCCAGTTCTCCCTGGTTGGTGGCATCGTTGGGCAGCAGCGAACCGCTAAACCCGACCAGCTCCACATCCAGACCGTATTTCTCTTTTGCCACTTTTTTGGCGACTTCAGCCACATCCTGCTCCGCGCCGTTGATTACGCCGACTTTAATGTGTTTGGCATCGCTGCCACTTTGATCGCATCCTGCCAGCAGCAGACCCGCGAGAACCAGAGCACCCAATCGAAGTTTCACAAGACCTATCCTTTTGATGAACGTTTCAGTGACTATATCGGCAACGAGGCGGTGAAATAAAAACCGAAAAGGAATCAATAAGAAGGATAGGTTATATGCGGTCTATTGCCGGGTGACGCTGCGCCACCAGGCATCGGCGATCACGACGCTGTTGTCCAGTCCTCAACGGCAAGCGCCTGCACCATTCTGAATGCATGATCGTTGGTCACTATTGTTGTACCCCGACTAAGAGCATGCGCAGCGATCAGTTGATCGAGATCGCCCATCACTCTCCCTCTCTTCTCCATTTCTGCGCGGAGTTCACCGTACGTTGCTGCGGCTTCACTGTCCCAGTCGCAAATAGTGATGGTTTTAAGGAACTCAAGTATTGTTTTTTGTAATCTGTCACTTTGCTTTTTGGCTATTCCATAAAGCAGTTCAGCCTCCGTCACGCTTGAAATACACATTTTTTCTATTGGGGTGCGAGAATAGTGCTTTATCACCCCGGGATGTTGCCTGACGAGGTGGCTTACTATGTTTGTATCCAACATATGCAGCATTTTCTAGAACCCTTCAAATGGATCTCTTGTTGTATAGCTCTGATTGCGTTCCTCTTTGCTCAGGAAAGAATCAGGAACATCAGTCTGCTTCAGTAAACGTAAAAAATTATCTCTGTGACGCTCCTTTTCCGATCTCGCAGTCAAGATGACGTTCCCTTCCTCATCTCGTCGGATGTAAACACTCTCCGTATCAAACATGAAGTCAGCAGGCAACATCACTGCCTGACGTCGCCCCTTTTTGAAGAGTTTTGCTGTACGTTTCATTGCTATCTCCCTGGTTGAATGACCAGTCCGAAGCATGTGCCATCGCCCTCAAGGGAGGCAAGCGAGACGCGTCAATTTCAGAAAGCGACTCGCAATAAATAGCGGAATGACTAATGCAGAACCGGGCCTAAAGCGCTTTCGTCAGATAATGACGCTGCATGCCTGGGTACGGGTAATCCTGCAAAGACATCTGCAGCTGGTACCCTTGTTTTTCATAAAACGGACGCGCCTGGAAGCTGACCGTGTCGACCAGGGCATGTGTACAGCCTTTACGTCTGGCTTCTTCTTCCGCCGTTTTGATAAGCTGGCTGCCCACGCCGGTTCCCCGCACGGTATCGCTCACCCAGAGATAATCAATATTCAGCCATTCACCTTTTCGCACGCCGATTAATCCACCCAGCATGACGCCCTTTTCGTCTCGCATGTAAACGCCAATATCACCACTGAAGTTCGTCATATCTAAAAACTGGGCGTTGTAAGCTCTTAATCCCACAAATAACTCTTCTTTTTCTGCGGGTGTGACTTTTTCTGTTATGCTCAGGTGCATATTTTTCTCCTTATTTTCCACGCAATCTGAATATCTCACAGGTTAACCTTCATAAAAACTCCTTATTTCCTCCATTTTTTAAATCCTGAAATATTCATTCAATATGTAAATAAAAAAAGCCTTTCCAATACGCACCCAAAACGTATAATGAGAACGATCATTCTCACTTTTTACCCGGTAATCGACGATGAGCACAAAACTGGAAGAACGGCAGAAACAACGTCAGGACGAGATCATCACCGCCGCGCGCCGCTGCTTTCGCGCCAGTGGATTTCATGCGGCCAGTATGTCGCAAATCGCCAGCGAGGCGAAACTCAGCGTCGGGCAAATTTACCGTTATTTCAGTAACAAAGACGCGATTATTGAAGAGATGATCCGCCGGATTATCGATTCCCGTATCGAGGGAATGCAGGACAAAACGGTGGTGGAAGGCATGCCGCAGGCGCTCGCCTGGCGTCAGACGATTAACGAAGACGACGATGCGCTGATGCTCGAAATGTCCGCCGAGGCGACGCGTAATCCACAGGTGGCCGCCATGTTAACCGCAGCCGAGGCCCGCATGTTTAGCAACGCCTGTGCGCACCTGAAAAAGCAGTTTCCTCATTTAAGTGATGAACATATTCGCTGCTGCGTGGAGATTACCGCCGTGATGATCGAAGGCACAATTTACCGTCGACTTACGCCTTTAAACGTGCCGTCAGAACAATTAGAGCCGATTTATCAGAATATTTTAAATATGCTTTTCACTGCGAAGTAATCGCATGTGAATAATTAACGGGAACAGGTAATTTCCCGGTTTACCATTTCTGGTTCTGCCAGAGATACGGTATCGCTGTGCCTTTAAAACGCCCTCCTCCTTGTTAAGCCATTAACAGGGCGGGCATCGTTCACCCTGGAAAAAGATGATGAAAAAGATAACAACCTCCATCGCCGCATTACTCCTCCTGACAGGGTGTGATAATGCGCAAACATCTGCTCCCCAACGTCCTCTTCCGGAAGTGGGGATTGTCACACTCATGAGCCAGCCGGTGTCCGTCGTCAGTGAACTGACCGGGCGTACCACCGCCGCAATGAGCGCCGAAGTTCGCCCACAGGTGGGCGGCATTATTCAGAAGCGGCTGTTCACCGAAGGCGATACCGTGAAAGCCGGACAAGCGCTGTATCAGATCGATCCCTCCAGCTACCGCGCCGCGTTTGATGAAGCCGCCGCGGCGCTGAAACAGGCGCAAGCGCTGGTGCAGGCCGACTGCCAGAAAGCCCGGCGCTATGCGCAGCTGGTGAAAGACGACGGCGTGTCGCGCCAGGATGCGGAAGACGCGAAATCCACCTGCGCGCAGGACAAGGCCAGCGTCGAGTCAAAGAAAGCCGCGCAGGAGAGCGCGCGCATTAACCTCAACTGGACTACCGTCACCGCGCCGATTGCCGGACGCATCGGCATCTCCTCCGTCACGCCCGGCGCGCTGGTGACCGCTCAGCAGGACACCGCGCTAGCCACCATTCGCGGGCTGGACACCATGTATGTCGACTTAACGCGTTCGAGTGCCGATCTGCTGCGATTACGCAAGCAAACCCTTGCCACCAATAGCGATACGCTAAGCGTGTCGTTAATCCTAGAAGACGGCAGCACCTACAGCGAAAAGGGTCGTCTGGCGCTGACCGAAGTGGCGGTGGATGAATCGACCGGCTCGGTCACCCTGCGCGCCGTCTTCCCGAACCCACAGCATCAGCTTTTGCCGGGAATGTTTGTCCGCGCCAGCGTGGACGAGGGCATCATGAATGACGCGATCCTGGCTCCTCAGCAGGGCATTACCCGCGATGCCAAAGGCAAAGCCACCGCGCTGGTGGTGAACGCCAGCAACAAGGTGGAGCAACGCCAGCTGGAAACGGGTGACACCTACGGCGATAAATGGCTGGTGCTGAGCGGTCTGAAGGCGGGTGACAGGCTGATTGTGGAAGGCACCGACAAAGTCACCGCCGGCCAACAGGTGAAGGCCGAAGAGATGAAATCCAGCGGAGGGAATGCCTGATGTTTTCCCGTTTCTTCGTGCGTCGCCCGGTCTTTGCCTGGGTGATCGCCATCCTCATAATGCTCGCCGGGATACTGGCGATCCGCACGCTGCCGGTTGCGCAGTACCCGGACGTCGCCCCGCCGTCGATCAAGATCTCCGCCACCTACACCGGTGCCTCCGCGCAGACGCTGGAAAACAGCGTGACGCAGGTGATCGAGCAGCAGCTCACCGGGCTGGATAACCTGCTCTACTTCACCTCCACCAGCAGTTCGGACGGTTCGGTGAGCATTACTGTCACCTTTGAACAGGGGACCGACCCGGACACCGCGCAGGTCCAGGTGCAGAACAAAGTCCAGCAGGCGGAATCACGCCTGCCGACTGAAGTACAGCAGTCCGGGATCACCGTCGAGAAATCGCAGAGCAACTTCCTGCTGATCATGGGGGTGTACGACAAAACCGACACCGCCAGCAGCTCGGATATCGCCGACTGGCTGGTCAGTAATATGCAGGATCCGCTGGCGCGCGTGGATGGCGTCGGGAGTCTGCAGGTGTTTGGCGCGGAATACGCGATGCGTATCTGGCTCGACCCGGCGAAGCTGGCGTCCTACTCGCTGATGCCGTCAGATGTGCAAAGTGCGATTGAAGCGCAGAACGTGCAGGTTTCCGCCGGTAAAATCGGCGCGCTGCCTTCGTCGAACGCCCAGCAGCTGACCGCCACCGTGCGCGCCCAGTCGCGCCTGCAGACGGTCGATCAGTTCAAAAATATCATCGTCAAGAGCCAGTCTAACGGCGCGGTGGTACACATCAGCGATGTTGCACGCGTGGAGATGGGCAGCGAAGATTACACCTCCACCGCGAAGCTGAACGGCCACCCGGCCGCGGGGATGGCGGTGATGCTTTCACCGGGCGCTAACGCGCTCAATACCGCCACGGCGGTGAAAGAGAAAATCGCCGAGTTCAAAAAGTCGATGCCGGAAGGCTACGACGTGGCCTACCCGAAAGACAGCACCGAGTTCATCAAAATCTCCGTTGAGGATGTCATTCAGACTCTGTTCGAAGCCATTATCCTCGTGGTCGTGGTGATGTACCTGTTCCTGCAAAACATCCGCGCCACGCTGATCCCGGCGCTGGCCGTTCCGGTGGTTCTGCTGGGCACCTTTGGCGTACTGGCGCTGTTCGGCTACTCCATCAACACCCTGACCCTGTTTGCGATGGTGCTGGCGATAGGGCTGCTGGTGGATGATGCCATCGTGGTGGTGGAAAACGTCGAACGTATTATGCGCGACGAAGGGCTGCCCGCCCGGGAAGCCACGGAAAAATCGATGGGCGAAATCTCCGGTGCGCTGGTAGCGATTGCCCTGGTGCTCTCTGCGGTGTTCCTGCCGATGGCCTTCTTTGGCGGGTCCACCGGGGTGATTTACCGTCAGTTCTCGGTCACCATTATCTCGGCGATGCTCCTTTCCGTGGTGGTGGCATTAACCCTGACGCCTGCGCTGTGCGGCTCGATTCTGAGCCACACCGCCCCACATAAGAAGGGCTTTTTCGGCGCGTTTAACCGCTTCTACAGCAAGACCGAGCAGGGTTACCAGAACAAGGTATTGCGCGCGCTGCGCCGCTCCGGCGGCATGCTGGTCATCTACGTCCTGCTCTGCGGCGCGATGGGGTTCGCGATGCTGAAACTGCCGGGCAGCTTCCTGCCGACGGAAGACCAGGGCGAAATCATGGTGCAGTACACCCTGCCAGCAGGCGCGACGACGGTCCGTACTGCCGAAGTCAGCCGCCAGGTGCGCGAGTGGTTCCTCACCAAAGAGAAAGCCAACACCAACGTTATCTTCACCATTGAGGGCTTCAGCTTTAGCGGCAGCGGCCAGAACGCCGGGATGGCGTTTGTCTCCCTGAAAAACTGGTCCGAACGTAAGGGGGATGAAAACACCGCTCAGGCCATTGCCCTGCGCGCCACGCAGGAGCTGAGCACCCTCCGCGATGCGACCATCTTTGCCATGACGCCACCGGCGGTGGACGGCCTGGGCCAGAGCAATGGCTTTACTTTTGAGCTGATGGCGAGCGGCGGCACCGACCGCGACACGCTGCTCAAGCTGCGTAACCAGCTGATTGGCGAGGCGAATCAGGATGCCTCCCTGCACGCGGTGCGCGCCAACGATCTGCCGCAGATGCCGCAGCTTCAGGTGGATATCGACAACAATAAAGCCGTGTCGCTGGGGCTCTCCCTGAGCGACGTTACCGACACCCTCTCCAGCGCATGGGGCGGCACCTATGTGAACGACTTTATCGATCGCGGCCGCGTGAAGAAGGTCTATATCCAGGGCGACAGCGACTATCGCGCCGTGCCGTCCGATCTCAACAAATGGTATGTGCGCGGTAGCGACAGCACCATGACCCCGTTCTCCGCCTTTGCCACCACCCGCTGGGAGTATGGCCCGGAAAGCCTGGTGCGCTACAACGGCTCGGCGGCGTATGAAATTCAGGGCGAGAACGCCAGTGGCGCCAGTTCCGGTACGGCGATGAGCAAAATGGAGCAGCTGGCGAATAATTTGCCGTCCGGCAGCACCTGGGCGTGGAGCGGGTTGTCCTTACAGGAAAAACTGGCGAGCGGCCAGGCCATGAGCCTGTATGCCCTCTCGATCCTGGTGGTGTTCCTGTGTCTGGCGGCGCTGTATGAGAGCTGGTCGGTACCGATTTCCGTCATCCTGGTGATCCCGCTTGGGGTGCTGGGCGCGGCGATTGCCGCCTCCCTGCGCGGCCTGAACAATGATGTCTACTTCCAGGTGGCACTGCTGACCACCATCGGCCTGTCGTCGAAGAACGCCATTCTGATTGTTGAATTTGCCGAGGCGAAAGTCGCCGAAGGCTACTCCCTGACACGTGCGGCGCTGCGTGCTGCCCAGACGCGTCTGCGCCCCATCATCATGACCTCGCTGGCGTTTATTGCAGGCGTGACGCCGCTGGCGATTGCCACCGGTGCAGGGGCCAACAGCCGGGTGGCGATCGGTACCGGCATTATTGGTGGGACGCTGGCCGCCACGCTGCTGGCGATCTTCTTCGTTCCGTTATTCTTTGTACTGGTGAAACGTCTGTTCTCCGGTAAACACAGCAACCGGAGGTCATAATGTTTCGTTTATCTGTTTTTGTGTTAGCGCTGATGAGCGCGGGCTGCGTCTCTTTAGATCCCACGTATCAGCGCCCGGCTGCGCCCGTCCCGGCGACGTTGCCGGGTGCGCACGGCGAAGCCACCGCCGTGGTGAGCCAGTGGCAACAGGTGATGAACGATGCGCGCCTGAAAGGCGTAGTGACGATGGCGCTCAACAGCAACCGCGACCTGCAAAAAGCAATTGCCGATATTGACGCCGCGCGCGCCCAGTACGGCGAAACGCGATCGTCCCTGTTCCCGGCGGTGGACGCGGAGCTGAGCCACACCCGCAGCCGCACGCTGGCAAGCGGTGTCGCGACCAGCGATGAGGCCAACGGCACGGTCTCCAGCTTCGAGCTGGATCTGTTTGGCCGCAACCAGAGCCTGTCGCGTGCAGCACGTGAAACCTGGCTTGCCAGTGAATTTACCGCGCAGAACACGCGCCTGACGATGGTCAGCGAACTGACCACCGCCTGGGTGACCCTGGCGGCCGATAACAGCAACCTGGCGCTGGCAAAATCGACGATGGCGAGCGCCGCCAGCTCGCTCAGGATAGTGAAGCGTCAGCAGCAGGTCGGCGTGGCGGCGGCTACGGACGTTAGCGAAGCGATGGCGGTTTACCAGCAGGCGCGAGCCAGCGTGGCGAGCTATCAAACGCAGGTAATGCAGGACAAAAACGCCCTTAATCTGCTGGCGGGTGACACGGTGCCGGACACTCTGCTGCCGGGTACGCTGGAGAGCCTGAGCGATAACGCCATTACGCTGATCCCGGCGGGTGTCAGTTCCAGCGCGCTGCTGCGTCGCCCGGATATTAAGGAGGCGGAGCACAACCTGCTGAGCGCCAACGCCAATATCGGTGCCGCGCGCGCCAACTTCTTCCCGACCATTTCACTGACCGCCAGTGCGGGCGTCGGCAGCGATTCGCTTTCGTCCCTGTTCAGCCACGGGATGAAGGTGTGGTCATTCGCACCGTCCATCACCCTGCCGCTGTTCAGCGGCGGTAACAATCTGGCCCAGTTGCGCTACGCGGAAGCGGAGAAGAAGGGATTGATCGCCACCTACGAGAAAACCATCCAGAGCGCGTTTAAAGACGTGGCCGATGCGCTGGCACGTCGTGAAACGCTCAGCGAGCAGCTTGATGCCCAGCGTGAATACGTGGCAGCCGGGCAAAAAACGCTGGATGTGGCGACCCGCAGCTATCAGGCGGGGGCCGGGGATTATCTGACGGTACTGACCGCGCAGCGATCGTTGTGGTCGGCGCAGGAATCGCTGATATCGCTGCAGCAGACCGACCTGGAAAACCGCATCACGCTGTGGCAGTCGCTGGGGGGTGGGATTGAGTAAACCGGATATACGGCAAGTGGATTGTATGGAGGATTATTGAGGGCTGGAAACGTGCTTCTCGCCGGGTGGCGGCTGCGCCTTACCCGGCCTGCACAACATTTTTAACGCTTACGCACATCCGGAATGATCAAATCCCCACGCAGCACGTACGACCCGAGCATCTGTGTTTTTTCCGTCAACCAGCTCACGATGCGCGCCGCCATGGCATCCATGGAATACTCAATGGCCGGGATCACCGGAATGCCTGGCAGATGCAGCGATCCAGCAAGGCTGAAGACCATAATGTCCTCCGGCACCGATTTATTAAACGCCTGCAACTGCGGGATCACCCGCTGCGCTTCCTGCTCGTCCGCAACCAGTAATGCGTTGAAATTCAGCGTGCTGGCGTTATTCAGCAGCTCCTGCAGCGCCACGGACGAGGAGGTCGCGTCCATAAACACGAGGTTGCGGTTGAAGGGCAGGAAATTTTTTTCCAGCGCATGTTTGTAGCCCAGCAGCACCTGATCGGCAAAGCCGCTACCGTGCGGATGGATCAGGGCAATCTGGCGGCGTCCCTGGCTGGTAAGGTAGTTACAGGCGGTTTCGGCGGCGAAGGCGTGATCGAACTGGATGCTGTTGGGATTTTCTGAGCCCATACAGTCAACCAGGATGACGTTATCCATGTCGATATCCAGTGGAAAACGCGCGCCAATCACCAGAATGTCATCGCAAAGCCCACAGGAGAGCTCTTCCAGGGCGTGCAGCACATCCGCTTTGCTATGGGCGAAGCGCAGCAGCAGGTGTTTTTGATGCTGGCTGAGCTGTTTTTCCAGCGCGTACAGATAACCGGTCGTCTGGTTAATATTCTCCTGCGCGCAAATCACCCCGATACACCCCGTCGACTGGCTCAGCAGCGACTGCGCAATCACATTGGGCCGGTAGTTCAGTTCATCTACCGCTTTCAGAACGGCCTGACGGCTGGCTTCCTTTACGCCACGCGACCCACTCAACACTCGCGATACCGTGGCTTTCGACACCCCGGCAAGACGTGATACATCATTGATTGTCGACATCTTTTTCCCCTGACAGGCTTACCTCGCGCCTGCAAATTCCATTACCGCTACGGCTCACATTATAGCCAGTAAGGAGTATATCCGTTTCCGTTTTCCATGGAAACCGATTTTCCGTTTCCACTCAAAATGATGTCAAAACAGCCAAATTCTGTGACGCACATCGGGTTAATTAGCCTCATACATAAGGGATCTTGATGGTTGTCACACTTCTGTCTTTTATAAATGGAAACCGGTTTCCATCTGATATCCAATCATTACCGCAATATCTATTTACATTTTGAGGATGGTTGTCGATGTTCAAGATTATGCTCTGCTGCTCTGCCGGGATGTCCACCAGCCTGCTGGTCAGCAAAATGGTCGATGTGGCGAAAGAACGCGGTTTGGCGGTAAAAATTGATGCGTACGGCGTTTCCGAATTTGATACGCAGTTTCCGCAATATCAGGTGGTGCTTCTCGGACCGCAAGTGAAATACATGTTACAGACACTCTCAGACAAGGCGGCCACAAAAGGCATTCCGGTCCAGCCCATCGATATGATGGACTACGGCATGCAGCGTGGCGATAAAGTACTGGACTATGCTCTGTCGCTCATCGAAGCGGCACACTAAAAGGTGTTCACATGAGTTCGTTATATCAATCCATGGTCGCGGTGATTGAGCAGTCAATTACCCCGCTGGCCGCGAAGCTCGGCCAGCAAAAGTATGTGATTGCCATCCGCGACGGCTTTACCGCCGCGCTGCCGTTTATGATCATCGGCTCGTTTATGCTGGTGTTCATCTTCCCGCCGTTCTCGGCGGATACCACCAACAGCTTTGCCCGCGGCTGGCTGGATTTCTCCCAGACTTATCGCGAACAGCTGATGCTGCCATTTAACCTCAGCATGGGCGTGATGACCTTCTTCATCTCGGTGGGGATCGGGGCGAGCCTGGGGCGTCAGTTTAATCTCGACCCGGTGATGTCCGGCCTGCTGGCCTTTATGGCCTTCCTGCTGGTCGCCGCGCCGTATGCGGACGGTAAGATCTCCACCCAGTATCTGTCTGGTCAGGGGATTTTCACTGCGCTGATCACCGCCATCTACGCCACCCGCGTCTATGCGTGGCTGAAGCAGAACAACGTGACCATTCGTCTGCCGAAGGAAGTCCCGACCGGCGTGGCGCGTTCGTTTGAGATCCTGATCCCAGTGATGGTGGTGATTGGCACCCTGCATCCGCTGAACCTGTTTATCGAGGCGCAGACCGGCATGATCATCCCGCAGGCGATTATGCACCTGCTGGAACCGCTGGTCTCTGCGTCTGACTCGCTGCCCGCTATTCTGCTCTCCGTGCTGCTGTGCCAGATCTTCTGGTTCGCCGGTATCCACGGCTCGCTGATTGTTACCGGCATCATGAACCCGTTCTGGATGGCGAACCTGTCGGCAAACCAGGCGGCTCTGGCGGCCGGTGCGGCGCTGCCGCACGTCTACCTGCAGGGCTTCTGGGATCACTACCTGCTGATTGGCGGCGTAGGCTCCACACTGCCGCTGGCCTTCCTGCTGCTGCGTAGCCGGGTAACGCACTTACGCACCATCGGCAAAATGGGCGTTGTGCCAAGCTTCTTTAACATCAACGAACCGATCCTGTTCGGCGCCCCCATTATCATGAACCCGATGCTGTTTATCCCGTTCGTGTGTGTTCCGCTGGTGAATGCGTGCCTGGCGTACGCGGCAACCAAACTGGGCTGGCTGGCACAGGTGGTATCGTTAACGCCGTGGACCACGCCCGCACCAATTGGCGCCTCATGGGCCGCCAACTGGGCGCTGAGCCCGGTGGTGATGTGTCTCATCTGTATGGTGATGTCAGCGCTGATGTACCTGCCGTTCCTGCGTGCTTACGAGCGTACGTTGATGAAAAACGAAGAGCAGAAAGCTCAGGCAACCGTCGGTACCGCTGAGACCGCAAGCAATTAAGTCAAAGAGGAAGCGTCATGAAATATACATTTCCCGATAATTTCTGGTGGGGCAGCGCAAGCTCTGCTCTCCAGACCGAAGGGACACGAGAGGGTGAAACCACATGGGATTACTGGTTTGCCCGCGAGCCGAACCGTTTTCACAACGGCGTGGGGCCGCAGCATACCTCCACGTTTTATCAGCACTGGAAAACGGACATTCAGCTGTTAAAGCAGCTGAACCACAACAGCTTTCGCACTTCTATAAGCTGGGCGCGTCTGATCCCCGACGGTATCGGTGAAGTGAATCCAAAGGCGGTCGAATTTTATAACCAGGTCATTGATGAGCTGATCGAGCAGGGCATTACGCCGTTTATCACCCTGTTCCATTTCGACATGCCGATGGCGATGCAGGAGATTGGCGGCTGGGAAAACCGGGAGGTGGTGGACGCTTACGCCCGCTATGCGCAGATTTGCTTCGACCTGTTTGGCGACCGCGTGCTGCACTGGTTTACCTTCAACGAGCCGATTGTCCCGGTTGAAGGCGGTTATCTGTACGATTTCCACTACCCCAACGTGGTGGATTTCCGTCGGGCGGCCACCGTGGCGTATCACACCGTGCTGGCCCACGCGAAGGCTGTCCAGGCCTACCGCGCCGGACATTACGCAGGTGAGATCGGCATCGTGCTCAACCTGACGCCGTCCTACCCGCGCTCGCAAAACCCGGCGGACGTGAAGGCGGCGCACATTGCGGATCTGATGTTCAACCGCAGCTTTCTGGACCCGGTTCTGCGCGGCGAATACCCGGCCGATCTGGTAGCGCTGCTGAAATCTTACGACCAGCTGCCCGCCTGTAAACCGGAGGACAGTTTCCTGATCGCGGAAGGGAAAATCGACCTGCTCGGCATTAACTATTACCAGCCGCGTCGCGTGAAGTGTCGCGACAGCGCGGTGAACCCGCAGGCGCCGTTTATGCCGGAGTGGTTCTTTGATAACTACGAGATGCCGGGCCGCAAGATGAACCCGTACCGTGGCTGGGAAATTTACGAGCCGGGTATTTACGATATTCTGGTTAATCTGCGCGACAATTACGGCAACCCACGCTGTTTTATTTCTGAAAACGGAATGGGCGTCGAAAATGAACAGCGTTTTATTGAAAATGGCCAAATCAACGATCAATACCGCATCGATTTTATTTCCGGACATTTAGCCTGGCTGCATAAAGGTATTAGCGAAGGGTGTCACTGTCTTGGTTACCATATGTGGACGTTTATTGATAACTGGTCGTGGTGTAATGCGTATAAAAACCGCTATGGCTTTATTCAGCTCGATTTAACTACGCAACAGCGCACCATTAAAAAGAGCGGAGAGTGGTTTGCTGCCACCTCTTTACATAATAGTTTCGAGAAATAGAGAGAAAGACGATGATTGCCTTGGAAGAAGCCGTGATGGAAATCATCGTCAATGCGGGTCAGTCGCGCAGCCTGTGCTTTGAAGCACTGCACGCTGCGCGGCAGGGCAACATTGACGAAGCCAAAAGCCTGCTGCGCGAAGCCGATGGCTACGCGCGCCAGGCGCACAAGATGCAGACCAAACTCATTGAGCAGGATGCGGGTGAAGCCCGTCAGCCGATGACGTTAATTATGGTGCACGCGCAAGATCATTTAATGAATTCATTACTGGCGCGTGAATTATCCGAAGAAATTATTCATTTATATCAGAGATAATCTATGGCGAAATAACGAGTAATACCTCTGTACCTTAAATAGAAATCCACTTGTTCTGATGATAGCGACATACTCTGTCAGATCGGAGCGGGATGGTTATTGTCTGAATAAAATTAAACTATATTGAGATAACCATGACTACCCTAAAAAAACTTCCATTAACCATGGCGGTTATCGCCGCGCTTTGCCCAATTTCTGTACTCGCACAGGAATTTACCCAGGAACAAATCGACGCCATTGTGGCAAAAGCGGTGGATAAAGCCCTCGCGGAGCGTCAGGCCAAAATGGATGCCGCGGTCGCGAAAAAAGCCGACGTGGTGACGGAGCCGCAAAGCGCGGCGCAATCTCCGGATATGGCTATTCCGTTCGGCATTAAATTTACCGGTTATGCCCGTTACGGCGCGCACTTCCAGGCCGCTGACCAGAAATACGTGGCGGTGGACGGTTCCTATAACGGGGCATCTGCCATCGGTCGTCTGGGTAACGAAGGCAACGGCGGTGAATTCCAGCTCTCCAAGGCCTTCAAGGGTGACAACGGCGCCATCTGGGACATCAACGTGATGATCGACCACTGGGGCGATGAAGTTAACCTGAAAAAAGCCTACGCGGGGGTGACCAACATTATGGCCTCCAACCCGAACGCCTACTTCTGGGCCGGTCGTGACTTCCACCAGCGTCCGCAGCAGGGCATCAACGATTACTTCTGGATGAACCACGACGGCCAGGGCGCCGGGGTGAAGAACTTCGACATCGGCGGCGTGCAGTTTGACGTGGCCGCCGTGGCGGCGGTGGAATCCTGTAGCCCGGAAGTCATGGAAGATGAAGCCAACCCGTCACGCATCACCTGTACCGGCGGGTCCGGCACGGGCGACAAAGGTAACTACGCGGCCACCTCTAAAATCCACGGCATGAAAGTCGGTCCGCTGGATCTGGAGCTGTACGCCAACTACGGCTTTGATTCAAAAGCGGTGGAGAGCGATGAGCGTCTGAATGCCTGGCAGGGTGGCGTGGTGCTGAGCCACACCAACGACAGCGGCGTGAACAAGGTGATTGCCCGTTACTCTGATAACGCGGACAACAGCGTGTTCAATAAAACCGAGGATCTGACCACGGTCTATGCCAGCTTCGAAGGGCTGTACAAATTCACCCAGGCCACGCAGGTGGAGTACATCCTCGCCTTCCACGACTACGACAACAGCCGTGATAAGACCGATAACCGTAAGAACTACAACGCCATTGTACGTCCGATGCACTGGTGGAACGACGTCCACTCCACCTGGCTGGAAGCAGGCTGGCAGCATGTGGATTACGACAACGGCGGCGACAACAAGGGCTGGAAGCTGACCCTGTCGCAGAACATGTCTATCGCCATGGGGCCGGAGTTCCGTCCGATGCTGCGCTTCTACGTCACCGGCGGCAAAGTGGATAACGAACGTACCGCCCGCGTGAACAATACCAAAGACGAAACGCTGGACGACTTCAACGTCGGCGCGATGTGGGAGGCGTGGTTCTAAGCAAGGTAAAAGCAAAACGGTGTATCCCCCTCTCCCCGTGGGAGAGGGTCGGGGTGAGGGCACCAGGCCGCACCCCATCATGCTATGCTGTTGACCGAATTAACGACAACATCGCAGGGGAGAACATGGGTTCCACACGTAAAGGGATGCTGAACGTCCTGATTGCCGCCGTTTTATGGGGCAGCTCAGGGGTTTGCGCGCAGTACATCATGGAGAAAAGCCAGATCTCGTCACCGTATCTGACCATGGTTCGCCTGCTGTTTACCGGCCTGATCCTGCTGACGCTTTCCTTCGTTCACGGCGACAAAATTTTCTCGGTCATCAAACATCGCAAAGACGCCCTCAGCCTGCTGTTTTTCTCCCTGGCTGGCGCGCTCACGGTGCAGCTCACCTTCCTGGTGACAATCGAGAAATCCAACGCAGCTACGGCCACCGTGCTGCAGTTTCTGTCACCGACGATTATCGTGGCGTGGTTTGCGCTGGCGCGGAAAAAGCGGCCGGGTCTGTTTGTGCTTTCCGCGATCCTGACCTCACTGGTGGGGACATTTTTGCTGGTCACCCACGGCGACCCCACTTCACTCTCCATCTCGCCTGCGGCTTTGTTCTTTGGCATTACCTCGGCCTTTGCCGCGGCGTTTTACACGACGTATCCGTCAACCCTGATCGCCCGTTACGGCACCTTGCCGATTGTCGGCTGGAGTATGTTGATCGCCGGCTTAACGCTGACGCCGTTCTACGCCGGACGCGGCACCGCGTTTGTTATTGACGGCAGCCTGCTGCTGGCGTTTTTCTACCTGGTGGTGATCGGCACGGCGCTGACCTTCAGCCTGTACCTGAAAGGCGCGCAGATGATCGGCGGGCCGAAGGCGAGCATTCTGAGCTGCGCCGAGCCGCTGAGCAGCGCGTTACTGTCGGTGATTTTACTGGGCGTGGCGTTTACCCTGCCGGACTGGCTGGGCACGCTGCTGATCGTGTCGTCGGTGGTGTTGATTTCGATGGATTCGAGAAAACGGGTGAAAGCCCCGGCGTAATCTATGAATAATAATGATAGCGACACATCAGAATGGTGAGAGCGCTATCCGTCACGCCGTAAACCAGACGGTCAGTGTCGTTGATCCGGCGGGACCAGTACCCGGAAAGGTTGCCCTTAAGCGGTTCCGGCTTACCCAGGCCGTCAAAGGGTTGGCGCTTCGCATCTTCAATTAGCTTGTTGATTCTGCGAAGCGTCTTCTTGTCCTGCTCTTGCCACCACAGGTAATCGTCCCAGCCGTTATCAGTCCAAATCAGTAGCCTGGTCATCTATCAGATCCCTCTGCGTGGTTTTTCCCGTGTTTGCCTGTGCGATTGACTCCATCAGTCGGCTGGCGTTGGCAGGCGAACTCATCAGATGGATGGTTTCCATCATTGAGTTGTAGTGCTGCAGAGACATCACTACCGCATCACCACCGTTGCGACGGCTGATAATGGTTGTCTCCACGTTGTCATTCACGTCGTCCAACACATCTTTGAGTCGGCTTCGCGCTTCGGTAAACGTCACAACCTGCATACTTCCTCCTGTACAAGTTACGGTACAAGTATATCGGCAAGGTGATTATTTATCAATCAGCGCGTCTTCACTTTCCCAGCCACCAGCAGCGCGGTCAGCAGCATCAGCGTGCCGGAGATGACCAGCGGTGACGTCAGCCCCAGGTGGTCGAGCGCCACGCCGCCCACCGCCGCTCCGCAGGTGTTCGCCAGCTGGATCACCGCCACCTGAATCGACCCGGCTTTTTCAGCCTGATCGGCCAGCGAGCGGGTGATCCACGTCGACCAGCCCACCGGCACCAGCGCAAAGGCAAAGCCCCAGATAATCGCAATCGCCGAGGCAACCCATTTGTCGCTGCCCCACAGAATGAGCACGACGGCACTGACAGCCAGTACCAGCGGGGCGCCAGCAAGCGCCACTTTCAGGGAGCGCTTCAGGAACTGAGACGACAGCGAGGTGCCGACAAAGCTGGCGATACCGAAGCTGAGCAGCACCAGCGTCAGGCCATCCACGTCAAAGCCCGCCATGGTCATAAAGACCGGGCGGATATAGGTAAAGAAGGCAAACTGCCCGGCAAAGGCCATGAAGATGGCGGTCATCCCCGCCAGCACGCCGGGGCGCTTAAGCAGACTGAACATGTTCTGTTTGTGGTGCGCCGCTTCTCCCGGCAGGGACGGCAGCGCTTTCCAAACCCACAGAATACAGAGAAAACCCATCACCGCTGCGGCGTTAAAGACGTTACGCCAGCCGATGATTCCGCCAAGGAAACTCCCCAGCGGCGCGGCAATCACCAGCGCGATGGAGACCGCGCCAAAGATAACGGAGAGGGCTTTCGGCACGGTGCGTGCCGGCACCAGACGCATGGTGAGCGAGGCGGACATTGCCCAGAAACCGCCCAACCCCAGACCCAGACAGGCGCGGCCGAGCAGCAGCAGGGTGAAGCTCTCCGCGAAAGAGACCAGCAGACAGGAGAGCGTCAGGAGCACGCTGAAGAGAATGACCACTTTGCGGCGATCAATCGCGCCAATAACCTGCGTGATAAACAGGCTGGCAAACATCGCCACAAACGCGGTCACGGTAACGGACTGCCCTGCCACGCCTTCGGAAATGCCCAGATCCTGCGCCATCGGCGTCAGCAGGCTGACCGGTAAAAACTCCACGGTAATAAGACAGGCGACGCAGAACGCCACGGAAAAAACCGCCGACCAGTTGGGGCGAGAAACCTCTTTGGTCTGCGGTCTGGTCGTGGGCTGGATATGTTCTGTCATAGTGTCACCTGAGATAAAAACGTGCGGGAAAGTCGCGCAGTTTATCATCAAAAGTGTGACGAATTTAACGTTTCGACAACTTTTCTTGCATCGCCGCCTTCGCCAGCCCGACGATCCACTCCTGGTGCGCGTTGATCATCGGGTTCGGTAGGGTACGTGCTAATTCCTGTGCCGGAACGCCTTTCTGCGACTCCTGAGTCAAAATACGGACGCGGTTACCTGGTAAGTCTTCAAACAGCCAGGCGTGGTAGGCATCCAGACGCGCGCTCTCCTCCCCTTCCACCCAGCCGTGCCAGGCGATACGCGCCGCCTCGCCATCGACCGGCGGAACATACTCCGTCACCTGCGCCTCAACCGGAAAGCCAAAGGTCGTGAAGCGGAAGCGGGCGTTGGCGCTCAGTTCCGGACCGCTGCCGTCGTGAAAACGAATATCTTCGGCGTTGCTGTAGTAGTTCGGCCACAGGGTAGTGTCGTTGAGCTGCGCCCAGATCGCTTTCGCGCTCAGTCCGGCGACAATGATTTCGTTGGATGCAAAGTTATCGGTAGTGCCTGGCAGGTAATCGTCTGGCCAGATAATGGCGGATTGTTTCATGGTTCACCTCATCGTGAGTGGATGAGGTGATGGTGCGCCCGTGAGTGGTATAAATCTAATGATGATGCCTTATACTCATCATCACGGTTCGTGATATCAGTGCAGGTAAAACACTCCCTCTTCCGGCAGAAAAAGCTGGTTGTAACGCAGCTGGAAAGCGTTCAGCTCCTGCGGATCCGGCTCCATCTCGCGCATAAAGCCGAGGGCGAGGCGGATTTGCGCATCGGTGATCGGCGCGGCCAGACGGGCTTTACGCAGCATGCGGTGCCAGGTGTGGAGATTCTCTTCGCTACCGTCGACGATACAGACCTGCCAGATGAGCAGCACCTGGGCAGCGTTTTGCAGATGCGCCTCGTCCGGGCGTTCAAGATAGCGGATAAACTCATTGCCGGGCGTTTTACCGAACTGATCGATCATCGATTCTACCGGCATCGGGGTGATACCCAGCCGTTCGCTCAAGCGTTTGATGGCGCGGCGGGAATCCGAGGTCAGGACACGAAACCCAACCACAAACACCACGGCAAGCGTTGCCAGCATTATCCAGACCATGCGTTCTCCTTTGAATAGCCGCTCATCATAGCGGGAAACGCAGGGTATCGACAGCGGGCACGGCCATAATAGTGAACTGAAAAAAGGTAGAACATCGTCATGAAAACGGATCTGCGCACGCTGGATCTTAACCTGCTGAAAACGCTCGACGCCCTGCTGGATGAACGCAGCGTCACCCGCGCGGCGACGCGTCTGGCCCTGACCCAGCCGGCGGTCAGCGGCATGCTGAACCGCCTGCGGGATTACTTCGACGACCCGCTGTTTATCCGTGCGCCCCACGGTATCGTACCCACGACGCGTGCGGAAGAGCTGGCCGCGCCGGTGAAGCGCATCCTGGCAGATATCGACCTCCTGCTGCAGCCGGTGGCGTTTGACCCACTGCAGGCCACCCTCACCTTCACGCTTGCTGCCACCGATTACGCGCTCCGCGCGATCGCGGTGCCGTTTATCGCGGCACTGAAGGTGCGGGCACCGGCAATACGCGTGCGGGTTATACCTGTCGATTCCGAGCGGATGATGAACCAGCTTGAACGCGGGAACGTTGACGTGGCGCTGATCACGCCCCACACCACGCCAGACGACCTGCACAGCCGGGCGCTTTATGATGAACGGTACGTTTGCATGATGCGTGCCGACCACCCGGACGCGGGCAAACCGCTCTCTCTGGCGCGCTTTTGCGCCCTTGAGCACGTGCTGGTCTCTTATGAGGGTGACAGTTTTCGCGGCGTGACGGATGGCGCGCTGGAAAAAATGGGCCGGACGCGGCACGTGGGGTTATCGGTGAGCAACTTCCTGGTACTGCCGGATGTACTGGCGATAAGCGATATGATCGCCGTGGTACCGTCACGGATAGCGGAAAACCAGACAGGAATGTTTGTCTGCGACACACCGGTTCCGGTGCCGGGTTTCACCAAGTGCATGGCCTGGCACGCAAGAACACACCGTAATCCCGCGCAGATGTGGCTGCGCGGGTTGTTGCTGGAAACCTGTCAGCGCGCCTGAAGCCCTTTCAGCAGTGCCTCGTGGAAGCGTGCAGGATCCTGCATCTGCGGCGCGTGCCCCATGTCGTTGAACTCGACCAGCGTCGCGTGCGGGATGCGTTTCGCCGTCTCCTTCCCCAGCACCGCATAGTTGCCGAGCGTTTTGCGGATCTCAGGCGGGGCGAGATCTTTCCCGATGGCGGTGTTGTCCTTCGTGCCGATCATCAATAATACCGGCATCTTTAGTTCACTAAATTCGTAGATCACCGGCTGGGTGTAAATCATGTCGTAGAGCAGCGCCGAGTTCCAGGCCACACGTTCTTTTCCCGGCCCGTTGTTCAGCCCGGCAAGCATGGTGACCCAACGCTCGTACTCCGGCTTCCACTCTCCGGCGTAGTAGGTATTTTTCTCGTACTGACGAATGCCGTCGGCGCTGACCTTCAGCTCGCGCTGGTACCACTGATCGACCGTAATATGCGGCACACCGCGTGCTTTCCAGTCTTCCAGACCAATGGGGTTGACCATCACCAGCTGCTCCACCTGCTGCGGCCACATCAGCGCGTAGCGGGTCGCCAGCATCCCTCCGGTCGAGTGGCCGATAACCGTCACGCGATCGACGCCGAGCGTTTTCAGCAAGGCGTGGGTGTTATCCGCCAGCTGCTGAAAGGTGTACTGATAGTGCTCCGGTTTGGTGGATTTACAAAAGCCAATCTGGTCGGGAGCGATCACCCGATAACCGCTGGCTGAGAGCGCACGGATAGTGCCGTCCCAGGTACCGGCGCAGAAGTTTTTGCCGTGCATCAGCACCACGGTGCGGCCGTTGGGTTTTTCCGGCTTCATGTCCAGATAAGCCATATCCAGAGACTGTTCCTGGGAGGTAAACGTAAAGTGTTTTACCGGCCAGCCGTAGTCGAAACCTTCCAGCTTCTCGCCGTAGGTGGGCGCATCCGTAGCCATTGCGGGGGTTGCCAGCGCCATCAACAGCGCCAGGCAGGATAATCGTCGGGTCAACATGCAAGCTCTCCCATAGCAAAAGGAATAAGGCTGCGCGAAAGGCGGCAGTAAAAAAACTGTAGAGCAAGGAGAGGGGCGATTGTGTAAAGCGGGGTAAAAACTGGAATTTAAAACAAAAAAGCCCGGCATCACACACCGGGCAAAGAAGTCACCTGCACACTCAGGCTGCTTTTAATTTCTGCACACGATTTTCACGGCGAATTTTACGTTCTTCGAGCACCGCAACCATTGCCATCAGGACGATACAGCCGATGGCGGCGGCATCCAGCGCCGCAAAGGTGCCTGCCCAGCCGGTGAGGCCGAAAATCGGCGTGCCGTCGGCAATCATCCCCAGACCCAGCTTGGCGAAGCTGTCGCCAATCAGGTAGGCGAAGGTGCCTTTAATCCCATCGGCGGCGCCGATCGCTTTTTTCGGTACAAAACCTACCGCCGCTACGCCGATCAACAGCTGTGGACCAAACACCAGGAAGCCGAGCGCAAACAGAGACGCCAGGTAAACGTACTGGTTGCTGGCGTGCTGGTAGACGCCCAGGGTAGCGATAATCAGCGCCAGCGCGACGCAGGCCACCAGCGCACGACGACCGTTGGCAAGATCAGAGAGCCAGCCCCACAGCAGCGTACCGACCAGCGCACCCACTTCAAACAGGGTAAAGCCCTGAATCGCGACTTCTTTAGAGAGCTTCAGCTCCTGGAAGGCATACACAGTCGACCACTGGTCAATACCGATGCGCACCACGTACAGGAAAATGTTGGAGAAGCAGAGCAGCCAGATCACTTTGTTTTTCAGCACGTACTCAACAAAGATCTGCCATTTTGTCATCTCATTCTCTTCGGTCTCTTTGTCCTCTTCGCTGATCGCCTCGCCGAACAGCTCTTCGGCTTTGCCGAGGCCGTAAGATTCCGGAGAGTCGCTGCCAAAACGCAGACCGATAAAGCCGACAATCAGGGCGATAATCGACGGGAAGATAAACATGCCGATGACGTGACCGTCAAACAGGTAGTTAGCACCGAACAGCGCCACGCCTGCTGCCCCCGCCCCGCCGAGGTTGTGGGAGATGTTCCACATACCAAGGTATGAACCACGCTTACGGCGCGGGGTCCATTTGGTGATGGTGGAGTAGCTGCACGACCCACCGGTACTCTGGAAGAAACCGCTCAGGGCGTAGAAGGCGATCATCAGGAACAGGCTGACGGAGCCCGCGCCCATGCTGGCGCTGAAGCCGAGCATACAGATGGCGGAGAGGATCAGCATAAACGGCAGGAATTGCTTGGTGTTTTTGCCGTCTGCATAGTACGAGACAACGGTTTTGCCCACGCCGTAGGTGATGGAGAAGCCCAGGCCAATCATCCCCAGCTGCGTCATGCTCAGCCCGTAGGTGGAGATCATGTCGTTCTGCGCGATGTTAAAGTTTTTGCGGATCAGGTACATGGTCAGGTAGCCGATAAAGACCACCAGATAGGACTGCATGAACGGTTTGAACCACATTTTGCGCCGCACGTCGAGCGGCAGATCCAGGGTCGGCTTGCGCACCTGATTAAGGAAGGCCAGCATGGTTTGCTCCTGAGCTGATTTTTACCTGCGAATGGCAGGCATTGTAAAAATCAGCCAGGAGAGATGCCTGAGACAGCGTCCAGGTAAAACCGGGAAAATTTCTTAGTTTTGCGCCACTCGGGATGAAAAGGTGAGGCGCATCACATCACACTGGCTTCACGCGGCGCCTGCGCATGCAAAAACGGCAGCAGCAGCAGGGCCGATATCCCCGCCGCGATGGCGATCACGGCAAAGAAACCGCTCCAGTGCCAGATGTCGATCACCCGCGCCAGCGGCCAGCCGGAGAGGGACGCGCCCAGGTAGGCGAACAACCCGACGAAGCCCGTCGCCGCACCCGCCGCCTCTTTATGCGAGCATTCTGCCGCCGCCATGCCGATCAGCATCTGCGGGCCAAACACGAAGAAGCCGATGGTAAAGAAGCACGCCGCCTGCATCACGTAGCTGGCGAACGGCATCAGCCACAGCGAACCGACGGAGAGTAAGATTCCTGCCGCAAAGATGAGGTTCATTGGGCCACGGTTGCCGTTGAAGAGCTTATCCGAGCCCCAGCCCGCCACCAGCGCGCCGATAAACCCGCCCAGCTCGAACATCGTCACCGCCGAGTTGGCGGTCACCAGGTCCACCCCCAGCGTCTCGGACATGTACAGGTTACCCCAGTCGTTGATGGCCGCGCGCACCACGTAGACCAGCACGTAGCAAAGCGACAGCAGCCAGATATACGGGTTTAACAGCACGTATTTGGTGAGGATCTCTTTGCGCGTCAGCCCCGCCCCCTCAAGCTGTTGCGCCACTTCCATTTCATCGTGCCGCCAGTCGCCCACCGCGGGCAGCCCCACGGTTTGTGGCCTGTCGCGCAGCCGCCAGCAGAGGAACAACCCGGCCAGGATCGCCAGACCACCGGCAATCATCATCCCCGCGCGCCAGCCGTAGTGCAGCGCCGCTGCGCCCACCACCATTGGGATCAGCGCGCCACCGACGTTATGCGCGGTGTTCCAGATAGCCCACCAGCCGCCGCGCTCGTTGCGCGAATACCACGCCGTGAGCAGGCGGGCGCAGACCGGCGCGCCCCAGCCCTGGAAAAAGGCGTTCAACGCCCACAGCAGGGCAAACGCCCAGAGCGAGGTGGAAAAGCCAAACAGAATGTTCACCACGCCGGTGGCGATTAGTCCAAAACCCATAAAATAGCGGGCGTTGGAGCGGTCGCTGACGATGCCGGAGAAGAACTTCGACAGGCCGTAGGTGATGTAGAACAGCGTCGCCAGCAGGCCGATATCGGTGCGCATCATCACGCCGCTGGCAAGGATTTCCGGCGCGGCGGCGTTGAAACTTTTGCGGGTAAAGTAGAACAACGCGTAGCCGAGCCAGATAGTGATCAGGATATGACGACGCCAGTAGCGGTAGCGGGCGTCGATCTCCGCTTTGTTGCCTATCGGCGCGGCGTTTGCGGGGGTTTTAAACATGATGGCTCCTTAGCGGCAGGCTGACGCTGACGCGCGTCCCGTGGGTGCAGGAGATATTCAGCGTGCCGCCCAGCGCCTTCACGCGCTCGCGCATGCCCGCCAGGCCAAAGCCCTGCTGCCCCGAGCCCGGCGGCAGGCCGCAGCCGTCGTCCTCAATCACCAGCCTGAGGCTTTCATCCTGCTGCCAGCCCTGCAGCGTCACCGCGCTGGCGTTGGCGTGTTTGACGATATTGTTCAGCCCTTCCTGACAGACGCGGAACAGCGTGACGCGCTGGCCTTCACTCAGCAATGATTCATCAATGCGCCAGTCGAGATGGCTGACAATTCCGCGGCTTTCCAGCTCCATCTCGCGCATCAGGGAGCGCACCGCCTGTTCCAGAGAGAGATCGTCCAGCTGGCGCGGACGGAGCCTGCCCAGCAGGCGACGCACCGAATCGTACACGCCAAGAGAGAGCTGTTCGATATGCGCCCCGCCCTGCTTCACTCCGGCGTTGTCCGCCGCCAGACGCTGGACGATACCCGCCTGGGTGCGAATGGCGGTAATGGTCTGGCCGATGTCGTCGTGCAGTTCGCGCGCCACCTCCTGGCGCACGCTCTCTTCGGTCTCCAGCAGGCGTTCTGCCAGGCGGCGATTGCGCGACAGTTCGGTTTGCAGGGACTGGTTCAGCTCACGCAGGCGCTGAATACCTGCCCCGAGCAGCAGCCCGGTCAGGCTCTGCGCCAGCAGAGAGAGCAGTAAATCGACCGGGTGATCGTGCCAGGTCTGGCTGGCAATCAGCGCGATGGCGTTCATCAGTGTGGCGATCAGCGCCCCCTGCCAGCCGTAATGCCAGGCGAGAGCAATGATCGGCAGCGCCAGACAAAACGGGGTAAAACGGGAAAGCTCAGCAGGCAGGCCAAGCTGCAGCCACAGGCTCACCACAAACAGCAGCAGATACCAGATGAGATGTCGGGCGCGCCAGTTAACCGGCTGGGAGACCAGCGATGGTCCGAGCGGCTGCCAGACAGTGCTGGTGAGATAGTGCCAGAAAACCAGACAGGTGGGTGCCAGCGTCAGGCCGCCGGTCAGGGTCAGCAGCAGGGCGTTAAGCATCTCCTTTTCGCCTACCCACGGCAGGGATTGCAGCAGCGCGGCAGCAATCAGCGCCGCCCCCTGGCGCAGCAGCGTGCGCCAGTCGCGCTGGTGACGATAGCGGGAAATCAACGCAACCGGGAGGAGCGTGAGCAGGCTTCCGGTCATCAATAAGGGCAGATGCGCGAGGGCGACCTCCTGCGACAACCAGATCAGCATCAGCCACTCTGCGCCCAACAAAACCGGCCAGTAGCCGCGCGGGCATTGCAACATCAGCCCCAGACGCAGGCCAAAGGGAAACAGCAGCACCGCCAGCTCCGGGCGTTCCACCAGATGCAGGCTGATGCTCCACAGACAGAACCAGGCGGCAGAGAAGATAAAAAAGCTGGCAACAACGGCGATCAGCCGCGAAATCAACGGGTTCATTGCCAGCTATCGAACATACGGCGCGCCAGCTCGACATCGTTGCTGACGCCGAGTTTTTCCATCAGGTTAGCGCGGTGAACGTGCACTGTTTTGGGCGACAAACCCAGTTCGGCGGCAATCTCTTTCACCGCCATCCCCTGCGCGAGTTTTTCTGCCACCTGACGCTCACGCCGGGTAAGCGGATCCTGACGTCCGGCCGCCAGCTTGAGGGCGATATCCGGCGTCAGGTAGCAGCCGCCCGTCGAGACGGTGCGCACGGCGGCAATCAGCTCGTCCGGGCTACAGCGTTTAGAGAGAAATCCGCGCGCCCCCGCGTTGAGCGCCTGCTCCACCAGCGCCGGGCTGTCATGAACCGAGAGCATGATAATCGCCATCCCTTTCGGTAACTGACTTAGCAGCTCCAGTCCGGAGAGATCTGGCATTGAGATGTCACAGATACAGACCTGTACGCCACGCCCCGGCAGGCCCGCCAGCGCCTCGCGCCCCGAGCCGAACTCTGCCACCACCTGAAAATCCGGTTCGAGGTTTAAAAGCTGGGCAAAGCCGGAGCGAACGATAAGGTGGTCGTCGATGAGAGCGATGGTGGTCATGTCTGTTCCTGCGGTCTGAAAACGCCGGATGGCGCTGCGCTTATCCGGCCTACAAGAGCGAAAGACGCTTACCTTAAGCGATCTATTCGAAGAACACCGCAATTTTGTTAAACATGGTGGGATCGGACTGGTTGCGCGCCACTCTGGTGACGTCTTCCAGCTTGTCGATCTGGGCCATCATCTGCTCCAGACGCTGATCGTCATTGACCAGTAGCCAGATGCGGCTGTGCTCGCTGCCCTGAATCGGCAGACAGAGAATGCCTTCGACGTTAAACGCGCGACGGGCAAACAGCCCGCAGACGTGGGTCATGACGCCAGGGTGGTTGCGGACGGTGAGTTCCAGAATGACGTTTTCATGTTGTTTCTGCATGGCTTATTCCCCCACCATCTCAGTATTTGCCGCACCCGGCGGCACCATCGGATACACTTTTTGTTCAGGGTCGATACGGACGTGGATCAGCGCCGGGCCCGGACGAGAGATCGCCGCCTGCAGCGCTGCGTGGACGTCCTCTTCTGCGTTCAGATCGCAGGTATGCAGGCCAAAACCGGCGGCAATTTGCATGAAGTTAATCATCCCCGGATAGGTTGCCGCAAACACCCCCTGCTTGTAGAACAGGCTCTGCTGCTGGTGTACCAGCCCCAGCGCCTCGTTGTTCATCAGGATGATTTTAACGTCTAACTGATTTTCGGCCGCGGTGGCCATCTCCTGAATGTTCATCATCAGGCTGCCGTCACCGGAGAAGCAGATCACCTTGCGGTCCGGGTTCGCCAGCGCCGCACCAACTGCCGCAGGCAGACCAAAGCCCATGGTTCCCAGGCCACCGGAGGTCAGCCACTGACGCGGACGGTTCAGCGGATAGGCCTGGGCGGTCCACATCTGGTGCTGCCCAACGTCGGTGGTAATAATCGCGCTGTCGTCCACGCAGGCGGCCACGGCGTTAATCAGCCCGTAGTGGCTCAGCGGGTCGCCTTCGGTTGGGATCGCGCCCGGGAACTCGCGTTGCAGATCCGCCACCATCTGACGCCAGTCGGCGCGATCAGTTGCGTCCGTTTGCGGGATCAGCTGTGCCAGCACGTCGGCCACGTCCCCCTGAATCGCCACGTGCGGTTGTTTGATTTTACCCAGCTCGGCGCGGTCGATATCCACGTGAATGATTTTTGCGTTCGGGCAGAACTGCTCGGTTTTACCAATCGCCCGGTCATCAAAACGCGCGCCCATCACAATCAGCAAATCCGCCTCTTGCAGGATGTAGTTAGTGCTGCGCGCGCCGTGCATGCCCAGCATTCCTAATGACAGCGGGTGTGCTTTGGGCAGCATGCCGAGCGCCATCAGGGTCATGGTGGTAGGCAGGTTGGCTTTTTCAGCGAACTGACGGATTTCATCTGCGGCATTGATTGCCCCGCCGCCCAGATAGAGCACCGGACGTTTAGCGGCGTTGATCATGGCCGCGGCATCGCGCACGCTCTCAGCGCTGAATTCTGGCGCGGGTGCCCGCTCGCCCGGCTCCGGCAGGACGTCGATCTCAATTTCTGCGGTCTGGACATCCTTAGGAATGTCTATCCACACCGGGCCTGGGCGACCGGACTGCGCAATGCGGAACGCATCGCTGATAACCTGAGGAAGCTCGGCAATATTGCGAACTAAATAGTTATGTTTGGTGATGGGGATAGAGATGCCGTAGGTATCCACTTCCTGAAACGCATCGGTACCGATCATTGAGGACGGCACCTGGCCGGTAATGCAAATCAGCGGAATGGAGTCGAGACGCGCGTCGGCGATGGCGGTTACCAGGTTGGTCGCCCCCGGACCGCTACAGGCCATACAGACTGCCGGTTTACCCTGCGTACGTGCCATGCCCTGAGCGATAAAACCCGCTCCCTGCTCGTGACGCGCCAGCACGTGGCGGATCTGCGTGCTTTGGCTTAACGCGTCATACAGCGGCAGCACCGTACCGCCCGGAATACCCGCAACCGTGGTAATGCCCTGTCGTTCCAGTAAATGAACAATCAGCTGCGCGCCCGTAAAACGCGTCTTGGTGGATGTTGTGCCCGAACTTGCCATGCTCCAGTCCTTTTCTTCTGAGCCGACTTCCCGGGGAGGGTCCTAAACGAAAAACCCCGCCCGGTTTGCGCCGGCGGGGTTTTGGATTCGTGTGTTGATCCAGTCCCTACGGCGCATTGCCGACGACCACCACCACACGCACGACGACCACTGCGGCTGGTTGCGCAGTTTTTAGTAGGGTCGCGGTGTTCATGGATGCAGTCATGGGGGACCTGTGTTTGGAATCATTGATTGAATTTATACAAACACAGGTTTTCGGGCGTGACAATGGAAATATTTTCATCTGCGCAAAAATGCGTCAGGGATCACGTTTCGTTTGTTGGGTGATGAAAGCAAAAAAGCCGTTTTGCCTTATTCAATAAATAGTGCTGGTGAAACACCAAATCTGGACGCCAGCTTTTTAATATGGTTCAGAGTAAGCTGTCGCTGACCATTCAGAACCCTTGAAACCATTGATTTACTACCAATTTCATCCTGAAAATCAGATGTTGTCAGTTTATACTGATCCATCAAGGTTCTTAAAACCGCGATACCGACAGGCACGAGTTCCATCTCCTTGCGTAACGCGACGATCTCTGGCCGATTGGCTTCGTAACGGCTGATTCTGGCGCACACGATATCCAGCAATGGGCTATTAGGTTCGTTAATAAGCAGATACTCAACCAACTCCAGTGCATCGTTATAATCTTTCTCGCTCGGCTGCTCTCCCAATAGAGGAACGGCCTCAACAAGGGCATGCGTAGCTTTCATTGCATCAGCGACGATCATCATTTCTTCCCCTTAGTGCGATGTTTTTCCGTAAAACGGTCATATTCCTTATGAGTAAAAACATGGCGCACATAAAACTTTTGGCTTTCAAAGAATATGAGAGCCACTACCCTAAGATTGTTGTTCGCAATATCAATAACATAATGCTTATCCAGATACTTGAAGTTATCCAGCGTCGGAAATAGTTTTTTTAACGCAGCAGGTGTTGGGCAATGACTCTTTTCAAGAGTGCGTCCCAAAACGAGGAGTTCTTCCCTGTGCTGCGGAAACTGGATAACCGCATCCAAAATTGCCTTCATCGAGATTAAATGCATACTGCATGCCTGCCGCGTCCGTTGCCATTATGGCAACAATAGCAGTCGTTGCCAATAAGTCAACAAGAATCCCGTTCGGTACAGAAAGCAGAAAACAAAAAACCCCGCCGGAGCGAGGTTTTTTCAGGGTTTTGCGGTTGGTTGCCGCAGAACACACTGTGTTACGTCAACGCACGAAGTATATGCGATCGAAGACGAACGCGCAATTCCGGCACGGATTTTGACGTTTTTGAGTATGGAATGGGTTTCGAATTTTGTCCACAAAATACTGTTCATGCATACAGTATTTATCTATACTGAGGATGTTCGCAGTGAGCGAGGGGGCCGCAGTTCTACCGGCGCAACGAAGTCCTGGCTGAAACGGGTGGTGCCGTCAGTGCCTTAACCCTCTGAAGTGAGCACACTGTGTTACGTCAATCGAGGTGCTGGCAACAGGCGGCGGAAAGGTACGCCAGCATCGTGCTCCTTTTTACCAAAAGGAGACGCGTATGAGCGTAGTGGATATGGTGATACTTATCCTCAAACTCATTGTTGCTGTTCTGCAACTGCTTGATGCTGTCCTGAAATACCTTCGGTGATTCAGGTTCAAGTCGCACCTGAGAGGGGCGGGCAACCGCCCCTCTTTAATAACGAGGGAATGCTATGTCGCGTCTGTTAATTGAACCCATCACGCCGGAAGAGCCCGGGTATATCGCGCTGAAAGCCGAAAGCATCGCGGCGAATTTCAATATGCTGCGCAGGCTGGAAGAGAACTGGCAGCGCGGTGAAAACCGCTTTAACGCGCCGGGTGAAAAGCTGCTGGGTGCCTTTTTAAACGGCAAGCTGGTGGGCGTCTGCGGCCTTAACCGCGATCCGTTCAGCCAGCAGCCGCGTGCCGGACGTATTCGCCATCTTTATGTCAGCGAGAAGTGCCGCGGTCTGGGCATTGGTAAACAGCTGTTAACGGTGGTGATGGCCGATGCCAGCATCTGGTTTGATTTCCTCAATACCCATGCACCCGATACGGCCTGCGGCTTCTACCGTCGGGCAGGCTTCAGGCTGGTGTCAGACGAGCCACGGGTTACCCATCGTCTCTTTTGCGCGGTGTAGCTGGCTGGCGACATCAGGTCGTGAATGTTACAGTTGAGTGACAATTCACCGCCAAAGACGCCATGACCCTCTCCGTTTTCTGTATTTTGCTGTTCGCCGCACTGCTGCATGCCAGCTGGAACGCCATCGTCAAAGCCGGAACGGATAAGCTTTACTCGGCGATCAGCGTTAGCGGCTCCGCCACGCTCATTGCACTGGTTTTATTGCCATTTTCTCCTCAACCCTCCGTAGCCAGCTGGCCATTTTTAGTGGTCTCTTGCGCGCTGCAGGTGGTGTACACGGTACTGGTGGCGAAGACGTATCAGGTCTCAGACATGAGCCAGACCTATCCGCTGATGCGCGGAACAGCCCCACTGCTGGTGGCGCTGATCAGCGTGCTGGTGCTCGGGGATAGCCTCTCCTGGCTCGCCTGGGCGGGCATCGGAGTGATCTGCCTGTCGATCCTCGCGATGGCGATAAATGGCCGACTGCAGTCCCGCAAAGGGATCTGGCTGGCACTGCTGAACGCCTGCTTTATCGCCGGCTATACGCTGGTGGACGGAACGGGCGTACGTTTATCGGATACCGCGCTGGGCTATACGCTGTGGACCTTCTTTATGAACGGCTTCTGCCTGCTGTGCTGGGCAATGGTGGCGCGTCGCCGCGAAGCTTCCAGCTACCTGCGTTTGCACTGGAAAAAGGGGTTGCTCGGCGGGGTTGGAACCATGGGCTCGTATGGCCTGGCCTTATGGGCG
This sequence comes from Enterobacter cloacae complex sp. 394F7, assembly GCF_057320385.1. Classification (NCBI taxonomy): domain Bacteria; kingdom Pseudomonadati; phylum Pseudomonadota; class Gammaproteobacteria; order Enterobacterales; family Enterobacteriaceae; genus Enterobacter; species Enterobacter cloacae complex sp. 394F7. The sequence continues at coordinate 32,165 of NZ_JBXWCS010000017.1, read as the reverse complement.
ATGACACAGGCTCCGCTGGCGGTTGTCGCTGCGCTACGTGAAACCTCCATACTCTTCGGTGCGCTGATCGCATTTGTGCTTTTAAAAGAAAAGGTTGCCGGTCTGCGTATCGCTGCCGCGTTGGGTATTGCAGCCGGTGCGATCCTGCTGCGTCTGGCGTAATTCACTGGCAACATTAGTTGCCGTTCTTGTTTACAAAACCTGCCTTAATCCTCTTCTTCATTCATCATGACAATGCTTAATTTGTCATCTCATTGTGGTAGATTCCTCGCGCATTTATGGGAATGCGTAGTCACTTATTCTTCATTTTTCTCTTTTGGCAAAAGTATTCAGCGACATGAAAAAACAAAGGAACGTTAACTTATTGTTGATGCTGGTGTTACTGGTGGCCGTCGGTCAGATGGCGCAAACCATCTACATTCCGGCGATTGCCGACATGGCAAAGGAACTCAACGTCCGCGAGGGCGCGGTACAAAGCGTGATGGCCGCCTACCTGCTGACCTATGGCGTTTCGCAGCTGTTCTACGGGCCATTATCCGACCGCATTGGCCGCCGTCCGGTCATTCTGACCGGCATGTGCATTTTCATGGTCGCGACGGTGGTTGCTATTACCACCCATAGCCTGACCGTACTGATTGCCGCCAGCGCGCTGCAGGGGGTAGGCACGGGCGTCGGTGGGGTGATGGCGCGTACCTTACCGCGCGATATGTATCAGGGCACGCAACTCCGCCATGCCAACAGCCTGTTGAATATGGGTATTCTGGTCAGCCCGCTGCTGGCACCACTGATTGGCGGCCTGCTGGACACAATGTGGTCATGGCGCGCCTGCTATGCCTTCCTGCTGGTGCTGTGCGTGATTGTCACCTTCAGCATGGCGCGCTGGATGCCGGAAACCCGTCCCCAGGACGCACCGCGCACGAAGCTTCTCGCCAGCTACAAAACGCTGTTCGGCAACGGGGCTTTTACCTGTTACCTGCTGATGCTGATCGGCGGTCTGGCGGGCATTGCGGTGTTCGAAGCCTGCTCCGGCGTGCTGCTGGGAGCGGGGCTTGGCCTGAGCAGCATGGTGGTGAGTATTCTGTTTATTCTGCCGATCCCGGCGGCGTTTTTTGGCGCATGGTTCGCCGGACGTCAGAACAAACGTTTCTCGACGCTGATGTGGCAGTCCGTAATCAGCTGCCTGCTGGCTGGCCTGATGATGTGGATCCCGGGTCTGTTTGGCGTGATGACTGTCTGGACGCTGCTCATCCCGGCGGCACTGTTCTTCTTCGGCGCGGGGATGCTGTTCCCGCTTGCCACCAGCGGCGCCATGGAGCCGTTCCCGTTCCTCGCGGGTACGGCGGGTGCACTGGTGGGCGGTTTGCAAAACATCGGTTCCGGCGCGCTGGCCTGGCTCTCCGCCATGATGCCGCAAACCGGGCAGGCTAGTTTGGGTTTACTGATGACGCTGATGGGGCTACTGATTTTGCTGTGCTGGCTGCCGCTGGCGTCGCGTGTTCCCCACCACGAGCAGCCTGTTTAACCGCATGATGGCCCGGCTTCTCGCCGGGCTTTTCACACGCCGGGGCAATCATCGCCTCCAGCAGCGGCTCTGGCGCTGGCCGCCAGGCCCCCTCCTCTCCGTCATAAAACTGGAAATCGGCGTTAATCGCGTAGGGTATTTTCGCCTTTTGCAGCTCACAGGCCATAAACGTGGCAAAGGCCATTTGCGACGCGGTGGGTGTAAAGCGGTTTGACTCCCCCACGCCCCAGCCCCCGACCCAGCTGACGTGTCCGGTTTTTTGTTGCCAGCGCAGCGCCGTCGCGATGCGATTGTGAATCGCCGCTTTCTCCGCCGCCGTACCGGAGGTCCACGGGTATTTGCCGTTATTTTTCAGCGGCCCCCACGGAAAGATATGCCACTCCGCCAGCAGGAAGTTTTGGCTGTGCGCAGGCAGCTTGAGGCTGGGGAGATCTTCGGGGGCCGCACGCAGGCGGGGAGCGATGAAGATCATCCGATCCGCATCAATGCTGTGGATGACCTTGATGGTTTTTTCATACACCCGGTTGAGCGAGGCTGCGTTGTGGTTGAGCTTGTCCGCAGGCTCATAAATCAGGTCAAAGCCCAGCAGCGGCGAACGTTTGCCGAAATAGTGCGCCACGGCAATCCACCAGTCGGTAACCTCTTTTTCGTTATCGGCTTTCGGATCGTTTTTATAGCTGTCCGCCTGATACGCGATAATCGGGATCACGCCGTACTGCTCGCAGGCTTCCACCAGCTTACGCAGGTGGATCAGCCGTGCTTCGGTCGGCTCATCGGCCACACGAATACGCACATGGCTGATGCCTTTCGCGCGAAAGTCGCGTACCACCAGCGGGTCGAATTCCCGTATCCCGCGCTCGGTGCGTGCCCAGTCCACGTCCATACCCACACCCAGCTTTTGTGCATAAAGCGCAGCCGTCAGCGGCGGCTCGGCGGCTATCGCCCAGCCGGAAGAGAGAAGTATCGCGGTCGCAATAAGAGGCTTTAACACGGCTTACCCTGGATAAATCAAAAGCATTACCTGTATTTAGCACGCTTTATCACATTTGGTGTAGAGTCAGGGTGAACTAATTTCTGAGAAAAATTATGAACGCAACGGTCATCAATACGCTCATCGCACAGTTTCCTCTGGTTGAGGATCTGATGGCTCTGAAAGAGACCACGTGGCTTAACCCGCGAACCACTTCGCTTGCAGAAGGGCTGCCCTATGTCGGGCTGACCAAAGCCGACGTGGACGACGCGCATGCGCGCCTCAACCGCTTCGCGCCATATCTGGCGAAAGCCTTCCCGGAAACCGCGGCAACGGGCGGGATTATCGAATCTGAGCTGGTTGCTATTCCGGCCATGAAAAAACGGCTGGAGAGAGAATCTGGCAAGGCTCTTCCCGGAACGCTGCTGCTGAAAAAAGACAGTCATCTGCCCATCTCCGGCTCGATTAAAGCGCGTGGCGGCATCTACGAGGTGCTGACCCACGCGGAAAAACTGGCGCTGGAAGCGGGATTGCTGAGCACTGATGATGACTACAGCATCCTGCTGGAACCGCGCTTTAAAGACTTCTTTAGCCAGTACAGCATTGCGGTGGGTTCAACCGGCAACCTGGGAATGTCCATCGGCATCATGAGCGCACGCATCGGCTTTAAGGTGACGGTACATATGTCCGCCGACGCCCGCGAGTGGAAGAAAGCCAAACTGCGCAGCCATGGCGTTACCGTCGTGGAATATGAGCAGGATTATGGCGTGGCGGTGGAACAAGGGCGAAAAGCGGCGGAAAACGACCCGAACTGCTTCTTTATCGACGATGAAAACTCCCGCACCCTGTTCCTGGGCTATGCCGTTGCCGGCGAGCGCCTGAAGGCGCAGTTTGCCGAACAGGGCCGTGTGGTGGATGCAGAGCACCCGCTGTATGTCTATCTGCCGTGCGGCGTTGGCGGGGGTCCTGGCGGTGTGGCGTTTGGTCTGAAGCTGGCGTTTGGCGACAACGTTCACTGCTTCTTTGCCGAGCCCACGCACTCCCCGTGCATGCTGCTGGGGGTTTATACCGGCCTGCACGATGAGATTGCCGTGCAGGATCTGGGTATCGACAACGTGACGGCAGCGGACGGGCTGGCGGTCGGACGCGCATCGGGCTTCGTCGGCCGCGCGATGGAACGTCTGCTCGACGGGTTCTATACCCTTTCCGATCAAAGCATGTACGACATGCTCGGCTGGCTGGCGCAGGAGGAAGGGATTCGTCTGGAGCCATCGGCGCTGGCGGGCATGGCCGGGCCGCTGCGTGTTCAGGCTGATGCCAACGTCACCCATCTGGTGTGGGCGACCGGCGGCGGCATGGTGCCGGAAGACGAGATGGCGAAGTATCTGGCGAAAGGGAAGTAATTATGCCGGGTGGCGGCTGCGCCTTACCCGGCCTACAGGTGCACAATTTGTTGAATGTGAGTTACCGCAAACAGCAGTGATAGCGACAGCACGGCCAGGGCGATGAGGAACTTATCCCGCACCGCCTTCGGCTGCACAAAATCGTCCTGCGCCACGTCCATCACGTTACGGCTGCGGGTATAGCGCCATAAAATGATGGCCACCAGCGCCAGCACAACCAGTGAGATCCAGAAGGGTAGCCCCGTGCGGTGCCAGTTGTGCTTAATCGCCAAGGCAATCAGCGCGCCATACCCCAGCAGCGTGCGCAGCCACGCCAGCGACGTCCGCTCCGGCTGCAGGCCGGGGTCCGCTTCGCGCCGCGCTTTGCGACTATCCGCCATACACCACCAGCACCATCACCACGCCCGCCACTGTCAGCAAAATCGCACTGATGATCAGTAACCCACGCGTATAGGGCAGATCCTGCTTCAGGCGCATCGCCTTTTCGTTACGCAGCCAGCGCAGATAGCCGTAAATCGCCAGTACGCCCGCAAACAGGCACAGCAGCAGCGCCAGCACTTCACGAATCAACGGCGTGGCGAAATCGGGCGCGAGCTGATCAAGACCGACGCCGGCGGCCAGAAAGCCCAGCGCGGTACGGATCCACGCCAGATATGTACGTTCATTGGCCAGCGAGAAGCGGTAGTCCGGGGCTTCACCGAGGCGGGAAATTTTCATGAAGGCTCCTTGTCATGCTGCAGGCAGGCTTCAGCATAGCGTAAATCGGCCAGGACAAGGAGACCGGCATCAGGCGATGCCGGTCAGGAGGATTAATGCAGCTCTGGCCAGTAATCCTTATTGGCCTCGATCAGGTCATCCAGAATCGCTTTCGCGACCGACGCGCTCGGTACGGTTTTTGACAGGGTGATTGCCTGCCAGAGTTTCTGGTACGAGCGTTGCTCCCAGGCATCCACCACCAGTTTTTCCACCGCCACCTGCTGACTCATCAGCCCTTTCTGGAAGTGCGGGATATCGCCCACGGTGAGAGGCTCCGGCCCGTTATGGCCCACCAGACACGGAATTTCCACCATCGCGTCGGCATCAAAGTTATGAATGGCCCCGTTGTTTGGCACAATCAGCAGCATCCGCTCCTGGGTATTAAAGGCAATCGCCGTCGCCAGATCGACGATGTACGAGGCATGTTCGTCAATCTCCAGCTCCCCGGCAGAGGATTTTCCGGCTTCTATAATCGCCCGGCACGAACTGAACACATGCTTCTCACGGTGATCCATAACTTCATTGGCGCGGGTCCGCTCCGGGTTGGCGTGCGCGACCACGTAGTCCGGGAACAGGTAATACTTCAGATAGGTGTTTGGCATGGTATCTGGATCGAGCGCCTGCACGTCTTTGGCTTTGGCGAAGGTATCGTTCCAGCTCGCTTCGGTATGCGCATCTTCCGAAGGCGGAACATAGCCGTGTTTCGCCACGTATTCGCGCAGTTTCGGCATCAGATCGTTACCGTTCAGATCTTCAATCGATGTCCACCAGCCGAAGTGGTTCAGGCCGTAGTAACGCACGCGCATCTGTTTGCGGTCTTTCAGGCCGACAATCTGCGCCATGCGCCCTTCAATACCGATTGGCATATCGCAGATGTTGAGAATTTTGGCATGCGGACGCAGGCGGCGCGTCGCTTCCGCCACAATCGCCGCCGGGTTGGAGTAGTTCAGCATCCACGCGTTCGGGGAGTACTGCTCCATATAATCCACCAGTTCCAGTACGCCGCCGATGGAGCGCATGCCGTAAGAGATCCCACCCGGGCCGCAGGTTTCCTGACCCAGCACACCGTGACGCAGCGGAATTTTCTCGTCTTTTTCGCGCATCGGGTATTTGCCCACGCGGATGTGCGCCATCACGAAATCCACATCGGTAAACGCCGCTTTTGGATCGGTGGTGTAACTAAACTCAATCTCCGGTGCCTGTTCCTTAAGGATAATTTTGCACGCCTCGGCGATGGTTTCCTGACGTGCGCCATCGTTGTCATAAAACTTCAGGGCACGCAGCGGGAAACGGTCACGGTTGGCTAACAGCATCAGGACGATACCAGGCGTAAAGGTGCTGCCGCCGCCTGCAATGACAACTGAGAATTTTTTCATGATATAGCCTCTGTCAGGGTGGTTTGTTCATTCGTTAAAGGGGTTTTCATCAGCGATTCCAGCTGGTCTCGCACCTGCGGAACGTGCAGGCCAACGATCACCTGTATGCCGTTGCCGCGTCGCACTACGCCGTGTGCGCCGAGGGCTTTGAACACCTCATCGCTTTGGGTTTGCGCCATGTCGACCAGCGCGATACGCAAGCGGGTGGCGCAGTTGTTGATGCTTTCGATGTTGGCCGCGCCGCCCAGCGCCTGCAGGAATCCGGCGGCTTGGCCGACCTGCTGGCTGGCGGCAGCCGGGGCGGTGGTTTGTCCGCGTGCCGCCTTATAGTCGGCCTTGCTGTAGAGTTTGATTTCACTCTCTTCACGACCCGGGGTTTTGAGGTTCAGACGCTCAATCAGCGTTTTGAAGACCACGAAGTAAAGGCCGGTAAAGCAGACGCCGATGCCGATCTGGGTGAATACCGTTGAAGCGTGGTTATGGAACATGGGGATCCAGTTTTGCGGCAGGAACTGGTCCAGCAGGCCACCGCCCATGTTGCCCACCACGCCAAAGGTGTACATCACCGTCGCCATGGTGGCCGCCAGTACGGCGTGAATGGCAAACAGCAGCGGCGAGATAAACAGGAAAGTAAACTCCAGCGGTTCGGTAATCCCCACCAGCACGGCGGTAAGCGTGGCCGGGATCAGCAGGCCCGCGACCTTGACGCGGTTTTCTGGTGAGGCGGTGTACCAGATCGCCAGCGCAATCCCGACCGATCCAAACACCTTAGCGTTACCGTGCAGCGCGAAACCACCTTCCGGGAACAGGGTTTTCAGCGGCAGCGTGCTCTGGCTGAACGCCTGAAGATGCTGCGCCCAGTAGACCTGAATCCCGCCCTCAACGGCGGCCGGGCCAAAGATAAACGGACCGTAGACGAAGTGGTGCAGCCCGGTTGGGATCAGAATGCGTTCCAGGAAGGTATACACCCAGACGCCGAGCGCACCGGCGGAGCGTAAGAACGCCTGCAGGGACTCAATGCCCATCTGCACTTTCGGCCAGCCCAGCAGCGTCAGCCAGGCGCAGGGGATCATGACGAAAAACGCGATAATCACCACAAACGAGGTGCCCTGGAAAATGCCCAGGAAAACCGGCAGTGGTTTCTCGAAAAAGCGGTTATGGATCGCAGTGACAATACCGGAAATCGCAATCGCCCCAATAATGCTGGTATCAAGGGTTTTGATCCCGGCAATCATCGCCAGCCCGCTTCCCGCCGTCGGTTCGGCGGAAAAGTCGACGCCAAAGAAGTGGCCCCAGGTCATCCCCATCGCGTTGATGAAGTAGTTCCAGGTCAGGAAGCTGATCAGCACCGCCAGACAGGCGCGGCCCTGCGCCTGTTTCGCCAGACCAATCGGTAAGCCAACGGCAAAAATCAGCGGCATATTGCGGAATACCGCCCAGCCGCCCTCTTCAATGATGTGCACGATCTGCGCGAACAGATTATCAGGAGCCGTTAAGGCTTCGCCCACGAAAAGCGGATTGCGAAGCATGATGGCGATTCCCACCACGATCCCGGCAAAGGGAAACAGCAACACCGGGGTAAACATGGCACCACCAAAACGTTGTATTTGACTGAGCATCTTTAAATCCTCACGTAACAACCTGTAGGGGAGAGAGGCCTTTATGGTTTTGTGCTGGCCTGAGGTGAGCATAAGAAGTTACTGATGCGCGAACATGGCGTGCCGCTGCGATTCGTGATCGCATTCATGGTTTTATTTTGACCAATCAGGTCTACTTTTCGCTGTAAATATGGACATGTCAGGATGCAATCCACGCCCTGATACGGGCAGAGAGGTCTACTGGTGATCTACAAATCCATTGCCGACCGATTACGGCTACGGCTGAATTCATCGGACTACAACATCGGCAGCCCCATTCCGGGTGAGAAAGCGCTGGCGCAGGAGTTTGGCGTGGCGCGCATGACCATTCGCAAGGCGCTGGATCTGCTGGTGAGCTGGGGGCTGGTTGAGCGGCGGCACGGCAGCGGGACGTTTGTAGCACGCAAAGATGTGCACCATGAAACCACCAACCTCACCGGGCTGGTGGAGGTACTGCGTCAGCAGGGCAAAGAGGTACAGAGCAAGGTGTTGCAGTTTGAAGTGATGCCCGCCCCGCCCGCCATCGCCAGCCAGCTGCGGATCCAGGTGGATGAGCGGATCTACTTTTCCCGCCGGGTGCGCTACGTGGACGGAAAACCGCTGATGCTGGAGGACAGCTTTATGCCCGTGAAGCTGTTTCGCAACCTCTCGCTGGCGCATCTGGAAGGGTCAAAATTTGATTACATCGAGAAGGAGTGCGGAATTACAATCAGCGGCAATTACGAGAGCCTGACGCCGGTACTGGCCGATAAACAACTCGCTGGTTACATGAACCTGCCGGAGCAAACGCCGCTGCTGCGCATTACCTCTCTCTCCTACAGCGACAGCGGCGAGTTCCTTAACTATTCCGTGATGTTCCGAAATACCAGTGATTACCAGGTGGACTACCATCTGCGGCGCATCCACCCGGACGACCTGCTAACTCATCCCCCAGAACAGCACCGCCAGTAGCTGCGGGGTGATGATGCGCAGGAACATGACCAGCGGATAGACCGTAGCGTACGACAGCGCCGCCGCGCCGCTGGTGGCGTGCAGGCTATTGGCAAAGGCCAGCGCCGGTGGATCCGTCATTGACCCCGCCAGCATGCCGCACAGCGTCAGATAGTTCATTTTAGCGAACATTCGCGCCAGTATGCCGACCGTCAGCAGCGGGATCGCGGTGATGAAGATGCCATAGCCGACCCAACTCATCCCTTCCCCCCTGACCAGGGTATCGACAAAATCGCCACCGGATTTTAGCCCGACGACCGCCAGAAACAGCACAATGCCCAGCTCGCGCAGCGCCAGGTTGGCGCTCGGCGGCATAAACCAGTAGAGCTTACCGACACAGCCGATTCGCCCGAGGATCAGCGCCATAATCAGCGGCCCGCCCGCCAGACCCAGCTTGAGGGCCACCGGGAACCCCGGTATATACAGCGGAATGGAGCCAAGCAGCACGCCCAGCCCGATACCGATAAACACCGGCAGCATTTGGACCTGCTGCAGTTTTTGCTGAGCGTTACCGACCATATCCGCCACGGCGTCAATGGACGACGGACGCCCGACCAGGTTAAGAATATCGCCGAACTGCAGGCTGGCTTCCGGGCTGGCGACCAGTTCAACACCGGCGCGATTGAGACGAGAGATAACCACGTCGTAACGTTCTTTTACCTGCAAATCGCGTATTTTCTTGCCCAGAACGTGCTCGTTAGTTACCACCACACGCTCCACGCGCATGTCGGTGCCGCGGGTAGAGAGCGAGGTATCCACTTCCTGACCAATCACCAGCCGCGCGTTGTTTAAATCCCCGGGCTGCCCGACAAGGTGCAGCAGATCGCCTTGCCGGATAATGGTGCCAGGCGCGGGCACCATCAGCATTTCGTCACGTTTCAGGCGCGAGCAGATAATATTGGCGCTGTTCAGGATCGGCACGTCCTGAATCGCCATGTTGTTCAGATTGGGGTTATCGACGCGGATGTTGATGGTTTTGATCGGCATATGGCCGTTGGTAAGCGTGGTTTCGTGGTCCTTCGCCTCTTTGTCGACGTTAATGCGAAAGAGCACCCGAACCAGCCACATGGAGAGCAGAATGCCGCAAATCCCGAACGGATAAGCCATCGCATAGCTCATCCCCATCTGGTCGACAATGCCGGGTTCGATACCTAAATCGCGCAGGATTTGCTGGCCCGCACCCAGCGCGGGCGTGTTAGTCACGGCCCCGGAGAAAATGCCCAGCACCACGGGCAGCGGAATTGCGAAGAGTTTATGCAGGATAGCGGTGACCAGCCCGCCCATTACGACGATGCCGAGGGCAAACAGATTGAGGCGTAATCCGGAAACCCGCAATGAGGCGAAAAAGCCCGGCCCGACCTGAATGCCTATGGTATAGACGAAGAGGATCAGGCCGAACTCCTGCGTAAAGTGGAGCATATCGGCGCTGAGAACCAGCCCGAGTTTGTCAGCAAAGTGTCCGACAAAAATGCCGCCAAACAGCACCCCACCGATCCCAAACCCGACGCCACGGATTTTTATGTTGCCAATCCATAGTCCAACAACAGCGACCAGGGCCAACACGCTGACGGTTAACGCGATATCACTCATGATCCACTTCCTTGCATAACCTTAGTTATGCTAAGGATTCTCTCAGAGGTGAAGGGCGTTGTATGGGTGATGGCGCACAAAAAAGCCCTGCCGGGGCAGGGCTTTAACTTTTCACCCTCTCCCTGTGGGAGAGGGCTGGGGGTGAGGGCACCAGCCCGCACAGCATTAACTATTCAGCGCCGGCCGCTCGCTAATGGCGATACGCTGTGGCGCGATGGCTTCCGGCACGTTACGGACCAGGTCAATATGCAGCAACCCGTTGGTAAAGGTCGCGCCGGAGACTTCCATATGATCTGCCAGGGTAAAGCTCAGGCTAAACGGCTGAGTCACCAGCCCCTGATGCAGCCATTTGGTCTCGGTTTCTTGTTTTTCCGGCGACCCTTTCACGGTCAGACGCGTGCCTTCGAGCTGGATATCCAGATCGTCCTGGCGGAACCCGGCCAGCGCCAGCGTGATGCGATAGTGGTTATCGTCGCTTTTTTCGATGTTGTACGGCGGAAACGTCTGGTGCTCAGTGGTGCTTTGCAGGGCGTTAGCCAGTTTGTCAAAACCAATCCACTGACGCAGCAGGGGGGATAAATCGTAGTTACGCATACTAAATCTCCTTCTGAGAAGCGAGTTCGGCACAGTTTATTTTTGTGCACAGTTGTTCCTGCAAATCCTTGTGGATTCGCATATGCTCCCGGTTCGGCAAGCAATTCTGAGTGGGCCGCTGACGCGACCCGCGGCATTAATTAATTTCGATACGGCGCGGTTTTTTCTCTTCCGGAATCACACGTTCCAGCTCGATAAACAGCAGACCGTTGACCAGGTTCGCGCCTTTAACATGAATGTTCTCCGCTAACTGGAACTTGCGTTCAAAGTTGCGCTCGGCAATGCCCTGGTAAAGGTAGGTACGTTCTTTCTGCTCGGCCGTATGTGAACCTTTCACCACCAGCAGGTTGTCCTGCGCGGTGATCTCCAGTTCGCTCTCTGCAAAACCGGCGACAGCAATGGCAATGCGGTAGTGGTTTTCATCAACCAGCTCAACATTGTATGGAGGGTAGCCGTTGCTCTGGCTTTGGTTATTTTCTAAATGATTAAACAGGCGGTCAAAACCAATTGCAGAACGGTATAGCGGGGAAAGATCGAAGTTACGCATAAATAAAAGCTCCTGAAATCAGCGAGAAATTTTAGCCTTCCACCATGGACAGGCCATTGCGCCCCCGAACACCCATCAGGCGTGTTCGTTATCGGGTTACATTCTTAAAATGGGTCTGGAACCGGTGTTTTCAACCGCGACGTTCGCACTTTTTTTTGCACTTTTGTGCTTCTCGCTTAGACTGGGACAACAGCACAAAGGGTTAAATTGCGATGGCTGCCACAGTGCGGGGTTATTGGGCTATTCATTTTCAACAAGGCTCGCTATAACCCAGAGTTGCAGGTCTATGCAGTGCCATTAACGATGACTGAGTGATGATGAAAAATGTTCTGATTAAGCTGACGATGTTCAGCGGGGTGGTTTTACTTTGCGGGTGTTCGAGCGTGATGTCTCACACCGGCGGTAAAGAAGGAACATATCCGGGGACGCGCGCCAGCGCGGCGATGATCTCCGATGATGACACGAACTGGGGCACCAAATCCCTGGTGATCCTCGATATGCCGTTCACGGCAGTGGCCGATACGCTTTTGCTGCCCTGGGATATGTTCCGCACGGACAGTTCCGTACGCTCGCGCGTTGAGAAAAGCGAGCAGCAAAATCTGGCAACCAACGCCGTTATCCCGCCCGCCGAGATGCCGCGACGCTAATCCTGTGCGGTTTCCGTTAGCCACAGCTGGCGGAAACCCTCTTTCTCCTCCATCCATGCAATAGCGCGCCCGTTCGGGGAAAAGACGACCGCATCAGCAGACGGCGGATTGCCGTGATCGGACGTCAAAAACGTGACCTCTCCGGTCTGCGCATCGCAGCAGGCGATACGATTTTCCAGCACAAATCCCAGACTGTCGCCCGAAGGATGCCAGTTGAATGCCGACTGGATACCGCTTTCGGTATGCGTTAACTGACGCGGCTCGCCCCCCTCCGGTGAGACCAGCCACAGCTGGACAATGCCGTTATCATCACGCATCAGAAAAGCAATCTGCGTACCCTGCGGGTTGCTGCGCACCCAGTGGCGCGGCACGTTCACCAGCCCCGGATACGCCTTTTGATGGGTGAAAGTCAGACGGCGCTGCAGCACGCCAGCAGGCGGTGCTGGCATCGTCTCTGGCGTGCCCTGCAATGGCGCATCGCCTGCCTGTTTCCAGCCCTGCTCGTCTTTGGGCAGATCGACAATAAACAGTTCAGGCACTTTTTCGCCTTTCACAGACAGGGTATCGCCAATAAACGCCAGCCTGCCGTTGCCCACCCAGCCCTCTTCATAGGCGCGGTTGATCTCATCGCTGCCCGGCTGTGGGTTCGGCGTCGTACGGCTTACCAGCACGCTCCAGAAGGTGCCCGGATATTCATGAGGATGGTTGCCCTGCGGGGTGACCGGGCCAAAGGGTGCGGCGACGCCAACGTTACGTAAATCGAGCTTTGGATCGCGCTCATGCAACACATGGTCGTTATAGGTGAAGCTGACGAACTGCCCGTTCGGGCTAAAGACGTGTACATGGCTGCCGCCACGGAGTGCGCCTGCGGTATAGGGCGCGGTGATATCCATGGCATCGAGGTTGCTCGCCTGGCCGTTATGGACAATCACGCCCTGGCGATGGTGAAAATCGTATTGCCAGTCTGCATCCGGGTTTTTCGGGCCGTGGATAAAGACGTATTTGTCTTGTGCAGGATGAACGGTCACCACCCCAACATGCGCGCCGTGCGTGGCACGATAAATCACCTCAACCTCGCCCGTACTGACGTTTACCCGCTCTATGGTTTCGCCGGTGAACGATGCCCCGGACGGGCGCACATCGTAGACCAGCCACTGGCTGTCCGGTGTCCAGGTATTGGTATTGGTTAGCTGGTGGTTGCGGGAAGCAAAGGTGATTTGTTTCATGGGATACCCTGATGCGCAGTTATCGCATCAGGGTAAAACATCCGAAGGGATTAGCCTACTCGTTTCACGTCGCCGACCAGCAGGATGTAGGAGAGCGCGCCAATCAACGCCACGGCAGAGATGTAGACCAGAGCCGGGCCAAAGCCGTAGTCCTGCGCCAGGTAGCCGATGACCAGCGGCACAGTGATCCCGCCGAGTCCACCGACGAAGTTGAACACACCACCGGTCAGGCCAATCAGACGCATCGGCGCCAGAGACGACACCAGCGACCAGGTGATAGAGGCAAAACCGTTGCCGAAGAACGCGAGCGCCATCAGGGTCATAATCCACACCGGATCGTTGGTGTAGTTGGCGCCCATGATACAGGTTGAGATCAGCAGCCCGCAGATAATCGGCGTTTTACGCGCAACACCTAATGAGACGCCTTTTTTGACCAGCTTATCCGCCAGCCAGCCCGAGAGCAGCACGCCAAAGAATGCGGCAAGGAACGGCACGGTGGTCATAAAGCCCGCCTTCAGCGCGGTAATCCCCTTTTCCTGGGTGAGGTAATTCGGGAACCAGGTCAGGAAGAACCACAACGTCGACGTAACCGCAAACTGACCGAGATAAACCCCCACCAGCTTACGATGGAAGACCAGCTTCCAGTCCGCGCGGGTCAGCGGCTGACGCGCCTCTTTTTTCACTGGCGCATCGCCGTCTACCAGGCCGCCACCGTCGCGGATGTAGTCCAGCTCCGCTTTGCTGATATTTTTTGTCAGACGTGGCGGTTGATAGACCTTGAACCAGATCAGGGACCAGATAATGCCGATCCCACCGGTGACGATAAACACCCAGTGCCAGCTTAGCAGCTCCTGGATCCAGATTAACAGCGGGGTCAGGAACGCCAGGCCGACAAACTGCCCGGAGGTGTAAAAGCCCACCGCAGAGGCACGTTCATGCTCCGGGAACCAGCTGGTGACCATACGGTTGTTGGTGGGGAACGCGGGTGCCTCGAAAACGCCAGTGATAGCACGCAGGCCAATCAGCGACATCAGCCCGGTCGCGAAGCCCTGGAACAGGGTCGCCACAGACCAGCCTAAAATGGCGATGAAGTAGGTCAGACGCGACCCCACGCGGTCGAGGAACCAGCCGCCCGGGATCTGGCAGAGCGTATAGAGCCAGGCAAACGCCGAGAAGACGTAGCCCATTTCCGCCTTGGTGATCCCAAACTCTTCCTGAATATGGGCCGAGGCCACGGCAAGGTTGGCGCGGTCAACATAGCAAATGACCACGGTAATAAAGATCATGATTAGCGTCAGGTAGCGGCGACGCCCGGTCTTTGTAGCAGTAACTGGAATATCCATCGCAATCTGTCTCCAGATTTTGGGCATAGCGAAGCCGCTCACCATGCCCTGTAATTTACAGAGGGTTATATTTTTTCTATGTACGTTTTTTTTGCCCGGTGGCGCTACGCTTACCGGGCCTACGAGAGAGTAGTCCGGATAAGCGTAGCGCCATCCGGCGATTTACCACTCGGCTACGGAGCCGTCCTCATGGCGCCACAGCGGGTTACGCCAGTCCGGCGCATTTTTACTGAGCTCAATGACTTTGGCTTCGTCAATGTCTACGCCAAGGCCCGGCTTCATTAATGGTTTGAAGAAACCGCCTTCCATGCTGAAGTCTTCTTTGTTTTTCACAAAGTCGAGCAATTCCGCGCCCTTGTTATAGTGAATACCCATGCTCTGTTCCTGGAACACGGCATTGCGGGAGACAAAATCCACGTGCAGGCAGGCCGCCAGCGCAACGGGCCCCAGCGGACAGTGCGGTGCCAGCGCCACATCGTAGGCTTCTGCCATCCCGGCAATTTTGTAACATTCGGTGATACCGCCCGCATGGGAGAGATCCGGTTGCAGGATCGCAATACCGCCTGCTTCCAGCACGCGTTTGAACTCGAAGCGCGAGAACATACGCTCACCTGCGGCGATAGGAATATGGGTCTGTTCAGCCAGTTTCGGATAGTACTCCGCCTGCTCGGCCAGGACGGGCTCTTCAATAAACAGCGGACGATAGGGCTCCAGCTCTTTAATCAGCACTTTGGCCATTGGCGCACTGACGCGTCCGTGGAAATCCAGACCAAACTCAATCTCGTTACCGAAAGCTTCACGGATTTGCGCCACGGTATTCACCGCCCGGTCCACCGC
Organism: Enterobacter cloacae complex sp. 394F7; assembly: GCF_057320385.1. Taxonomy (NCBI): domain Bacteria; kingdom Pseudomonadati; phylum Pseudomonadota; class Gammaproteobacteria; order Enterobacterales; family Enterobacteriaceae; genus Enterobacter; species Enterobacter cloacae complex sp. 394F7. Next base: position 16,727 of record NZ_JBXWCS010000017.1, on the reverse strand, counting down.
GCGCGAGTTGTCAATCACGCCCATCTCTTCACAGCCGTTGAGCTTAAAAGTATCGAAGCCGATATTGCGCAGCTGCGTAATACCGTCGATCACTTCCGCAGGACGGTCGCCACCCACCCAGCTGTAGGCTTTGATTTTGTCGCGTACCAGGCCGCCCATCAGCTGCCAGACCGGGGCATTCAGCACTTTGCCTTTGATATCCCACAGCGCCTGGTCAATACCGGCGATGGCGCTCATCAGGATTGGGCCACCGCGATAAAAGCCCGCCCGGTACATCACCTGCCACAGGTCGTTAATGCGTGCCGGATCCTGACCAATCAGGTATTCCCCCAGCTCATGCACCGCGGCCTCCACGGTGCGCGCGCGCCCTTCTATCACCGGTTCACCCCAGCCAACCACGCCTTCATCGGTTTCGATTTTCAGGAACATCCAGCGCGGGGGTAAACGGTACGTGGTGAGTTTGGTTATTTTCATTGCACTGCCTCTCGATACGCTTTCACAAATGCTGCCGCCTGCTGCGCGGTACGCTCAACGGACTGTCCGGCGCGATAGAGATCGCTGCCCAGCCCCGCGCCCACACAACCGGCGTTAATCCACTGCGCCAGGTTTTCTGGCGTCACGCCGCCCACGGCAAAGACCGGCACGCTGGCGGGCAAGACCGCTTTCAGTGCTTTGATATAGTCAGGACCAAAGGCCGACGACGGGAAAATTTTGAGCGACTGTGCACCCGCATCGAGGGCGGTAAAGGCTTCGGTTGCCGTCGCGCATCCTGGACACACGGTCATTCCATAGCTCACCGCGCGGCGGATCACCTCGGGGTTGATGTTGGGGGTGACGATGAGCTTGCAGCCCATCTTTGCCAGCCTCTCCACCTGCTCCGGCTGCAAGACGGTTCCTGCGCCAATCAGCGCTTTATCACCAAAGGCCTCTACCACTGTCGGAATACTTTTTTCCCATTCGGGGGAGTTGAGCGGGATTTCCACCGCGTCGAATCCGGCGTCGATCACGGCACCGACGTGCGCCAGCGCCTCGTCGGGGGTAATGCCGCGCAAGATTGCGATAAGGGGAAGACTAGTTTGCCACTGCATGAGCGATGCTCCTTATTCCTGCCTGAAATGCCGTGTCGCCGGATACCGTTGATACTTCACGGCCAATCGCGCGAAACGCCTGCTCGTAGCGCGACGTCAGCGCTGCACCAGCGACAATCGTGACAGCCTGCTCGCGCCCGACGAACTCACGCATGCTGGCGACTTCTGCGCCAATCAGCAGGCCAGAAAGAAACTCGCTGACCTGCTCGCGCGGGAGATTTCCCAGCACGTGCGAGGCGCGAACCTCAAAAAGTTGCGGCAAAACATCAGGAGAAGCGATCCCACGAGCAAGGCCAGCAGCAAACGCCTCCGGCGACGGAACCTGCTCCGGTAAACCGGCCCCCAACAGCGAATGATTAAGCAGCAAATGGTGCAATTCGCCGGTCATTACGGTGCGAAAATCGTAGATATACTCTGCATCTGCCTGGACCCACTTGCAGTGCGTGCCGGGCATGACGTAGACAGAAGAAGGAGAAAGCGTGCGCGCACCGAGCAGCTGTGTCTCTTCACCGCGCATCACGTTATGGTTATCGTCGCGCGAGACGCACAAACCGGGAACAATCCAGATATTGTCGCCAACGGACGTTAACTGCTCGCCAATGGCGGAGAAAGGGGCAGGAACAGGCAGATAAGGCGCGATTTTCCAGCCCACGTTGCTGCCCACCATCCCCGCCATCACCACGGGCGTGGCGCTGTCGCGCCAGTTTTGTGTGACCTCTGCTAACACCGCCTCGGGGGATTTTCCGTTCAGACGCGTCACGCCTGCTTCTGATTGCCTGCTCTCCAGGCACTGCTCGCCCTGGTACAGCCAGGCGCGCAGATTGGTCGATCCCCAGTCAATTGCGATGTAGCGTGATGTCATGTAATTTCCTTCAGCCTTCGTGTTGAGCTGGCAATCATGGTGAGCGCCGCCTGCTCTGCCGCATCGCCGTCCTGATGCCGTATCGCATCGAACAGCGCTTTATGTTCCTGGAGCGTTTTTGGCATATTGGCCTCATCACCCATCCAGGTACGTTCAAATACTGCTCGCTGTAGCGAGCTGATCGCCACGCTAAGCTGCTGTAACACCGGGTTATGCACCGACTGCAGTACCGCCTCGTGGTAGCGAATATCCGCCTCGTTAAATGCCTCACGGTTCTGGTTATTGGCGATCATGTCGTTCAGCGCCGACTCAATCTGCGCCAGGTCACCTGAGGTGGCGCGCTCTGCCGCCCAGCGGGCGATAGCCGGTTCTACCAGGTTTCGTACCTCGCTCATGGCGCCAATCAGCCGCGGGTCGTAATCGTTTTCCAGTACCCACTGCAGAACATCGGTATCGAGGTAGTTCCACTGGTTACGCGGAGCAACAAACGCGCCGCGATAGCGTTTCATTTCAATCAGCCGCTTCGCCATCAGCGAGCGGAACACTTCCCGGATGATGTTGCGGGAGGTTTCAAACTCCTCACACAGTTCTGCCTCTGCCGGTAGCGGCGAGCCGGGAACATATTTGCCACCCACAATCTGTGTACCCAGCGTGATGACAATGCGATCGGTTTTATTGAGAGTCATGGAGAGTCCTTGTGCTCTGTAAGTCCATCACTACTTTACCGCGACCGCTGAATTTCGCCTCACTTTTGCAGTACAAACGTGAGGCCTTTCGCCTTTGCCTTGGTGACAATGTAGTACAATCAGTTAATGTTGTACTACAATCCAGATCACAAAAAGAACAATTCAATAAACTCAGGGCCAAAAAAAGCCCCGGTCGATAACCGAGGCTGATGATTAAGGGCGACTGCTAAGACAGGACAAATTTCTCAATCGCGTAAGCCACGCCGTCTTCCAGGTTAGATTTGGTGACGAAGTTCGCCACTTCTTTCACTGACGGGATGGCGTTTTCCATCGCCACGCCCATACCCGCGTATTCAATCATTGCGATGTCGTTTTCCTGATCGCCCAGGGCCATGATCTCTTCAGGCTTAATGCCCAGCGCGTCGGCAAGCGACTTCACGCCAGTGCCCTTATTGACGCGTTTATCGAGGATTTCGAGGAAGTACGGTGCGCTTTTCAGCACAGTGTATTTCTCTTTGACCTCCGCCGGGATGCGCGCAATGGCTTTATCGAGGATCTCTGGCTCATCGATCATCATCACTTTCAGGAACTGAGTGTTCGGATCCATTTTTTCTGCTTCACAGAACACCAGCGGAATGGTGGCGACATACGATTCGTGCACGGTGTAATAGCTGATGTCGCGGTTAGCGGTGTAGAGCGTTGTACGATCGAGCGCGTGGAAGTGAGACCCGACTTCACGGGACAGTTTTTCCAGGAACAGATAGTCATCATAATTCAGCGCGGTTTGCGCAACCGTGCTGCCGTCCGCCGCTTTCTGCACCAGCGCGCCGTTATAGGTGATGCAGTAATCGCCCGGCTGATTCATGTGTAGCTCTTTGAGGTAGCTGTGCACGCCCGCATACGGACGCCCGGTGGTCAGTACCACATTCACGCCCTTTGCGCGCGCCGCGGCGATTGCGTTTTTAACGGCTGGAGAGATAGTGTGGTCTGGCAGCAGCAGCGTGCCGTCCATATCGATAGCAATGAGTTTGATAGCCATGAGGTCCCCGGGATAAATGAGTGCTACCTCATGCTAACGCGATTAAGCACACAAAAATAGAGCTACATTGCGCAACAGAAAACCCCTTTTTCCGCAATCCCGGGGAACGTTGGCTCACTCGCGGGTGAGGACGATTTTACCAAACGCGCCGCGATCGAGGTGTTCCAGCGCCTGCTCCAGCTGGTCAAAACGGTAGCGCTGCTCAATGACCGGTTTCAGCCCTGTCACTTCCACGGCGCGGACAAACTCTTCCAGCGCACGGCGATGCCCGACGCCAATTCCCTGAATAACCGGGGATTTCAGTAGCAGCTCACCTGCTGACAGCGAAATGTCGGTCCCGGCCAGCACGCCAATAACCGAGATGCGTCCATGAACGGCAACGGCACGCAGGGAGTGCTGCAGGTTTTCTCCCCCCACGGTTTCAATAATGTGGTCAATGCCGCGATCCTGAGTCAGCGTTAAAAGCGCTTCAGCCCAGTCGCCTTTCAGCCGGTTGATACCCCGATCGGCTCCCAGTTTTTTGGCCCGCGCCAGCTTTTCATCACTCCCCGAGGTCACGTAAACCTCTGCACCGAGTGCTTTTGCAATTTGCAGTGCGAAAATCGCCACCCCGCCGGTGCCTTGTACCAGCACCGATTGTCCGGCTCGCAAGTTCCCGCGCTCCACCAGCGCAAACCAGGCGGTTAGCCCTGCACAAGGTAATGTGCTGGCCTCAACGTCATCCAGGGTTTCCGGAGCGGCCACCAGCCCGTTTTCATTCACGATCACGTACTCAGCCAGCATCCCCGGGAAGTACCCTCCGCTCGTTTTATAGGGCAAATGACGGGCATCCGCCTGCGGCCTGCCGTCGATCCACTCCGGGAAGAACGTCGAGATGACGCGAGCGCCAGGTTGAAAACGCGTCACGCCTTCACCAATGCTGTCCACCACGCCGGCCATGTCAGACGCCGGTGTGAACGGGAAGGAAAGCGGGATCGGCATCATGCCTTCAATAACCATTTTATCGCGATAGTTGAGCGCAACGGCATTCACCCGCACGCGCACTTCGCCTGGACCTGGCTTCGGAACAGGTTCCTGGGTGAGTTTAAGATTCTCCCGTCCGAGAGCGTTCATTGACCAGCGTTGCATTGTCTCTGCCATCGTTTTTCTCCTGCCGTTAAATAAGCTTCAGTATCGACAGTCTACCGTTGACTCCTTGTTGCCAGTGGCGATAATTTTTCCCACTATTGACGCCATAATGGAAACAATCCATGACCAGTACGCTGAAGGATATTCCCGTTTTCGTGGCCGCCGTGGAGGCGGGCAGTTTTGCGCAGGCCGCGATCCGCCTGCATTTGTCGCGCTCCGCGGTGGGAAAAAGCATCGCTCGCCTGGAAGAGCGGCTGGGAGTCCGTCTGTTTCACCGCACCACCCGCAGCCAAAGCCTGACCGATAACGGGGCGCTTTTTTACGAGCGCTGCCTGCGCGCGCTGGAGGAGATTAGGGGCGCGGAATCGCTGCTGGAAACGGGGAAGCAGCAGATCAGCGGCCGCCTGCGTGTGGCCATGCCGGTGCTGTTTGGTCGCCAGTGCGTCGCGCCACTGCTGATAGAACTGGCGCAGGAACATCCCGGTCTTGAACTGGAAATGTCATTCAGCGACCGCGTGGTGGATCTCGTAGAGGAAGGGTTTGATATGGCGGTGCGCAACGGCACGCTGCAGGACAGTAGCGTTCTGGTCGCCAGAAGGCTGGGAGAACACCGCATGGTGCTGTGTGCTGCGCCAGAATATCTGCAAAAAAGCGGTCAGCCAGACACCGTTGCTGATTTACCCCACCATACTGCCATTAACTATCTGCGAGCAGGCAGAGTGTTACCCTGGCAGCTGATGGATAACGAAGGGAGATCGCACACCTTTACTCCCCGCTCATCCCTCAATATGGATGATTTGCAGGCGATTTGCGACGCAGCGCTGGCAGGATACGGCATTGCATGGTTGCCCTGCTGGATGGCCCGCAGAGAAATACAGCAGGGGAAACTCATCCCGCTTTTAAAGCAGGCGCCGGACGTACGCTTCGACGTTCATGCAGTCTGGCAACAGACGCCGCATCTGCCACTCAGAGTCAGAATTGCCATCGATACGCTTGCCAGCCGTTTACCGTCAGTGCTGTCGCTGGATATGCCTGCGCCCAAAAAAAGCCGCGCTAAATGCGCGGCCTGAGTCGTGCTGTATAACAACGATTAAATATCGATATTCGCCGCTTTCAGTGCGTTCTCTTCGATGAAGGCACGACGAGGTTCAACCGCATCGCCCATCAGGGTCGTGAACAACTGGTCGGCAGCAATCGCGTCTTTAACCGTAACGCGCAGCATGCGACGGCTTTCCGGATCCATGGTGGTTTCCCACAGCTGATCCGGGTTCATTTCGCCCAGACCTTTATAACGCTGGATAGAGAGGCCGCGACGGGACTCTTTCACCAGCCATTCCAGCGCCTGTTCGAAGCTGGCCACCGGCTGGCGACGTTCGCCACGTTCGATGAACGCATCATCTTCAATCAGACCACGCAGCTTCTCGCCAAGAGTGCAGATACGACGGTATTCCGGGCCGGTCACAAACTCGTGCTCCAGCGGGTAATCGGTATCGACGCCGTGGGTACGCACGCGAATAATCGGCTCAAACTGCTGCGCCGCGTTCTGCTGAACGTCGAACTTCCACTGGCTACCGTGCTGCTCTTTCTCGTTCAGCTCGCTCACCAGCGCGTTCACCCAGCGGGTCACCGCCTGCTCGTTGCTCAGATCGGCTTCAGTCAGGGTTGGCTGATAGATCAGCTCCTTCAGCAGCGCTTTTGGATAGCGACGCTCCATACGACCAATCATTTTCTGCGTGGCGTTGAACTCAGACACCAGACGCTCCAGCGGCTCACCTGCCAGTGCCGGAGCGCTGGAGTTCGCATGCAGGGTCGCACCATCAAGTGCGATCGCGATTTGGTACTGATCCATCGCGTCGTCATCTTTGATGTACTGTTCCTGTTTGCCTTTCTTCACTTTGTACAGCGGCGGCTGTGCAATATAGACGTGGCCGCGTTCAACGATTTCCGGCATCTGACGGTAGAAGAAGGTCAACAGCAGCGTACGGATGTGCGAGCCGTCGACGTCCGCATCGGTCATGATGATGATGCTGTGATAGCGCAGCTTGTCCGGGTTGTATTCGTCACGACCAATGCCGCAGCCCAGCGCGGTGATCAGCGTCGCCACTTCCTGAGAAGAGAGCATTTTGTCGAAACGCGCTTTCTCAACGTTGAGGATTTTACCTTTCAACGGCAGGATGGCCTGGTTCTTACGGTTACGGCCCTGCTTCGCAGAACCGCCCGCGGAGTCCCCTTCCACAAGGTACAGTTCGGACAGCGCCGGGTCGCGTTCCTGGCAGTCAGCCAGTTTGCCCGGCAGACCCGCTAAGTCCAGCGCGCCTTTACGGCGGGTCATTTCACGGGCTTTACGCGCCGCTTCACGGGCACGCGCCGCATCGATAATTTTACCAACAACAATTTTCGCGTCGTTCGGGTTTTCCTGCAGGTAGTCGCTCAGCAGTTCGTTCATCTGCTGTTCAACCGCCGATTTCACCTCAGAGGAGACCAGCTTGTCTTTGGTCTGTGAGGAGAACTTCGGATCCGGCACTTTCACGGAGACAACAGCAATCAGGCCTTCACGGGCGTCATCACCGGTGGCGCTGACTTTCGCTTTTTTGCTGTAGCCTTCTTTGTCCATGTAGGCGTTCAGGGTACGGGTCATCGCCGCACGGAAGCCCGCAAGGTGCGTACCACCGTCACGCTGTGGAATGTTGTTGGTGAAGCAGTAGATGTTTTCCTGGAAACCGTCGTTCCACTGCAGAGCCACTTCCACGCCGATACCGTCTTTTTCCGTAGAGAAATAGAAGATATTTGGGTGAATTGGCGTTTTGTTCTTGTTCAGGTATTCAACGAACGCTTTGATACCACCTTCATAGTGGAAGTGGTCTTCTTTGTTGTCGCGTTTGTCACGCAGACGAATTGAGACGCCGGAGTTCAGGAACGACAGTTCACGCAGGCGTTTTGCCAGGATGTCGTACTCGAACTCGGTGACGTTGGTGAAGGTTTCGAGGCTCGGCCAGAAACGCACCATGGTACCGGTTTTTTCGGTATCGCCGGTCACGGCCAGCGGCGCTTCAGGCACGCCGTGCTGATAGATCTGGCGGTGAATTTTGCCTTCGCGCTGGATAACCAGTTCCAGTTTCTGCGACAGGGCGTTTACCACGGAAACACCTACGCCGTGCAGGCCGCCGGAGACTTTATAGGAGTTATCGTCAAATTTACCGCCTGCGTGCAGAACGGTCATGATCACTTCTGCAGCAGACACGCCCTCTTCCGGGTGGATACCGGTCGGGATACCACGGCCGTCATCCTGTACGGAAACGGAGTTATCGGCGTGGATGGTGACGATAATGTCTTTACAGTGACCCGCGAGCGCTTCGTCGATAGCGTTATCTACCACCTCGAATACCATGTGGTGCAGACCGGTGCCGTCATCCGTATCGCCGATATACATACCCGGGCGCTTACGCACCGCATCCAGCCCTTTCAGGACTTTGATACTGGAGGAGTCATAAGAATTCGACATCAACGTTTCTCGCTCATTTCAACTTGGGTTAATCCGTTATTTTACCCTTTTCCACGGTAAACATCTTCGAATTTTCGTCCGACATGTCCATAACGTGTTCAGCGCTGATAGCGCTGACGAAAACCTGCGACTGCGTGGCTTTTAAGCGGCTGGCAAGCAGCCCGCGCCGCGCGTCGTCAAGTTCCGAGGCAAAATCATCTATCAGGTACAGGCAGCGTCGCCCGCTTTCGCGGGTGAGGAACTCCCCCTGCGCCAGGCGCAGCGCGCACATCAGGAGCTTGAGCTGCCCACGCGACAGTGTGTCTTCCACCGGCGCACCGTCAGCACGAATACGGAAATCCGCCTTGTGCGGGCCGTGCGCGGTGTAGGTCAACATACGGTCGCGCTCGAAGTTTCTCTCCAGCACCTCGGCATAATCCGTCTCTTTTTCCCAGCCGCGCAGGAAGGAGAAGGTGAGAGAAAATTCAGGTAAAAACTGTTTGCAGGTGTCGGCCATATCTTCGGCGATGCCTGCGCTGTATTCGGCACGCCAGCGGCTGATTTGTTCCGCAAGAGGAATTAATTCCATGTCCCACGGGCGCAGCTGGGCGTAGCGCGTGACCAGGCGCAATGCGGCGTTACGCTGCTTAAGCAGACGCTTCAGGTTGCTCCAGGCGTTAAAGAAACCGGCTTCGTTGTGAAAGCATCCCCAGTCGAGGAACGCTCTTCTGTATTTGGGGCCGCCGTTGAGTAAAGTAAACCCCTCCGGCGTGATCAGCTGCATCGGCATCAGCAGCGCCAGCTCCGCCACTTTGTGGCCGTCGGTACCGTCGATGCGCACCTTGCTGTCGCCCTGCTTGTCTTTGGTCAGGCCAATGGCGGTTTCCCGCTCCTCACCCTGCAAACGCCCGTGCAGGACAAAGGATTCCTGTTCGTGGCGAATCACGCGACCAATCTGCAAACTGCGAAACGCCCGGCCATGGCCGAGCGTATAGATGGCTTCAAGCACGCTGGTTTTGCCGCTGCCGTTCGCGCCAACCAGGAAGTTAAAGCCAGGGGATAAAGCGAGATCCGCGCTTTCGATATTGCGAAAGTCGCGGATCAACAGACGGGTGAGCGACATTACAGTCTCATTGGCATAACAACATACGCAGCCGACTGTGATGCGGCATCTTCAATCTGTACGCTCGAAACGGAGTCAGTCAGCAGAATGCGAACGTTCTCGCATTTCAGTGCATTCAGCACGTCCAGCACGTAGCTGACGTTAAACCCGATTTCCATCTCCGCCCCGGCGTAGGTGACGTCCAGAATCTCTTCTGCCTCTTCCTGCTCCGGGTTATTGGCGGTGATTTTGATCTGGTTTTCACTTACGTACAGGCGCACACCGCGGAATTTCTCGTTCGAGAGAATGGCCGCGCGGGCAAACGCCTGCTTGAGGCTATCGCAACCCGCTTCCAGCGTTTTGTCCGGGTTCTTCGGCAATACGCGGCGATAATCCGGGAAACGACCGTCAACCAGCTTGGATGTGAAGACAAAATCGCCCACGTGAGCGCGGATGTTGTTGCTGCCGATCTGCACGCGCAGCGGCGTGTCGCCACCGTCGAGCATACGCATCAGCTCAATTACGCCTTTACGCGGCACAATCACCGAATGGTTTGGTAGTGAGTCGCCAATTGGCATGGAACAGACCGCCAGACGGTGGCCGTCGGTGGCCACGGTACGCAGCTCTTCCCCTTCGGTTTCGAACAGCATGCCGTTTAAATAGTAACGAACGTCCTGGTGCGCCATAGAGAACTGCGTGGCTTCAATCAGACGCTTCATCGTCGCCTGCGGCAGGGTGAATTCGACTTCACTTTGCCAGTCGTCCAGGTTCGGGAAGTCCGCAGCAGGCAGCGTGGAGAGGGAGAAACGGCTGCGGCCAGAGCGCACCAGCATGCGGTCGCCTTCCAGCTGCACCGCGATCTCTGCGCCTTCCGGCAGCCCGCGGCAGATATCAAAGAATTTACGTGCCGGAACCGTGGTCGCGCCTGCGTCATGCGGCTGAGTCAGCGTAACGCGCGCGATCATTTCCATTTCCAGGTCTGTGCCGGTCAGCGACAGCGTACCGTCCGCGACCTGAAGCAGCAGGTTTCCGAGAATAGGCAGCGTTGGGCGGCCACCTAATGGGCCACTCACCTGTTGCAGCGGTTTTAATAAATGTTCACGTTCAACGGTAAATTTCATAGCGTCACGATGATAATGTTCTGATTAAATTGGAAAAATCTTCTTTTATGTCGTGGCTTTCTTCGCGTAACTGCTCAATCTTGCGACAAGCGTGCAGCACGGTCGTATGGTCACGGCCACCAAACGCATCGCCGATCTCCGGCAGACTGTGGTTGGTTAACTCCTTTGCCAGCGCCATCGCCATCTGACGCGGGCGCGCCACCGAGCGGGAACGACGTTTAGACAGTAAATCTGCCACTTTGATTTTGTAGTACTCGGCCACCGTCTTCTGAATGTTGTCGATAGTGACCAGTTTTTCCTGCAGTGCCAGCAGATCGCGCAGCGCTTCACGCACAAAATCGATGGTGATCGCGCGGCCGGTAAAGTTGGCATTGGCGATGACGCGGTTCAGCGCCCCTTCCAGCTCACGAACGTTGGAACGCAGACGCTTGGCAATAAAGAACGCCACTTCACCCGGCAGGCGAATGTCGTTCTCATCGGCTTTTTTCATCAGGATCGCGACGCGGGTTTCCAGTTCCGGCGGCTCGATCGCCACGGTCAGGCCCCAGCCGAAGCGGGATTTCAGACGATCTTCCACACCGTTGATCTCTTTTGGATAACGATCCGAGGTCAAAATGATCTGCTGGTTACCTTCCAGCAGCGCATTGAAGGTGTGGAAAAACTCCTCCTGCGATCGTTCTTTATTCGCAAAGAACTGAATGTCATCGATCAGCAGCGCATCAACAGAACGATAATAGCGTTTAAACTCTTCGATCGCATTGTTTTGCAGGGCCTTTACCATGTCCTGAACGAAGCGCTCGGAGTGCATATACACCACTTTCGCATTTGGCTTGCGCGCCATAATGCCGTTACCCACCGCGTGCAGAAGGTGCGTTTTACCCAGACCCGTGCCGCCATAGAGGAACAGCGGGTTATAGGCTCCACCGGGGTTGTCTGCCACCTGGCGAGCCGCCGCGCGTGCCAGCTGGTTCGATTTACCTTCCACGAAGTTATCGAAGGTGTGTTTGACGTTAACGTTAGAGCGGTAGGTCGGTTCTGCCGGGGCAGGCACATTATCCCAACCCGGACGTGCAGCAGGAGCAACGCGAGGAGCCGGAGCGGGTGCCGCCTGAGCAGGCGCTGCCACGTTTACGGTTTCGCGCACCGTCTGGGTAACCGGCTTTGTGCCTACTTCAAAGCGCAGCTGCGGGGCATCTGACCCGCAGAAATCATTCAGCAGTCCATTGATGTTATTAAGGTACTTGTCCCTTACCCAATCGAGCACAAAACGGTTTGGCGCATACAAAGCCAGCGTGTTATCGCTCAGTTCCGCCTGCAACGGGCGGATCCACATACTGAATTCTGTGGCTGGTAACTCATCCTGCAATCGGGCAAGACACTGCTGCCAAAGCGAAAGTGACACGGCGGACTCCACTCGAACAATAAAAGAAAACTATTGAATATTCATGATTGTTGGCGCACATCGACATGACCCAATGAGGGGGATGTGCGAACCGCTATCTGCGGTTATACACGCCATCGTTGAAACAACCTGAACGATATTGTGTTTATGCCCGGCCAGGATCGCTGGATCCCGATCGGGACCGCGGATCATAGCCTAAACTGAGCCAGAGATCTTCTGTTTCTCACAGATTCTTCCCGATTTATCCACAGGAAGATCCGAAACCGGGTAAGTGTAAACGATCCTGGCGGGAGTGCCCCACGATTTAGCCCGCATATTGGAAAATTTAATGAGAACAGACAATTTTTTGCTTAAATGATCTAACGAAGATCCAGGACGATCCTTGCGCTTTGTTGATGAGACCGTATAATCCTCGACCCGGCGCGTGATGCTCTTCTTCCTGCGTCGTCCGTTGCTCATTTTCCACGCGAAATCGTGCGGAAATACGCGGGAAATAAGGAAAGAGAATTGACTCCGGAGTGTACAATTATTACAATCCGGCCTCTTTAATCACCCACGCTGAGGCGTTAGTCGTTCGAATCTCGTTCGGGTATACGCAAAAGTCAGTGAATTTATTCAAGTTTAGGTAGAAATCGCCATGAAACGCACTTTTCAACCGTCTGTACTGAAGCGCAACCGTTCTCACGGCTTCCGTGCTCGTATGGCTACTAAAAATGGTCGTCAGGTTCTGGCACGTCGTCGTGCTAAAGGCCGCGCTCGTCTGACCGTTTCCAAGTAATAAAGCTAACCCCTGAGTGGTTAAGCTAGCATTTCCCAGGGAGTTACGTTTGTTAACTCCCGCTCATTTCACTTTCGTCTTCCAGCAGCCACTACGGGCTGGCACGCCGCAAATCACCATCCTCGGCCGCCAAAATTCGCTGGGGCATCCCCGCATCGGTCTTACTGTCGCCAAGAAAAACGTTAAGCGTGCGCATGAACGCAACCGGATTAAACGTCTGACGCGTGAAAGCTTCCGTTTACGTCAGCACGAACTGCCTTCTATGGATTTCGTGGTGGTGGCGAAAAAAGGGGTTGCCGACCTCGATAACCGTGCTCTCTCGGAAGCGTTGGAAAAATTATGGCGCCGCCACTGTCGCCTGGCTCGCGGGTCCTGATAGCCCTCATTCGGGTCTATCAACGCCTGATTAGTCCGCTACTCGGGCCACACTGCCGTTTCACGCCAACATGCTCAAGCTACGGAATTGAGGCATTGCGCAGGTTTGGAGTGATAAAAGGCAGTTGGTTGACGGTGAAACGCGTATTAAAATGCCACCCTTTACACCCAGGTGGAGACGACCCCGTCCCCCCAGGACCCTTTGATACCAGAGAACACTAACGATGGATTCGCAACGCAATCTTCTTATCATCGCTTTGTTGTTCGTGTCTTTCATGATCTGGCAGGCATGGGAGCAGGATAAAAATCCTCAACCCCAGCAGCAGACCACGCAGACAACGAGCAGCCAGGGGAGTGCCGCCGACCAGGGCGTACCGGCCAGTGGCCAGGGGAAACAGATTACGGTTAAGACCGATGTGCTTGAGCTGACTATCAACACCCGTGGTGGTGATGTTGAGCAGGCGCTGCTGTTGACCTACCCGAAAGAGCTGAAGTCTACCGAGCCGTTCCAGTTACTGGAAACCACGCCAGAGTTTATCTACCAGGCGCAGAGCGGCCTGACCGGTCGTGATGGCCCGGATAACCCGGCTAACGGTGCGCGTCCACTGTACAACGTCGAAAACGACACCTTTGTACTGGCTGATGGCCAGAACGAACTCGTTATTCCGATGACCTACACCGACGCGGCAGGCAACACCTTCACTAAAACCTTCACCCTGAAACGCGGTGAATATGCAGTGAACGTGGGCTACAGCGTACAGAACGCCGGTGCGAAACCGCTTGAAGTATCGACCTTTGGTCAGCTGAAGCAGTCCATCAATCTGCCGTCTCACCGTGACACCGGAAGCAGCAACTTTGCGCTGCATACCTTCCGTGGCGCGGCATACTCCACGCCTGACGCGAAGTATGAGAAATACAAATTCGACACCATTGCCGATAACGAAAACCTGAACGTCAGCTCCAAAGGCGGTTGGGTGGCAATGTTGCAGCAGTATTTCGCAACGGCCTGGATCCCAAATAACGACGGTACCAATAACTTCTACACCGCGAATCTGGGCAACGGTATTGCGGCTATCGGCTACAAATCTCAGCCGGTTCTGGTTCAGCCGGGTCAAACCGGTAAGCTGGCAAGCACCCTGTGGGTCGGCCCGGAAATCCAGGACAAAATGGCTGCTGTTGCACCGCACCTGGATCTGACCGTTGACTACGGCTGGTTGTGGTTCATCTCTCAGCCGCTGTTCAAGCTGCTGAAGTTCATCCACAGCTTCCTGGGTAACTGGGGCTTCTCCATCATCGTTATCACCTTCATCGTACGTGGCATCATGTACCCGCTGACCAAAGCGCAGTACACCTCCATGGCGAAGATGCGTATGCTGCAGCCGAAGATTCAGGCAATGCGCGAGCGTCTGGGCGATGACAAACAGCGTCAGAGCCAGGAGATGATGGCCCTGTATAAAGCAGAGAAAGTGAACCCGCTGGGTGGCTGCTTCCCGCTGCTGATTCAGATGCCAATCTTCCTTGCGCTGTACTACATGCTGATGGGTTCCGTTGAGCTGCGCCATGCGCCGTTCGCCCTGTGGATCCATGACCTGTCCGCACAGGACCCGTACTACATCCTGCCGATCCTGATGGGCGTGACGATGTTCTTCATCCAGAAGATGTCTCCGACCACCGTGACCGACCCGATGCAGCAGAAGATCATGACCTTTATGCCGGTCATCTTCACCGTGTTCTTCCTGTGGTTCCCGTCAGGTCTGGTGCTGTACTATATCGTCAGCAACCTGGTGACCATCATCCAGCAGCAGCTTATTTACCGTGGTCTGGAAAAACGTGGCCTGCATAGCCGCGAAAAGAAAAAGTCCTGATTCGGTAAGTTAACGCTAAAATAAGGGCGGTCGATTGACCGCCTTTTTTATTTGTATTGAACGAGAGCAACCATGAGCCATAACGACACTATCGTCGCCCAGGCAACCCCACCGGGACGCGGTGGTGTAGGCATTTTGCGTATCTCCGGCCTGAAGGCGCGCGAGGTCGCTGAAGCGGTGCTGGGTAAACTGCCAAAGCCGCGCTACGCTGATTATCTGCCGTTTAAAGACAGCGACGGTACCCCACTGGACCAGGGCATTGCGCTGTGGTTCCCCGGCCCGAACTCCTTTACTGGTGAAGACGTGCTGGAGCTGCAGGGTCACGGCGGCCCGGTTATCCTCGACCTGCTGTTAAAACGTATTCTGACTCTGCCGGGCCTGCGTATTGCGAAGCCTGGCGAGTTCTCCGAACGTGCCTTCCTCAACGACAAGCTCGACCTGGCGCAAGCCGAGGCGATTGCTGACCTGATCGACGCCAGCTCTGAACAGGCGGCTCGCTCTGCCCTGAACTCGTTGCAGGGCGCGTTTTCCGCACGTGTAAATCACCTTGTGGAAGCACTTACTCACCTCAGGATCTACGTCGAAGCAGCGATTGACTTCCCGGATGAAGAAATCGACTTTCTCTCTGACGGTAAAATTGAAGCCCAGCTCAATGATGTGATGGCCGATCTCGATGCCGTTCGCGCCGAAGCGCGCCAGGGGAGCCTGCTGCGTGAAGGGATGAAGGTGGTCATCGCGGGTCGTCCAAACGCCGGGAAATCGAGCCTGCTGAACGCCCTCGCGGGCCGTGAGGCGGCGATCGTGACCGACATCGCTGGGACCACCCGCGATGTGCTGCGCGAGCATATTCACATCGATGGCATGCCGTTGCATATCATCGACACTGCGGGTCTGCGTGATGCCAGCGACGAAGTGGAGCGTATTGGTATCGAGCGCGCCTGGCAGGAGATTGAGCAGGCCGACCGTGTGCTGTTTATGGTGGATGGCACCACGACCGACGCCGTTGACCCGGCGGAGATCTGGCCGGACTTTATCGCCCGTCTGCCGGCTAAACTGCCGATCACCGTGGTGCGTAACAAAGCAGACGTCACCGGCGAAACGCTGGGCATCAGCGATGTGAATGGTCACTCACTTATCCGTCTGTCGGCCCGCACCGGCGAGGGCGTTGACGACCTGCGTAACCATCTCAAGCAGAGCATGGGCTTTGACACCAGCATGGAAGGCGGCTTCCTGGCGCGGCGTCGCCACCTGCAGGCGCTGGAAGAGGCGGCACGTCACCTCGAGCAGGGCAAAGCGCAGCTGATTGGCGCATGGGCGGGGGAATTGCTGGCGGAAGAGTTGCGCCTGGCGCAGCAGAATCTGAGTGAGATCACCGGGGAGTTTACGTCGGACGATCTGCTTGGGAGGATCTTCTCGAGCTTCTGTATTGGGAAATAACATTTAGTCCGCGTGCGATCATTAACCCGCATTAACTGACTGTTAATGTGGGTTTTGATTATCTATATTGCCGCTTTTTCTTACGGGGATATTTCCTGTGCAAATCCAGTCTGTCCACCAAATGTGATGCATGGCAAGAAGATCAGAGCGTTTTTTTTTGCAACAACGTCACCGTCATAACAAATAGTTCGTACTCATTAATTAGCTCAGATTATACATTTCTTTATAAATTCCTGGTTTTCGGCTTTATCCGGATAAAACCTGTTTCCTGTATACCATTAGCGCTAAGGTGAGACCCGTTTATATTACGGAGACATCATTATGTCACTGAAGGGGCTGCGCTTTACACTCAGTATCGACGGT
>NZ_JBXWCS010000016.1:0-115815 GCF_057320385.1 Enterobacter cloacae complex sp. 394F7 | reverse complement strand
CGTTGACCTCCATCACAAAGGGAAGGGAGTATTGCTGGTAAAGGGTGAAATCCACCACGGCCAGTGCTGTCTCTTCCTGACCGTCGATACTGAGTGTAAAGCGCAGCCCCTTCAGTGACATAATGATGTCTCCGTAATATAAACGGGTCTCACCTTAGCGCTAATGGTATACAGGAAACAGGGGTTATCCGGATAAAGCCGAAAACCAGGAATTTATAAAGGTTTGAATAATAGATAAATATTAATGACATAAACTCATCGAGATTATGAATGTCTGCCCGCACTTTATTAGCCCGGTCTCAACATGCTAATGAGTTGGTAAGGTATAAAAACTTTCTGTCTATCTCACAAAATTCGATCCTCCTCTTTGATCGCTTTTACATCTTCGCCTATATGACTAGTCATGAGATTTAAATGACTAGTCATATAGGGAGAGACCATGAATCAATCACTGCCAGCCAACTTTTTATGGGGCAACTCGGTATCCAGTATGCAGACGGAAGGGGCATGGAATGAGGGCGGGAAGGGGATGTCGGTGTACGACATTCGCGAAGCGGGGGAAAACATCTCCGACTGGAAAGTGGCGACCGATTCCTATCACCGCTACCGGGAAGATTTCGACCTGATGCAGGATCTGGGCATGAACTGCTACCGCTTTCAAATCTCCTGGAGCCGGGTCTGTCCGCAGGGCGACGGCGAGTTCAACGATGAGGGCATCGCCTTTTACGACCGCTTTATTAACGATCTCATCGCCCGCGGTATCGAGCCGATGATCTGCCTCTATCACTTCGATATGCCGCTGGCGCTGGCGCAGGAGTACAACGGCTTTAACGATCGTCGCGTCATGGATGCCTTTATCCGCTATGGCAAAAAGATGATCGACTGCTTCGGCGACCGTGTGAAGTACTGGCTGACCTTCAACGAACAGAACATCTTCCATATGCCGGAAGCGTTTCGGATTTCCGGCTACATGAAAGGTGAGAAAACCCTGCGCGAGCTGTACGAGTTGCAGCATCACACCATGGTGGCGCACATGACGCTGACCGAATACCTGCACCAGACAAAACCGGGTCAGCTGATGGGCGGTATGCTGGCACACCAGCTGGTTTACCCGGCCACCTGCAAACCGCGCGATATCTTCTGCGCCCAGCAGTACGACGAATTTCTCAACCAGAACCTGCTGCGCGTCTTTGCTGGTCAGGGCTATAGCCCGGCGGTGATGGCGGTGGTGGAGCAGGAAGGGTTTGGCGATATCTACCGTGCCGAGGATCTGGCGCTGTTCGCAAGAACCCAAAACGACTTTATGGCCTTCAGCTACTACGCCAGTAAAACGCTGGACAGCGATGCCATTCCGCAGGGAACCCCGGTGAACAATTACCTGCTGTACGGCGATAAAAATAACCCGTACCTGAAAGCCACCGAATGGAACTGGCAGATCGATCCGCTCGGTTTTCGCACCATCATCACCCGCTACGCCAACGACTGGCGCATGCCGGTGTTCCCGATTGAAAACGGCATTGGCGTGATTGAATCCTGGGATGGCGTGAACCCGATTGAGGATACCTACCGCATCGACTATCACCGGGCGCATATCGAGGCCATGAAAGCCGCCATGTTCGAGGATGGCGCAGAGGTAATGGGGTATCTCGGCTGGGGTCTGATCGACATTCTGAGCTCCCAGGGTGACATGCGTAAGCGCTACGGCGTGGTCTACGTCAACCGTGAAAACCACGACCTTAAAGACCTGAAACGCGTGCCGAAGAAGAGCTACGCGTGGTTAAAACAGGTTATCCATACCAACGGACGCGAGATGTAAGCCGTACGCTGCCGGGCCGTTTTTGTGACTGATTGATGGGAACTATCCGCTATGTCTGAAACAAAAATCACACCGCATATGCAGTCCTTTGTCGATAAATTTGTTGAGTTCTCGGCGCGCCTGGCAAACCAGGTGCATCTTCGCTCCCTGCGCGATGCCTTCGCCACGGTGATGCCGATTTTCATCCTCGCCGGACTGGCGGTGCTGGTGAACAATGTGGTGTTCCCATGGATTTTTGACGGCGACACGCTCACGCACTTCAAGGTATGGGGCGAGGCGATCATCAATGGCACGCTGAATATCGCCGCGCTGCTGCTGGCGCCGATGATTGCCTGGTCGCTGGCGCGCAACAAGGATTTCGACAATCCGGTCTCGGCAGTGGTTATCGCTGTCAGCAGCTTTATTATCATGATGCCGATGCGTCTGCAGCTCACGCCCGTCGGCAGCGACACCACGGTGAATGTCACCCAGGTACTGACCTTCGCCAACATTGGCTCGACCGGGATTTTCGCCGGGGTGCTGATTGGCTTGCTCTCCACGGAGCTGTTTATCGCCATCTCGCGGCTTAAGGCGCTGCAAATATCACTGGGGGAAAACGTGCCGCCGGCGGTCAGTAAATCGTTTACCGCACTGATCCCGACCATCCTGACGCTCTCACTGTTTGCCGTTCTGGCCGCGCTGCTGGCGAACGTATTGCATACGGATCTGATTCACCTGATCACCACCTTTATCCAGCAGCCGCTGCGGCTCATCAATACCAGCCTGCCGGGGACGATTTTTATCTACAGCTTTGGTAACTTCCTCTTCACGCTGGGTATTCATCAGTCGGTAGTCAACAGCGTGGTGCTGGAGCCGTTCCTGTTGATTAATACCAATGAGAACATGCTGGCCTTTGCCAACGGCCAGCCGATCCCGCATATCATCAACAACATCTTCGTGCCGACCTTTGGCATGGTAGGCGGTACCGGTAGCACCATTTCACTGCTGATCGCCATCTTTATCTTCTCGCGGCAACAATCGGCGAAACAGGTGGCACGTCTGTCGCTGGCGCCGGGTCTGTTCAATATCAACGAGCCGGTGATTTTCGGCCTGCCGATTGTGTTTAACCTGCCTTTAATGATCCCGTTTGTCCTGTTGCCCGCCATTGGCATTTACTTCGCCTGGCTCTGCACCACGCTGGGATTAATGTCGCGCTGCGTGGTGATGATCCCGTGGACCACGCCGCCAATTCTGAGCGCCTGGCTGGCAACGGCGGGGGACTGGCGGGCGGTGGTGGTGCAGTTGGCAATCATCGTATTTGGTGTATTCTTCTACCTGCCTTTCCTCAAAATTGCCGAGCGAGTGGCGTTGAAAAACAGCGGGATAGAACATTAAACAGAAGGAAGGACGATGGCGGCGAAGTACATCACCATAGCGCGTGAAATCAAAAAACGCATCATCAGCCAGCAGTATGCCGCCAATGAACCCCTGCCGGACCAGTTTGCGCTGGCGGCGGAGTTCAATACCAGCCGGATGACCATTCAGCAGGCCATGCGTCAGCTGATCGTTGAAGGGCTGGTATATACCCGTCAGGGGCAGGGGACGTTCATCCGCAAAAACTTCCTTCAGCTGTCGCAGTGGGATCTCTCCGGCAGCGACTACTTTGGCGCGACCAAAACCTGGGAGCATCTGGGCACGGTAACGAGCCAGGTGGTGCATTTTGAACTGCGCTTCCCGAACGAAAAAGAGCAGGCCTCGCTGATGATCAATGCCGATACGCCGGTCTATGACTTCATTCGTCTGCGTTTGCTCAACGGTGAACCCATGTCGCTGGACGCGACCGTAATGCCGCTCAACCTGGTGCCCGGCCTGAACAAAAGCCATCTTGAAAGCTCGGTGTTTCGCTATGTGCAGGAGACGCTGGGGCTGAAAATCATGGGATCGTACCGCGTGGTGCGGGCGCTAAAGCCGAATGCGCTGGATATGCAGCATCTGGTCTGCGAGGAGAGCGACCCGGTGCTGGAGGTGGAGCAGGTGATCTATCTGGAAGATGGCACACCGCTGGAGTATGCGCACTGTCATTATCGTTACGACCACGGCGGGATTGTGATCGTGAATAACGGATAAAAAAAGCGGGCATCGAAGCCCGCTTTTTTCGCTGTATCGCGATTAGTTCAAACGCACCGGCATACCGGAACGGTTCTGCACAGCCTGGTCAACGATAGTCGTTTCCACGTCCGGCTGAGAGGTCACGGACTGCACCGCGCTGGTCAGCGTAATCGGCACGATTTCGTTATTGTTGATCTGGTCTTCGCTGGTGGACAGCGGGTTGTGCACTTCAATGTAACGGCTGCCATCCGGCTCAGAGGTCGCTTTAACCGGTTCATTGATGAACTGGACGCGGGTACCTACCGGCACGTTTTCGAACAGGAATTTGATGTCGTCGTTACGCAGACGCACGCAGCCGTGGCTTACGCGCAGGCCGATACCGAAGTTAGCGTTGGTACCGTGGATGGCGTACAGGCGGCCGATATACAGGGCGTACAGACCCATTGGGTTATCCGGGCCTGCCGGAACCACGGCTGGCAGCGGTTCACCTGCCGCGATGTATTCCGCGTGCATTTTCGCCGTTGGGGTCCAGGTTGGGCCTGCTTTCTTACGTTCAACTTTGGTGGTCCAGTTCAGCGGGGTATCTTTACCCAACTGACCGATACCGATTGGCAGCACGATTACCGTGTTGGTGCCTTTCGGATAGTAATACAGACGCATCTCCGCGCTGTTAATCACGATACCTTCATGAACGGTATCCGGCAGGATCAGCTGCTGAGGGATGTTGAGAACGGTACCTGCTTTTGGCAGGTATGGGTCAACGCCCGGGTTCGCTTCCAGCATGTTAGACAGGCCCAGCTGGTACTGTGCTGCGAAATACTCCAGCGGCTGAGTGTTACCCTCAGGCACCGTCACCACCTGGTTTTGACCCACCAGACGGCTACCGTCTGTCGGCAGCGGATAAGTCACCGCAGAAGCGGTTTTGCAAAAACCTACTACGGCTAACGCCGCCGCAAAAAGCGTTGTTAATTTCATGTTCATGTTGTGCGAGGTATCTAAGCCATTCAGGCGTGAGTTGATAAGTCTGAATCTGTGATGGGAGCGCATTATATGTGCATTCCCGCTAACAGGGAATTCAGATGTGTACGAAATCACATTTTTTTCGATTTTGTTAAAGTTTAGCGGAGCGTCGCAACACAGGATCTCAATTCGGAATTGTGGCATAATGCCGTGTTTATCACACTTTTCGCAGGAATCTCCCCGTGTTAGTTACCAGCAACGTCACTATGCAGTTTGGCAGTAAGCCGCTGTTCGAAAACATTTCCGTCAAATTTGGCGGCGGCAACCGTTACGGCCTGATTGGTGCCAACGGTAGCGGTAAATCCACCTTTATGAAGATCCTCGGCGGTGACCTGGAGCCGACGCTCGGCAACGTGTCGCTCGATCCCAACGAGCGCATCGGTAAACTGCGTCAGGATCAGTTCGCCTTTGAAGAGTTCACCGTGCTTGACACTGTGATCATGGGGCACGCGGAGCTGTGGGAAGTGAAGCAGGAGCGCGACCGTATCTACGCGCTGGCCGAAATGAGCGAAGAAGATGGCTACAAAGTGGCCGATCTGGAGACGCAATACGGCGAAATGGACGGTTATTCTGCAGAAGCGCGTGCGGGCGAGCTGCTGCTGGGCGTGGGCATTCCGGTCGAACAGCATTACGGCCCAATGAGCGAAGTGGCACCCGGCTGGAAGCTGCGTGTGCTGCTGGCGCAGGCGCTGTTCTCTAACCCGGACATTCTGCTGCTCGATGAACCGACGAACAACCTGGACATCGACACCATCCGCTGGCTGGAGCAGACGCTCAACGACCGTGACAGCACCATGATCATCATCTCGCACGACCGTCACTTCCTGAACATGGTGTGTACGCACATGGCGGATCTGGATTACGGTGAGCTGCGTGTTTACCCGGGCAACTACGACGAATACATGACGGCGGCCACCCAGGCGCGTGAACGTCTGCTGGCGGATAACGCCAAGAAGAAAGCGCAGATTGCGGACCTGCAGTCCTTCGTCAGCCGCTTTAGCGCCAACGCCTCTAAATCCCGTCAGGCAACATCGCGTGCCCGCCAGATTGACAAAATCAAACTGGAAGAGGTTAAAGCTTCCAGCCGTCAGAACCCGTTCATCCGTTTCGAGCAGGACAAGAAACTGTTCCGTAACGCGCTGGAAGTGGAAGCCCTTACCAAAGGTTTTGATGAAGGCCCGCTGTTTAAGAATTTCAACCTGCTGCTGGAAGTGGGCGAGAAGATCGCCATTCTGGGTGCCAACGGCGTGGGTAAATCCACCATGCTGAAAACCCTGGTCGGCGAACTGCAGCCGGACAACGGGAGCGTGAAATGGTCCGAAAACGCGCAAATTGGTTATTACGCGCAGGATCACGAGTATGAATTTGAAAACGACCTGACCGTCTTCGACTGGATGAGCCAGTGGAAGCAGGAAGGCGACGATGAGCAGGCGGTGCGCAGTATTCTGGGGCGTCTGCTGTTCAGCCAGGACGACATCAAGAAGCCTGCCAAAGTGCTCTCCGGTGGAGAGAAGGGCCGTATGCTGTTCGGCAAGCTGATGATGGAAAAACCGAACATTCTGGTGATGGACGAACCGACCAACCACCTGGATATGGAATCTATCGAATCGCTGAACATGGCGCTGGAGATGTATCAGGGCACCCTGATCTTCGTCTCTCACGACCGTGAGTTCGTCAGCTCGCTGGCGACCCGCGTGATTGAAATTACGCCAGAGCGCGTGGTGGACTTCACCGGTAACTATGAAGATTATCTGCGCAGCAAAGGTATCGAGAACTAAAAAAAAGCCGGGTGGCGGCTTCGCCTTACCCGGCCTACGTTCTGTTCCCTCTCCCTGTGGGAGAGGGTTAGGGTGAGGGCATCAGGCCGCACTACATCACCCACTCACTCCCTTCAATCCCATTCACCAGCAGCCTGCGTTTTTCCCCCGCCGGTAATGACACCTTCAGTGCTTTCCACGCCGGACGATAATCTCCGCGCGCAGTGATCTTCAAATTGATGGTTGCCCCATCGCACACCATTTCCCACTCTACCCACAGTGCATTGCCGTTCTGATAGCCCCAGCTTTCACCGTCATCTTCAAACAGCAGACCGGTGCTGGTGCCCACGCCTTTGACCGGGAACAGCTTCAGTTCGCGGGTGTCGTCTTTTTCCGCGCTGACGTGAGTGATGCGTTCGCTGAGCGGCAGACCGGCACCGGCGCGCACAAGCAGCGGCAGTTTTTCCAGCGGTGCATCCAGAGCGATCCACTGCCCGCCCGCGTACCACGCGTGGGTGTAAAAATCGTACCAGCCGGTTTCGTTATCCGGCAGCCAGAGACGGCGCTCGCGCTGTCCGGCCTCCACCACGCTTGCCACCAGCAGGTCCCGGCCCAGCAGGAACTCGTCGCACTCTTCAAAGGTCTGCGCATCGTGTTCGTGGTCGAGGAAGGTTGGGCGCAGCATCGGTTCGTCATCGGCATGCGCCTGCCAGAGCAGGGTGTAGAGATACGGCAGCAGACGATAGCGCAGCTCAATAGCACCGCGAATGGCAGGGGTGACGCCCGGATACATCCACGGCTCGTTTACCGTGTGGTCATCGTTCCACGAGTGAATGGTAAAGCGCGGGTGCATCACGCCGTTCTGCACCCAGCGGACAAACAGCACGGCGTCGGGTTTGTCGCCAGAAAAACCGCCCACGTCATGACCAACGTTAAACAGCCCGGACAGGCTCATACCCAGCCCCATGCGGATGTTATAGCGCAGGGTGTCCCAGTTGGTGCGGTTATCGCCGCTCCAGGTCTGAACGTAACGTTGCATCCCGGCGCAGCCGGAACGGGAGATCAGATACGGGCGCTTTTCCGGGGCAAACCGCTGCTGCGCTTCCAGCGAGGCGCGCATCATCAGCAGCGGCATCACCGGGCGGATGTGTTTGATGGCGATCTCCTTGCCAAAACCATGACAGCGCGCTTCGCCGTCCCACACTTCGTATTCGTTGTTATCGTTCCAGGTGGAGTCGATCCCCATCTCCAGCAGCTGCGTGGTGACTCCTTCCTGCCACCATTTCACCGTCTGCGGGTTGGTAAAGTCGAGGTGGGAACCTTCGTCATCCCAGAAGCTGGAGCGTTCTGGTGCGTCGGTTTCTGAATCACGAATGAACAGGCCGTTTTCCGCCACTTCGCTATAGCGCGGGTGGTCCTGCAGCAGGCACGGCTTGATGTTTGCCGCCAGCCGCAGTCCCGCATCGTGGAATGCCTGGGTCATCACCTTCGGTTGCGGCACTTTGTCGTGGTTCCAGTTAAAGACATAGCGCTTGCCGTTGATTGAGGTATAACCCGATGAGAGCTGGAACGAGTCGCACGGGATCGCATGCTCTTCGCACAGGCGAATAAAGTTCATCAGCTGATTCTGCGCGTCCGGCGCGTCGGTGTAGTGCATGGTCGACCCGCTGTAGCCCAGGCTCCATTTCGGCCCGAACAGCGTTTTCCCGGTCAGGCGCACAAAGGCTTTGGTGACATCCAGCACCCGTTTGCCGGTAAAGAGATAGTAATCGATATCACCCGCTTCCGCCTGCCAGCGACGGTAGGCGGTGTGGTAGTTATCAATTTCGTTGCCCAGATCCAGCCAGCAGCTGCTCAGGTTGTCGTAGAACAGGCCGTAACTCACGTCATCGCGGCGGGTAAGGGTAAACGGGATGTGTTTGTACAGCGGGTCGGTGCTGGCCGCGTTGTAGCCCATGGCGTCGAGGTTGCGCATCTCGAAGCGCTTACCGTTGCGCTGCAGGTCGCCCGCTTTCTCACCCAGGCCGTAAAAACGCTCGTCCTTGCGACGGCTCAGGTAGTGCGCCACCCCGTCACCGTGAGCGTTCAACAGATAGGCGCTGGTCGGGCGGTCATTGACCAGCGGCTGCCATTCACCGGCGTCATTGCGATAGTGCCACTCCAGCCACAGCGGCTGATGAACGGTCACACGCAGCTGTTCGGTGGCAATTGTCAGCCCCTCATCCTGCTGGCTTAGCGTCCAGGCAGGGCAGGTGAAGCCGCTCAGATCGTCGCGACGACGGCCTTCCCACGGCACATCTTCTTCCGGAGCGATGCTCCAGGTGCGGTCCAGCGCCAGTTCACCTTTACGTTTGATCAGTACGCGGAACAGGTTCTCTTCCAGCACATACAGGCACAGGCGGTGCTGGTTATCCACCAGCAGTTCCAGATGGTTGGCCGACTGCTTATCGACGGTCCAGTTTTTCAGGGTTTTCATATGCAATACATCCACTATCAGGCGCGCTTGGCGCGACGTTCAGCAATAAATGCCACCAGGAAAACAGCGCCAATCAGGTCAAAGAAACCCATGGCAATAAAGAGCGGGTTGAAGCCGATTTTGTCGGCGGTCACACCAATCAACAGCGAGAACAGGAAGCTGGCGATCCACGCCGCCGAGCCGCGCATACCGTTAACGGTCGCCATCTGGCCTTTATCGAACGACTCCACCACCAGGGCGCTGAGCATGCAGGAGATGATCTGATGCCCGAAACCGCCGATGGAGATCAGCACGATGGTGATGTACGGGTCGCGGGTAATGGCGACGACGGCCAGAGAGATCATCAGGAACGCGCCGGTGACGGAGCTTGCCACCACGGAGTTGACGCGGGAGCAGCTAAACAGGCGGGTATACAGACGGGTGAGGTAACCGCTTGCCACGCTGCCGAGATCGGCGGCCAGGAACGGCAGCCAGGCAAACATCGCGATCTGCTTCAGATCCATGCCGTGCTCTTTGGCGAGATACAGCGGCACCCAGAAACTCAGCACTGCCCAGGCCGGTTCCGCCATAAAGGCCGGGATGGCGATACCGTAAAAACGTTTATTTTTTGAGACGGTTTTCAGCGCGGTCAGGAAGGGCAGTTTTACTGCAGGCGGTTCGTTATCCTGCTTGATAAACGCCAGCTCGTCTTTGCTCAGGTTCGGGTGCTGCTCCGGATTGTGGTAGAACGCCCACCACAGGATCACCCACAGCAGCGCCAGCACGCCGGTGAACATAAACGCGCCCTGCCAGCCAAACGAGGCGTGCGCGAAGTAGATGATAGGCGGAGCCAGCATCGCGCCAATGGAGAAGCCCACACCGGCCCAGCCGGCTGCCACAGGACGTTCCGATTTCGGGAACCATTCACCAATGGTTTTGGCGTTTGCGGGCGTGGCGGCGGCTTCAGAAGCCCCCATAAAGAAGCGCAGGATGGCAAGGTGCAGCCAGCTCCCGGCACCCGCGTGGAAAATACACATCAGCGCCCAGATCCCGGCGCAAATCATAAAGCCAATCTTCAGGCCGATCACGTCGATCAGCCAGCCGCACAGAGGCTGGAAAATGGTGTAGGCGATCTGGAATGCCCCGACGATCCAGGAGTACTGCTCGGTGGTGATACCGAGGCTCTCTTTCAGTTCCGGGGCGAGGATGCCGAGTGAGTTTCGGGTGATGTAGTTAACGGTGACGCCAAGTAAGAACAGCACCAGCACATACCAGCGCAGGTTTTTAATGACGCGACGGGTTTTGCTTGCCGCAACGGTGTTATTAATGTCCTGACTCATTTTACTCTCCACAAGACGGACGGTAAGGGGACGGAGGTTCAGGTGTCACACAGGTTTATGACGTTGATTGTTATCTGTTTTACCGCTTCAAGTTGCTATACAACTAGTATGGAAGTTGTGTGACAAGTTCACCTTAAGGGAGAAAATGAGAGGGCAATAGTGGATTTTGTGCAAAATTTCTCATAACTGAGCGACATCATTTGGCATCATGGCTTTGACATCAGCTATTGCCTGATATCCACGCTATGAAAATTTTGTCATTTCGCAAATGGAGCCAGATCACAAAATGGACAAAAGGCTAAAAATCACCGAAATCGCTGCCCGGACTCAGCTCTCCATCAGCACCGTTTCGCGGGTCCTTGCCGGGAAGGCGAATACCAGTGAAAAAGCACGTGCGAAGGTGCTGGCATGCGCGCGCGAGCTGGGGGTGCTGGACGGAATGGCTGCGGGCCGTTTGCTGCTCAACAGTCTCGTTGTCTTCGCCCCACAGCGCGCCTTTGACGAGCGGTCTGACATCTTTTACTACCGTGTGATCCAGAGCGTAAGCAAAGGCCTGGCCTCGTACGATGTTCGCCTGCGTTACTGCGCGCTGGAGGAGAACGACAGCGACGCCCAGCTGTTTCTGGCGCGAATGAACGAGCCGGACACCCAGGCCGCCATCCTCCTCGGGATTGACGATCCACATATCCACGACCTGGCGGTGGATGTCGGTAAACCCTGCATGCTGATTAACTGCCGCGACCGGCATATGCGCCTGCCTGCCGTCGCGCCGGACCATCGGGCCATTGGCGAGCGGGCGGCGGACTATCTGTTTGAAATGGGACACCGTGAGGTGATGAATGTGTTGTGTCTGCGGCGTTACACCATGGAGCTGCGCCTTGCGGGGATCCGCGACGCATGGCAGTCGCACAACCTGAAGTTCAACGACAAACGCGATTTGCTGGTGGCGCCGAGCTTCAGCGCTCGCGAAACAGAGCAACTGGTCACCGACTGGCTGAGCCACATGCAGGGGAAAGACTTGCCGACTGCGTTTCTGGTGGGGGGTGACTTTATGGCGGCGGGCACCATCAGCGCCCTGCAAAAACAGGGGTTACGCGTGCCGCAGGATATTTCGGTGATGAGCATTGACGGCTTTAATCTGGCGGCCATTCAGGATGTACCGTTAACCGCGGTACATGTCCCGCGTGATGAGCTGGGCACCGAAGCGGTACATATGCTCCAGCAGCGGCTGATGCGCCCGGAGGCGCCATCAGGCACGCTATTGCTTAACGGCACCCTGACCGTACGGGAATCGGTCCGGCGGATACGTCAGGGGAAACGACGCACCGCCGTTGAGCGGGAAGGGCTGTACGACAGTTAAGCCATGCCCAGCGCACGCTTGCCGTGGATATTGAGATCGGCCACGGTAAAGCGATCCTGCCAGGTTTTTTCATAATCCTCGCGCGGGAAATCACCCGGCGATGCCCCGGTTTCCAGCGCCGCTTTCACCTTCTTCGCGTAGGCGAGGTTCTTCTCGCACATCGGCGCGGCAGGAATGTACATCACGTTGCCCCAGCCCTGTTGATCCTCAACCGGCGCGACGGAGTGGATCACATCGCAGTGCCACCACACCGAATCGCCCGCCTCCAGTGCCGGAATGCTGGTGAGCGCTTCGATAAGCAGCGGGTGCCATTTCTCTGACACCGGCAGAACGCGTCCCGGCGCCACGCCGCACAGTTCGTCCTCCGGCACGTCATCCAGCAATGGACGCAGCAGAATATAAGCCATCGCTTCCGGGATTGGCACCACGTGCAGCAGCCCCTGGCCCGGGATCATGTCCGACAGCGCCGTCCAGCCCTGGAAGGTGCGGAACACCGAACATTTGGTGGTGTTATCCACGGTGTACTCTTCCACTTCAGTACGGTGCGCAGCATTCCACGGATCGTATTTCTCTACGTTGCCATCAAAGACGCGGGCGAAAACCTGCTGATACGCGGGCAGCAGCCAGCGCTCCAGCGCACCGGAATCGGTATGCGCGCCCAGCCCTTTCGAGGTGGTACCCGGTGGACGACGGCGGATGCGATCCGGGTAAATCACGCTGACGTCCGGGTCGAACCACTGTTTGCCGTTGCTCTCGAATGTCCACAGACGGTTCAGAAACGACTGCACCTGCGCCATCTCTTCACTCTGGCGCGCCTGCATTTGCGCCTGTGACCAGTAGATAGGGTAAATCTCCGGGCGAGACGCCGTTAAGGTACCAAAGAAGTTATCGCCGGGCCCTTTATAGACTTCATCAAACTGGTTGAGATCGAGGTAATCGAGCATCGACTGATCCCATGCCAGCGCCTGCTCGCGTGGGAAATGACCTTTTATTATCGCGCAACCCCGGCGTTTGATCGTCTCACGCTGCGCGGATGTGATGGTGCCATTTTTCACATCCGCAAACGGGATCACCGGCCAGACGGGCTCGCCTTTGTTTTTCAGGGCGTTAATTTCCGCCACGCGGGTCGCGATGGTATCGCTGAGCTTATCGAACACCGCCTGCACATCGCCGATTTGCGCCCGTAGCTCGCGCTTCATCTCACGGATTGCGGCTTTGTGATCCGCCGGCAAAGTTTCACTGGTAAACGTCATAACTGCCTCGCGTCTTTCATTCGAAAGTAAAAATGTCTACAAGTGATACTTTAAGTTAAAAATTGGTTAATGCAAGTTTAAAAACTTGACGGGTAGCACAGGATGGAAAAAGAGTGAGGGGGGCCGGAGCGCGGCTCCGGCAGGAAGGGAATCAGGCGTCGAACGGGGAGTGGTGGTCCAGCACCGCCTGAATAACGTTCAGCGCGCCCTGGTGGTTGTTGTCGTCGGTGCTGTAGCGGCTTACGTCTCTGATGCTTTCGGCCGCGTTGCCCATTGCAAAGGAGTATTTCACCAGCTTCAGCATCTCTGCGTCATTGCCGCTGTCGCCAATACCCACGCACTCCTGCGGGGAGACTTTCCAGCGTTTCAGCAGACGGCTGATGCCATTGGCTTTGTGCAGGCCGGGGATAATCAAATCGACAAAACCAAAGCCGCTGGTGACCGGCTTCATAATGCCGTCCAGGGAGACATGCAGTTTATCGACCAGATTCGGGATATCGCTGTCCGGCAGGTTCAGGGAGAACTTGAACAGCACGTCGTTAATGTCGCGGTAGTCGCTGATACGCTTTAAGCGGTGATAGTGCTTTGACATCAGCGCCACGAACGCCTCCGGGGCCTGGTCGCTGACGTAAGCGCTGTCGAGACCGCAGGCCACAAAGTTCAGCCCTTTGTCTTTCAGCAGTTCGCCAATAACGATTTGCGACTCATGACGCGTCAGCTCGCCGTGGAAAATTTGTTCACCGTGATCGAAGACCAGCGCACCGTTTTCCGCCACGAAGGAGATCTGATCTTTCAGTTCCGGGAAAAAGGAGATGAGCTGGTAATACTGGTTACCGCTGGCGACAACAAATTCAATATTACGGGCTTTAAGCTGCTCAAACTGTGCCTGAAAGCGGTCACGATCGTACTGCTTGGCATCATCAAGGAAAGTTCCGTCCATATCGGTGACGATAACTTTAACGGTCATACTGTGCTCCTGGGTCACTGCGTTTTGAAACATTCTAATAACAAGGTGACGGAGAGCACAAATTTAATTTCATTCGAAAGTAAAAGCAAAACGGCAACGTCGGTTGCCGTTTTTAGTCTTTTCTCCCTCTCCCGGTGGGAGAGGGCCGGGGTGAGGGCATCAGCGTGCGCATTTCCCCCTCACCCTAACCCTCTCCCTCAAGGGAGAGGGGATACTTCGTTACAGCGTATGCTCCGTACGCGCAATGATATCGTCCTGTGCATCCGGCGACAGGGCGGTGAAGAACGCCGAGTACCCTGCGACGCGTACCACCAGGTCACGATACTGGTCCGGGTGTTTCTTCGCGTCCAGCAGCGTTTCGCGTGAAACGATGTTGTACTGAATATGCCAGCCTTTATGCACCTCGAAGAAGGTACGCAGCAGTACCATCAGCTTTTGACGGTCGCTGTCGTTTTCCAGCGTTGACGGGTTCAGCTTCTGGTTTAACAGCACGCCGCCAAGAATCGCTTCGGTCGGCAGTTTACCCACGGAGCCGATTACCGCCGTTGGACCGAGATGATCGGTACCGGAGGCCGGACTGGCGCCTTCCGCCAGCGGGGTGTGCGCTTTGCGTCCGTCCGGAGTCGCCATTGTCGCTGCACCAAACGGCACGTTTGCGGAGATGGAGGATGTGCCCGCGTAGTAGTTACCGCCAATGGGACCACGGCCGTAACGCGGGTTGTGATACTGCTTCAGCTCGTCAATGTAGGTCTGATAAGCACGGGTCAGCAGCATGTCCACACTGTCGTCATCGTTGCCGTACTTCGGCGCACCGTTGATAAGACGCTGACGCAGCTGCTCGTGCGTCAGCCCGTCGAAGTCATCCGCCAGCGCCGCCGCCAGCTGCTGCTGACCGATGACGCCCTGCTCGAACACCAGTTTCTTCACCGCCGCCAGGCTGTTACCGAGGTTGGCAATACCTACCTGCAGGCCGGAGACCCAGTCATACTTCGCACCGCCCTGCTTGATGCTTTTCGCCCGCTCGATACAGTCATCCACCAGCGCCGAGCAGAGGATATCGTGGACATTCTCTTCCAGCATGGTGTCCACGACATACTCAATCTCGATGGATTTACGGGTGTAATAGCGGATCTGGGTATCCCAGGCCGTCATCACCTCGTCGAAATTGCCGAAGTTACCGGCAGAGAGCGCTTTCTCCTGCGGCAGGAACACTTTCCCGCTGGTGGCGTCGCGGCCGCCTCCCAGCGCGGCGAGCATCACGCGGGCAAAGTTGATAAAGCTCATGCCGGTGCAGCGGTAGCCCCATTTGCCGCCAACGGCGGTTTCGATGCAGCCGATGGCGGCATAGTCGTACGCATCTTCTTTTTCTACGCCGAGCTTGATGAATTCCGGGATCACGATTTCATCGTTGTTGAACGCCGGCATGCCGAAGCCGCAGCGGATCACCTGCACGCAGGCGTCGAGGAAGTCGTTGCTCATCCCTGCGTGATAACGCACGCTCAGGTTTGGCTGGGTGGAACGCAGACGACCGCAGGACTCCAGAATCGCGTAAGAGAGCGGGTTGACGGCGTCCATTGGCTCACCGTTGACCAGCTTCTGACCGCCGATGGTGACGTTCTGGTACAGCGGGCTGCCTGCGGAGGCTTTGGAGTGCGAGCCGGAGCGGATCTTGTTCACTTCCAGCAACTTCAGCCAGCAGCTGTGGAGCAGCTCGATGGCGTGCTCGCGGTCGAGGCTCTGGTTCAGCTCTACGTCGCGACGGTAGTACGGGTAGAGATACTGATCCATGCGGGCGAACGACACGGAGTGGCCGTTGGACTCAATCTGCAGGATAAGCTGAATGAAGTAGCACAGCTGCAGCGCCTGCCAGAAGGTTTTTGGCGGTTCATGGGCAATCGCGTCACAGTTTTCCGCTATCGCCAGCAGCTCGTCGCGGCGGCTGACGCGGGATTCGGTAGCCGCCATCTCACGCGCCAGGGCTGCAAAACGTTCGATATGCAGACTTACCGCCTCCAGCACGATATCTATCGCTTTCAGGAACTGATCGCCGTGCAGGTCGTCCAGCACTGTCAGGTTGATGCGCGAGCGGCGCTCGGCCACTTTAGCGCGCAGGCCGTCGAGCCCTTTTTCCAGCACCAGCGGGAAGTTTACCGCCAGGTGGGCATCGCCGGAGGTCATGTTGCCTTCGGCTTTGATAATGCCGGTTTCCAGCAGGCTTTTCTGCTCGTCGGTGAACATGCCGTAACAGCGATCCTGTACCGTCTGGCCGCGCCACCACGGGCAGATCTCATGCAGAACGCGCTTATTCTCTTCGCTGACCGCAAAGCCCGCGCCGGGACGGTCCGCCAGATCGTCAATCTCTTTCTCAATCCAGGAGACGGTATATTCCGGGAAGATCGGCGCGGCGCGCACTTCGCTTGCCTGGTTACCAACGATCAGCTCATCGTGTTTGATCCAGATGGTGCGCTGCGCGAGATGATGCGCCAGCGCCAGCGCGCGACGCACCGGGATCGGTTTATCCATATGCTGCTGGTACATTTCAGTGTAGTGCTGCGCGCGCTCGGTACAGACCGGTGGCTTCACGATATGCACCAGGGCCATTTTGTGCGCTTTAATGCGCTCGCTGAGGGTGTTGAGATTCAGGGTAGTCATCGTTTTATCCTCGTAAGGTCGCGGTTAACCCTTTCTGGCAGGCATACTGCTGTGCAAAGTCCAGTAGCGCAGGGTTATCCAGCGGTTTGTCAGGAGCAGAGTAAGGTTGGCCGAGCAGGGTGTATTTGTTCATGCCCAGCGTGTGATACGGCAGAAAGTGAATGTCGCGAACGTTCAGTTCGTCGGCTGCGAAATTGGTAATGGCGGTAACAGAGGCTTCATCGGCGTTAAAGCCCGGGATCAGCGGCACGCGAATGATGATTTTTTTCCCGGCGGCCGCCAGGCGTTTCAGGTTGTCCTGGATGCGTTTTGCCGAGCCGTCCGTCCACTGTTTGAACACCTCTGCATCCACATGCTTCAGGTCGGCGAGGAACAGATCGACATACGGTAGTGAAGGCGCGATATAGTGCCACGGCACGTGAAGGCAGGTTTCGACGGCGGTATGAATACCCTGTTCATGGCTGGCTTTAAACAGCGCCAGTGCCAGATCGGGGTTCATAAACGGCTCGCCGCCGGAGAGGGTGATTCCGCCGCCGCTGCGGTCGTAAAACGGCTTATCGCGCAGGACGGTCGCCATGATCTCCTCCACCTGACGTTCTTCACCACACACGGTGAGCGCCTGTGTCGGGCAGCAGTCGGTAAGGGCGTTAAGCGTCTGTTCGTCTAGTTTCTCTCGGTGGATGACCAGCCCGTTCAGCGCACGTTCGATACAGCCCGGTGCCGCCTGCTGGCACAGATCGCAGCCGTCCAGGCAAAGACGTGCATCAAACAGCACGTCCCGCGTGCGGGCCCGGCTTTCCGGGTTCTGGCACCAGCGACAGCCCAGCGAGCAGCCTTTCAGGAACACCACGGTACGGATCCCGGGGCCATCGTGGGTAGAGTAACGCTGAATATTGAAGATCATGATTTTGCCTCTCATCTTGCATATGAAGATTAAATTACTTTCGAATGAAAGTTATCTTGATGCAAGTCAACTCCTGAGCAGGTTTTGTCGTGATAGGGTAAGTGCAGGCTAAAATTGAGGGCGACATCATGGAACTTTATCTCGACACTTCTGACGTTGCGGCAGTGAAAAAGCTCGCACGCATCTTCCCGCTGGCGGGCGTAACCACCAACCCCAGCATTGTGGCGGCAGGCAAAACGCCGCTTGAGGTTCTGCTGCCAGAACTGCACGACGCGCTGGGTGGCAAAGGCCGTCTGTTCGCGCAGGTGATGGCCACCACCGCCGAAGGCATGGTGGACGATGCGCGTAAGCTGCGTGCCATCATTAACGACCTGGTGGTGAAAGTGCCGGTGACAGCGGAAGGGCTGGCGGCGATCAAAATGCTGAAAGCAGAAGGGATCCCGACGCTGGGGACCGCGGTATATGGTGCTGCACAGGGGATGTTGTCCGCGCTGGCGGGGGCAGAGTATGTCGCGCCTTACGTTAACCGCGTGGATGCGCAGGGCGGAGACGGGATCCAGACCGTTGTGGAATTACAGCAGTTGCTGACGCTGCATGCCCCGCAATCAAAAGTGCTGGCGGCGAGCTTCAAAACCCCGCGTCAGGCGCTGGATTGCCTGCTGGCCGGCTGTGAGTCCATTACGCTGCCGCTGGACGTGGCGCAGCAGTTTATTACCTCTCCGGCGGTGGATGCGGCGATCGTGAAGTTTGAGCAGGACTGGCAGGGGGCGTTTGGACGGACGGCTCTCTGACGCGTTATCTCCCTCTCCCGGTGGGAGAGGGCCGGGGTGAGGGCATCAGGCCGCAACGAGGTTTAACCGCTGCACACCTCACACCCCGGACTACGCATCAGCTTCATCTCGCGGAACTGGCAGGTCATTGCGTCATACATCACAATTTTCCCCGCCGCTGGCGTACCGTAACGGGTCAGCACTTTGATCGCTTCCATCGCCTGCAGTGACCCGATCACGCCGACTAACGGCGCCATTACGCCCGCCTCGACGCAGGTGAGCGCATTCTCACCAAACAGGCGGCTCAGACAGCGATAACACGGTTCGCCTTCAGCATAGGTAAAGACGCTGATCTGTCCTTCCATGCGGATTGCCGCGCCAGAAACCAGCGGCGTTTTGTGGGTAAAACAGCCGGCGTTTAGCTGGTTGCGGATGGCGACGTTATCGGTACAGTCCAGCACCAGATCGTGCTTTGCGATTTGCGCGTATAACGCCTCGTCATCCAGCATCGCGTTAATCGGAGTGAACTGAACGTGGGGGTTGATGCGCGTTAACGCTGCGCGGGCAGAGTCCACCTTCGGCTGGCCGAGTGTCGCATCGCTGTGGAGCGTCTGGCGCTGCAGATTGGACACCGACACGGTATCAAAGTCCAGCAGCGTCATCTTGCCCACACCCGCCGCGGCGAGGTATTGCGCGGCGGCGCAGCCCAGACCGCCCAGGCCGACGACCAGTACGCTGGCCGTCTTGAGCGCTTCCTGGCCTTCAAAATCAAAACCGCGCAGCACAATCTGGCGGTTATAGCGCATCATCTCTTCATCGCTCAGTTCCGTCGCCATCTTAGCCTCCGAACAGGTGGTTAAAGCGCTCCACCTCAACCCATTCGCCTGCTTCCACATTGCCACGCTCGCGCTCCAGCACGATAAAGCAGTTGCCCTGGCTGAAGGAGCTGAAAATGTGCGAACCCTGATGGCCGGTGGTGCTCACCTCCAGCTCGCCCTCCGCGTTGCGCGTCAGAATACCGCGCTGGAAATCAAGACGACCGGGGGATTTCTTAAGGCGCGTAGCGGCACGCACGCGCTGGCGTACCGGCAGCGGACTGGCACGGTTGCCCGAAAGCTTCGCCAGCAGCGGGATCACCAGCTGGTAGAAGGTCAGGGCGGCAGAGACCGGGTTACCCGGCAGGCCGCAGAACCAGCTGTGCTTAAGCTTGCCAAAAGCGAACGGTTTGCCCGGCTTGATGGCCAGCTTCCAGAAGGCGATTTCACCCAGCTCTTCCAGGATGGATTTGGTGTAATCCGCTTCACCCACCGAAACACCGCCGGAGCTGATCACCACGTCGGCCGCGTTGTCTGCCTCAATAAAGGCGGCGCGCAGTTTTTCCGGGTCATCAGGAATAATGCCAAGGTTGATCACTTCACAGCCCAACTGTTCCAGCATCAGGTGTACCGCCAGACGGTTGGTGTCGTAAATCTGCCCGTCCTGCAGCGGCTGGCCCGGAAGCTGCAATTCATCACCGGTAGAAAAGAGCGCGACGCGCACCTGACGGATCACCTCAATGTCCGCGATACCGAGCGAGGCCAGCACCGGCAGTTCACCTACCGTCAGCTTCTGCCCCGCAGCGAATACCGTTGCGCCAAGAGCAATATCTTCGCCGGTGCGGCGGATGTTCTGGCCTGCTTTGACGCTGGCGGTAAAGCGCACGCCGTCAGCGGTCTGTTCGGTCTCTTCCTGCATCACCACCGCATCGCAGCCTGCAGGAACCGGCGCGCCGGTCATGATGCGTACGCAAGTGCCCACAGGCCATTCTCCGTCAAACGGTTGACCGGCGAAGGCTTTCCCTGCGACAGGCAGCGCCTGACCCGTCTGGAGATCCGCCAGGCGTACCGCGTAACCGTCCATCGCTGAGTTATCAAACCCCGGCACGTTAAGCGGGGAAATGATGTCGCGCGCGGCAATACGACCAAAACAGCGCGCCAGCGGCAGCGTCTCTACGTCGTGCAGCGGGGAAAGTCGGTCAAGCATCTGCGTGAGTGCCGTCTCAAGCGGCATCAATCCGGCGGTAAAATCCATAG
This sequence comes from Enterobacter cloacae complex sp. 394F7, assembly GCF_057320385.1. Classification (NCBI taxonomy): domain Bacteria; kingdom Pseudomonadati; phylum Pseudomonadota; class Gammaproteobacteria; order Enterobacterales; family Enterobacteriaceae; genus Enterobacter; species Enterobacter cloacae complex sp. 394F7. Next base: position 95,361 of record NZ_JBXWCS010000016.1, on the reverse strand, counting down.
TGGGCTCCAGCACAGTAACAACGAAAGCGCTCATTATGGCAGAAAAGTGCGGCTAACTGTATGACCCACCATGAGTACCCTTTACATCGCAGTTGCGTCTTTCTATATTCAAAAATTATCTGAAGAATCATCAACGATAATGATATTTATAGAAAAAGCCGCCATGCAGGCTGACAGGTGAGGCGAAATGGTTAATGCGGTAATCGCAATTCATGGCGGCGCCGGGGCTATTACCCGTGCACAGCTCAGTCCTGAGCAGGAGAAGCGCTACATTGATGCGCTCTACGCCATTGTCGAAACGGGCCAGCGAATGCTGGAGGCGGGCGAAAGCGCGCTGGATGTGGTGACCGAAGCGGTACGTCTGCTGGAAGAGTGTCCGCTGTTCAATGCGGGGATAGGTTCCGTGTATACGCGTGACGAGACGCACGAGCTGGATGCCTGCGTGATGGATGGCGTCACCCTGAAAGCAGGGGCCGTGGCGGGCGTGAGCCATTTGCGCAACCCGATTCTGGCGGCGCGACTGGTGATGGAGGAGAGTCCTCATGTGCTGCTGACGGGCGTTGGGGCGGAGAACTTTGCCTTCGCACACGGGATGGAGCGGGTATCGCCGGATCTTTTTTCCACTGACGAGCGCTACCAGCAGCTACTGGCAGCCCGTACGGCGGGTATGACCCAGCTGGACCACTCCTCACCGCTCAATGAAACCACCAAAATGGGCACGGTTGGCGCGGTGGCGCTGGATAAGGCCGGTAATCTGGCGGCGGCCACCTCAACCGGCGGCATGACCAACAAGCTACCGGGCCGGGTTGGCGACAGTCCGCTGCCGGGCGCCGGGTGCTATGCCAATAACGCCACGGCGGCGGTCTCCTGCACCGGAACCGGCGAAGTGTTTATTCGCGCGCTCGCCGCATACGACATTACCGCCCTGATGGATTACGGCGGGCTCAGCCTGAGTGAAGCCTGCGAGCGTGTGGTAATGGAAAAGTTGCCCGCGCTGGGCGGTGAGGGTGGACTCATTGCGGTGGACCGTGAGGGTAACGTGGCCCTGCCGTTCAACAGCGAAGGGATGTACCGCGCCTGGGGCTATGCCGGTGATGAACCCAGCACCGGGATCTATCGTGAATAAGGGGGCAACGCGTGCCGCACAGTGAAGAGCTGGATAACCGCGAAGTGCTGGCTGTCCATCAGCTGAATATTGCGTTTCAGGAGGAGCGGCAGTTCATCCCCGCAGTAGAGAATTTATCGTTCTCACTCAACCGCGGCGAAACGCTGGCGATTGTGGGTGAGTCCGGCTCCGGGAAATCGGTCACCGCGCTGGCGCTGATGCGCCTGCTGGAACAGACGGGCGGGCAAATCAGCAGCGAGAAGATGCTTCTGCGCCGTCGCAATCGTCAGGTCATTGATTTAAACGAGCTGAGCGCAGCACAGATGCAGGGCGTGCGCGGGGCGGATATCGCGATGATCTTCCAGGAGCCGATGACCTCGCTGAACCCGGTCTTCCCGGTTGGAGAGCAAATTGCCGAATCCATCCGCCTGCATCAGGGGCTGAGCGGCGATGAAGCCCTTCTGGAAGCCAAACGGATGCTGGAGCTGGTACGTATCCCGGAGTCGCAGTCCATACTCGGCCGCTATCCGCATCAGCTCTCTGGCGGGATGCGTCAGCGGGTGATGATTGCCATGGCGCTCTCGTGCCGTCCGGCGGTATTGATTGCGGACGAGCCGACGACAGCGCTGGATGTCACCATTCAGGCGCAGATCCTGCAGCTTATCAAAGTGCTGCAGCAGGAGATGGAGATGGGGGTGATGTTTATCACCCACGATATGGGCGTGGTCGCGGATATTGCCGATCGCGTGCTGGTGATGCACCAGGGCAGGGCGGTAGAAACCGGCACGGTAGAGCAGATTTTCCATGCGCCCGCCCACCCTTACACCAAAGCGCTGCTGGCGGCGGTTCCGCGTCTGGGAGCGATGAACGGCAGCGATCTTCCGCGCCGTTTCCCGCTGATTTCCCTTGAGGCGGCGGGCCGCCAGGAAGAGGAAACCGAGCAGGACACCGTGGTCCCCGGCAAGCCCATTCTTGAGGTGCGGGATCTGGTGACCCGTTTTCCTCTGCGCAGCGGCATTTTCAACCGCGTAAAGCGTGAAGTGCACGCGGTTGAAAACGTCAGTTTTGATTTGTGGCCAGGCGAAACGCTGGCGCTGGTGGGGGAGTCGGGCTGCGGCAAATCCACCACCGGACGCGCGTTACTTCGGCTGGTGGCGTCGCAGGAAGGGAGCATTACCTTTAACGGCGAACGTATCGACACCCTTCCTGACAGTAAGCTTCAGGCGGTAAGGCGGAATATCCAGTTTATTTTTCAGGATCCGTATGCGTCTCTGGACCCGCGCCATACGGTGGGGTATTCGATTATGGAGCCGCTGCGGGTGCATAATCTGCTCGACGGCGAAGCCGCACAGCGTCGGGTGGCGTGGCTGCTGGAACGCGTGGGGCTGAAGCCGGAACATGCCTGGCGTTACCCGCATGAGTTTTCCGGCGGTCAGCGGCAGCGAATTTGTATTGCCCGCGCGCTGGCCCTGAACCCAAAAGTGGTGATCGCAGACGAATCTGTCTCGGCGCTGGATGTCTCTATCCGCGCGCAAATCATCAATTTATTGCTCGACTTACAGCGGGATCTGGGGATTGCCTTTCTCTTTATTTCCCACGACATGGCGGTGGTGGAGCGCATCAGTCATCGCGTGGCGGTGATGTATCTGGGGCAAATCGTCGAGATTGGTCCGCGGCGGGCGGTGTTTGAGAACCCGCAGCACCCGTACACGCGTAAGCTGATGTCTGCAGTACCGGTTGCCGATCCCGAACACCGTCACGGGCAGCGCGTGCTGCTGCAGGATGAGATGCCGAGCAATATTCGTAAACGGGGTGAGGTCATGGAGCGGGTCACGCTTCGTGAAGTGGGCCCCGGACATTTTGTTGCCCCTCCGCGTCAGGACAATGCATTTTCGCGGTTATAACGTACAACAGGCAGGAGAACACAATGGTTAAATTTGTTGCTCGTACATGGCTGTTAGCCGCGAGCGTGACGGCAGCCCTGGCCGCCTCTCCCGCGTTCGCTGCCAAAGATGTGGTGGTTGCCGTCGGCTCCAATTTCACCACCCTTGATCCCTATGACGCCAACGATACGCTGTCGCAGGCGGTCGCCAAATCGTTCTACCAGGGGCTGTTTGGCCTGGACAGAGAGATGAAGCTGAAAAATGTGCTGGCAGAGGGGTACACCGTCTCGGATGATGGGCTGGTCTATACCATTAAGCTCAGAACCGGCGTGAAGTTCCAGGATGGCACCGATTTCAACGCGGAGGCGGTGAAGGTTAACCTCGACCGCGCCAGCAACCCGGAAAACAGCCTCAAGCGCTATAACCTCTATAAAAATATTGCCAGCACCGAGGCCGTCGATCCGACAACGGTAAAAATTACCCTGAAAGAGCCGTTCTCGGCCTTTATTAATATTCTGGCGCATCCGGCGACGGCGATGATCTCGCCTGCGGCGCTGAAAAAATACGGGAAAGAGATTGGGTTCCATCCGGTCGGTACCGGCCCGTATGAGCTGGTGACCTGGAACCAGACGGACTTTGTAAAGGTGAAGAAATTCGCCGGCTACTGGCAGCAGGGGCTGCCGAAGCTCGACACCATCACCTGGCGTCCGGTGGTGGATAACAACACCCGCGCGGCGATGCTGCAAACCGGCGAAGCGCAGTTTGCCTTCCCGATCCCGTACGAGCAGGCGGCGATCCTGCAGAAGAACAGCAAGCTGGAGCTGGTGGCCAGTCCGTCCATTATGCAGCGTTACATCAGCATGAACGTGACGCAAAAGCCGTTTGATAATCCCAAAGTGCGCGAGGCCATTAATTACGCGATTAACCGTCAGGCGCTGGTGAAAGTGGCCTTCGCGGGCTTCGCCACCCCGGCCACCGGCGTGCTGCCACCGGCTATTGCCTATGCGCAAAGCTATCAGCCGTGGCCATACGATCCGGCGAAAGCCCGTGAACTGTTAAAAGAGGCGGGCTTCCCGAACGGCTTTAGCACCACGCTGTGGTCATCCCATAATCACAGTACCGCGCAGAAGGTGCTGCAGTTTACCCAGCAGCAGCTGGCGCAGGTCGGTATTAAGGTGCAGGTCACCGCGATGGATGCCGGACAACGTGCGGCAGAAGTGGAAGGGAAAGGGCAGAAAGAGAGCGGCGTGCGGATGTTCTACACCGGCTGGTCGGCCTCTACCGGTGAGGCAGACTGGGCGCTGTCGCCGCTGTTCGCCTCGCAGAACTGGCCGCCGACCCTGTTCAACACGGCGTTCTACAGCAACCCACAGGTGGATAAAGATCTTGCCGATGCGCTGAAAACCACCAAACCGGATGAGAAAGCGCGCCTCTACAAAGACGCACAGGATATCATCTGGAAAGAGTCGCCGTGGGTACCGCTGGTGGTGGAAAAACTGGTTTCGGCGCATAACAAAGCGTTGACCGGGTTTTACATCATGCCGGATACGGGCTTTAGCTTTGACGATGCGGATTTAAAATAACACTCATGCTCAATTATGTTTGTAAACGCCTGCTGGGGCTTATCCCGACGCTGCTGATTGTGGCGGTACTGGTGTTTTTGTTTGTCCATCTGCTGCCGGGCGATCCGGCGCGTCTGGTGGCCGGGCCAGAGGCGGATGCCACCGTCATTGAACTGGTGCGCAAACAGCTTGGTCTCGACCAGCCTCTGTACATGCAGTTTCTCCATTATATTTGCAACGTGCTGCAGGGCGATTTTGGTATCTCGATGGTGTCGCGTCGCCCGGTATCGGAAGAGATTGCCAGCCGCTTTATGCCTACGTTCTGGTTAACGATTGCCAGCATGTGCTGGGCGGTGGTGTTTGGGCTTGGCGCCGGGATTGTCGCTGCCGTCTGGCGCAACCGCTGGCCGGACAAGCTCGGCATGGCGCTGGCGGTGACCGGGATCTCTTTCCCGGCCTTTGCGCTGGGGATGCTCCTGATGCAGATTTTCTCCGTGGAGCTGGGCTGGTTGCCCACCGTCGGGGCCGATACCTGGAAGCACTACATCCTGCCGTCCATGACGCTGGGCGCGGCCGTCTCCGCGGTGATGGCGCGCTTCACCCGCGCGTCGTTCGTTGACGTGTTGAGTGAAGATTATATCCGTACCGCACGGGCGAAAGGGGTGAGCGAGAAGTGGGTCATCCTCAAGCACGGTTTTCGCAACGCGATGATCCCGGTAGTGACCATGATGGGGCTGCAGTTCGGCTTCCTGCTGGGGGGCTCTATCGTGGTGGAAAAGGTCTTCAACTGGCCGGGGCTGGGGCGCCTGCTGGTGGATTCGGTCGAGATGCGCGACTATCCGGTCATTCAGGCGGAAGTTCTGCTCTTCTCGCTGGAATTTATTCTTATCAATTTAGTGGTGGATGTGCTGTACGCCGCCATTAATCCGGCCATCAGGTATAAGTAAGATGCGATTGTTGAACTGGCGTCGTCAGGCCATTGTAAACGCTATGCCGGGGCTGAAGCCGGACCATATCCGCACCCCATGGTTTGAATTCTGGCGGCGCTTTCGTCGCCAGCCTGTTGCCATGACGGCGGGGCTGTTTGTACTGCTGCTGATTGTGGTGGCCGCCATTGCGCCGTGGGTGGCACCGTATGATGCGGAAAACTACTTTGATTACGACCGCCTGAATGACGGACCGTCGATGATGCACTGGTTCGGCGTGGACTCTCTGGGACGCGATATTTTTAGCCGCGTGCTGATGGGCGCGCAGATATCGCTCGCCGCCGGGGTGTTTGCGGTGCTTATCGGTGCGGTCATCGGGACCGTTCTGGGCCTGGTGGCAGGGTATTACGAGGGCTGGTGGGACCGGATCATTATGCGCATTTGCGACGTGCTGTTTGCCTTCCCCGGCATTTTGCTGGCAATTGCGGTTGTCGCCATTATGGGCAGCGGCATGGCAAACGTCATCATCGCCGTCGCGGTCTTTTCGATCCCGGCGTTTGCCCGTCTGGTGCGCGGCAATACGCTGGTACTGAAGCAGCAGACCTTTATTGAATCCGCCCGCAGTATGGGGGCCAGTGACGCCAACATCCTGTTCAGCCATATTCTGCCGGGTACGGTGTCGTCGATTGTGGTCTATTTTACGATGCGTATTGGCGTGTCGATAATTTCCGCCGCCAGCCTGTCGTTTCTGGGATTAGGGGCCCAGCCACCGACGCCGGAGTGGGGCGCGATGCTCAACGAGGCGAGGGCAGATATGGTGATTGCGCCACACGTGGCGATATTCCCGAGTCTGGCGATTTTCCTGACCGTGCTGGCGTTCAACCTGCTGGGGGATGGGCTGCGCGATGCGCTGGATCCGAGGATTAAGGGGTAGGGCAGTGGAATGTGCCGGGTGGCGGCTACGCCTAACCCGGCCTGAAAATGAGGTGCAGCGAGATTAAACCCGGCTACCCCACAGATCGTACTCGTCGGCGTTTTCCACTTTCACGCGAATGATGTCACCCGGCTTGACGTTGGTTTCCCCGTTCAGGTACACCGCGCCGTCGATTTCAGGGGCATCCGCCATGCTGCGGCCAATCGCGCCTTCTTCGTCAACTTCGTCGATGATGACCATAATTTCGCGGCCCACTTTCTCCTGCAAACGTTCAGCAGAGATCTGCTGTTGCAGCTGCATGAAGCGGTTCCAGCGCTCTTCTTTTACCTCTTCCGGCACCTGATCCGCCAGTTCGTTAGCGGTTGCGCCTTCAACCGGGCTGTACTTGAAGCAGCCTACGCGGTCCAGACGGGCCTCTTTCAGGAAGTCGAGCAGCATCTGGAAGTCTTCTTCGGTTTCACCCGGGAAGCCAACGATGAAGGTCGAACGCAGGGTCAGGTCCGGGCAGATTTCACGCCACTGCTTGATGCGCGCCAGCTGGCGGTCAACGGAGCCTGGGCGTTTCATCAGCTTCAGGATACGCGGGCTGGCGTGCTGCAGCGGGATATCCAGGTACGGCAGGATTTTGCCTTCGGCCATCAGCGGGATGACGTCGTCAACGTGCGGATAAGGGTAAACGTAGTGCAGACGCGTCCAGATGCCCAGTTTAGCGAGCTGTTCGCACAGGCCGACCATGCTGGTTTTCACCGGCTCGCCGTTGTGGAAACCGGAACGGTGCTTCACATCCACGCCGTAGGCGGAGGTATCCTGGGAGATCACCAGCAGCTCCTTCACGCCCGCATCGGCCAGACGTTTGGCTTCTGCCAGCACTTCGCCAATCGGGCGGCTCACCAGATCACCACGCATGGACGGGATAATGCAGAAGGTGCAGCGATGGTTGCAGCCTTCGGAAATTTTCAGGTAAGCGTAGTGACGCGGCGTCAGCTTCACCCCCTGTTCCGGCACCAGGCTCAGGAACGGGTTGTGCTTAGGCTTGGGTACGTAGTGATGAACATGTTCCAGCACCTGCTCGTAGCTGTGTGGACCGGTGATCTCCAGCACCTTCGGGTGCACTTCACGGATCTGGTCCTCTTTTGCGCCCAGGCAGCCGGTCACAATCACTTTGCCGTTTTCCGTCAGGGCTTCACCAATGGCTTCCAGGGATTCCTGAACCGCGCTGTCGATAAACCCGCAGGTGTTCACAATCACCATGTCGGCGTTGTCGTAGCTTGGCACCACGTCGTAGCCCTCGGTACGAAGTTCGGTCAGGATGCGTTCAGAATCCACCAGGTTTTTCGGGCAGCCCAGGGAGACAAAGCCGATTTTCGGCGGGTGCGTAACATTGCTCATAGGTTAAAAATTCATCAATTATGGAGTTATCAGGGCGGGATTTTACAGCGTATCGCGGGGGATTTATACACTCTTTGCAGTGCAGATGATGTCCGCGCAAGTTGTAACATTGTAAATAATGTTAATCAGTTAAGAATAATTGATCTCAGGCATTAAACTGTACAAAAAATAACCTTATTCTGACTGTGCACAGGGGCTGACAGAGGAGGAATGAGCATGTCCGTTGACAGACTGAAACGCGATCTGCTGAACAAGCTGATCAACGCCCGAATTGACCTTGCCGCATATCTGCAGCTGAGGAAGGCGAAAGGGTATATGTCAGTCAGCGAAAGCGAACATCTGCGTGATAATTTCTTTGAACTTTGCAATTTCATGCGTGAAAAAGCACCCATCCTGAAAGCGGAATACGCAGAAAGCGAATGTATTGCGCTGCGCCGCGCCGCCGAGGTGCTCTCCATTGCCGGGGTTTGTCTGATGAACGGACGCCATGACTGCCCGACTTTTATCGCTGTAAACGCGGAGAAGCTTGAAAACTGCCTGACAACGCTCTCTCTATGCATCATGTGTCTGAACGAGCACGCGAAGCTTGAACAGCACTGATTCCGGGGGAGGCAACTCCCCCTTCTGATTAAGCTTTTGTAAAAGTGATAACGCGCCCGGACGTAGTGGCTAATCTTTATGCCATATGCCGATAAAGGAGCGCGTTATGCACCGATCCTCGCTGATTTTCCTGCCTGCGTTGTTATTTCCGTTTTCGCTCCTTGCTGCGCCTGATGCGGTCAAGGTTGAGGTATTGCAGAACAAACTCGAACACCCCTGGTCGCTGGCGTTCCTGCCGGATAACAAAGGGCTGCTCGTGACGTTGAAGGGCGGCCAGTTGAAACACTGGCAGGCCGGAAAAGGGCTGTCAGACCCGATAACAGGGGTGCCCAAAGTCTGGGCCAACGGACAGGGAGGACTGCTGGACGTGGTGCTGGCGCCGGATTTTGCCACCTCGCGCCGCGTCTGGCTGAGCTACGCCGAGGCAGGCGCTGACGGCAAAGCCGGAACGGCGGTGGGTTATGGGCGCTTAAGCGACGATCTTTCCCGCCTTGAGGCGTTCCAGATGGTGTTCCGTCAGATGCCGAAACTCTCCACCGGTAACCACTTTGGCGGAAGGCTGGTGTTTGATGGCAAAGGCTATCTGTTTATTGCGCTGGGCGAAAACAACCAGCGCCTGACGGCGCAGGATCTGGATAAACTCCAGGGGAAAGTGGTACGCCTGACGGAGGATGGCAAAGTCCCGCCGGATAACCCCTTTGTGAACACCGCCGGTGCGCGGCCGGAAATCTGGTCTTATGGCATTCGTAACCCGCAAGGGATGGCGATGAACCCGTGGAGCGACACGCTGTGGCTTAATGAACACGGCCCGCGTGGCGGGGATGAGATTAACATCCCGGAGAAAGGGAAAAACTATGGCTGGCCGCTGGCGACCCACGGTATCAACTACAGCGGATTAAAAATTCCTGAGGCGAAAGGTGAACACGTTGAAGGAACCGAAAAACCGCTGTTTGTCTGGAAAGTCTCGCCCGCTGTGAGCGGAATGGCGTTTTATAACAGTGACGTATTCCCGCAGTGGAAAAACAAGCTGTTTATCGGGGCGCTGAAAGAGAAGGATGTGATCGTGCTGAGTGTGAACGGCAACACGGTGACCGAGGACGGACGGATCCTGGGCGACCGGAAACAGCGCATCCGCGATGTGCGCGTCGGTCCGGACGGCTATCTGTATGTTCTGACCGATGAAACGGACGGGCAGTTGCTGAAAGTCAGCCCGTCCGGGAGGTGATCAGCTTACCGGAATCATCACCACGTTACGGTAGGCCGGGCGTTCGCTCAGCTGTTTAAGCCAGCGCGCCAGGTGAGGGCGCGGCGTCCACGTCAGACCGAGGTTGGTCAGGTTCCAGACAAATGGCGCAACGGCAATGTCGCCCACGCCGAAGTCGGCACCCGAGAACCAGGCGTGTTTCGCCAGCTCATCGTCCATCATCGCAAACAGATTTTCACAGGCGTCCTGCGCCGCATGAATGGCGGGATAGTCGCGCTCGGCTTCGGGGGTTCTGACCAGCCCCATCAGGATCACGCGGTGCGTGGGGGAGAGCGTCTGGTTGGCCCAGTCCATCCATTTTTCCCCCTGCGCGCGGCGGGCCGGATTTTCTACCCACAGACGGCCTTGTCCATACTGGGCGGCCAGGTAGCGGACAATGGTGTTGGATTCCCACAGCGTAGCGTCCGTCTCATCATCGCGCAGCAGCGGCACCAGGCCGTTCGGGTTCATCGCCAGGTAGTCGGCGTCTTTATTAACCCCATACTGCAAACCCGCCATTATCTGGTTAAACGGTAAATCCAGCTCCTCCAGCGTCCAGAGCACTTTTTTGACGTTGGTCGAATTATTCCTTCCCCACAGCGTAATCATAATTACTCCCGATAAGATGTGAATCCGAGTCAGCTTTTCGCCATGGTGAGATAAACCTAACAATTACGCAACAGAAGAGAAAAAAATCGCCTTAATCAAAGCGTATCTGAATGTTATTGCATAAACTTTAATAACTTTACCCTCGTTGGGTTTCATTAACCGTTTTAGTGCGCTATTACTCATCGCTTCTTGCGACACGGTGATGTGACGTAATTTTTGAATGGACACTCGGGTGGCATTTATGACGCGAAAAATGACTTCTCTGCGCAGCCTGGCGGCAGGCTCCGCGCTCCTTTTCCTGTTTGTACCAACTCTCTATGCGGCTGAGCAGGCTGCGCCCGAAGCGCCGCCGGTAGATGCGCGTGCCTGGATCCTGATGGATTACTCCAGCGGTAAAGTGCTGGCGGAAGGTAATGCGGATGAGAAACTCGACCCGGCCAGCCTGACCAAAATCATGACCAGCTACGTGGTTGGCCAGGCGTTGAAGGCGGGTAAGATCAAGCTCGACGATATGGTCACCATCGGGAAGGACGCCTGGGCGACCGGCAATCCGGCGCTGCGCGGGTCATCGGTAATGTTCCTGAAACCTGGCGATCAGGTTTCCGTTTCCGATCTGAATAAAGGGGTGATTATCCAGTCCGGCAACGATGCCTGTATCGCCCTGGCAGATTATGTTGCGGGAAGCCAGGACTCGTTTATTGGCCTGATGAACGGCTATGCGCAAAAGCTGGGTCTGACCAATACCACCTTTAAAACCGTCCACGGTCTGGATGCGCCGGGCCAGTTCAGTACCGCGCGCGATATGGCGCTGCTCGGCAAGGCGCTCATCCACGATGTGCCGGACGAATATGCCATCCACAAAGAGAAAGAGTTTACCTTTAATAAAATCCGCCAGCCGAACCGCAACCGTCTGCTGTGGAGCAGCAACGTCAACGTTGACGGGATGAAAACCGGCACCACGGCCGGGGCGGGTTATAACCTGGTGGCCTCCGCGACCCAGGGTGACATGCGTCTGATCTCGGTGGTGTTGGGCACCAAAACCGACCGTATTCGTTTTAACGAGTCAGAAAAACTGCTGACCTGGGGCTTCCGCTTCTTTGAAACCGTGACGCCGATTAAACCGGATGCCACGTTCGTCAGCCAGCGCGTCTGGTTTGGTGACAAGAGTGAGGTGAACCTGGGGGCTGGTGAAGCCGGGTCGGTGACCATTCCACGTGGTCAGCTGAAAAACCTGAAAGCGAGCTATACCCTCACCGATCCGCAGCTCACCGCGCCGCTGAAAAAAGGCCAGGTGGTCGGGACGATTGATTTCCAGTTAAACGGTAAGTCGATTGAACAGCGTCCGCTGATTGTGATGGAAGCGGTCGAAGAGGGCGGCTTCTTCAGCCGGATGTGGGACTTCGTGATGATGAAATTCCATAGCTGGTTTGGCAGTTGGTTTAGTTAAGTCTTCCAGCTTTTCACCCTCTCCCTGTGGGAGAGGGTCTGATGCCCTCTCAATACATCAACTTCACCTGCTGCGCCTTCGCGTAGGTCACGTATTCTTCATCCGGGCGGCAATCGCTGACGATGGCATTGAACTGTGCCAGCTCGCCCATCCGTGCCGGACGCACCTTGCCGAACTTGCTGTGATCCACCACCAGCACATGGTACTGCGCGGCGCTTAATGCCCAGTGTTTTACCGGCAGCTCTTCCAGGTTAAAACAGGTTGCCCCCTGACGGGGACTCACGCCCGCCGCGGAGTAAAACGCGATATCCGGGCACAAATTGCTGAGCGTGTCCTGAAGATTGAGCGGTTTAAAAATGGCGTTGCTGGCATGGAACTCACCGCCGCAGAGGATCACCCGGCACTCGGGTTTCTCCTGAAGGGCCAGGAAGGTGTTCAGCGAGTAGCACACGGCGGTAAAGGGGGTGCTGCTGTCGATGGCTTCGATTATCCACGGCGTGGTAGTGCCGCAGTCAAAAAACAGCGTCTGGTGCGGTTGTACCAGAGAGGCCGCCAGACGGGCGGCTTTGCGTTTCTCTTCAACCAGGCGCGTCTTTTGATCGCTGATCAGATAATGACTGGCGCTACGTGGCTCCAGCACAATATAGCCGCCCAGCAGCACGACGGGCGCGCTCTCGCTGTTCAGGTCACGGCGAATGGTCATCTCTGAAACGCCGAGGAGGGTAGCGGCTTCCTTAAGATGAAGCTTATCACTGCGCTTCAGCGCCTGTATCAACTGAGCTATGCGGTCATCGCGGCGTGTTTCCATAGATCCTCAGGATGAAAAAGTGAGCCCCCGCAGGGCGGGGGCTCAAGTGTAACCTGTCATACCGGGGTTAGTCACGTATCCAGCCTTTGCGGATCGGGATAGCGAAAAGGGTGCGATAGAGAGACGAGAGTCCGCGATACAGCGCCAGCCCGAAGAGGTTCCACAGGATCGCCGCGCTGACGCAGCCGATCAGCCCCACCAGGAAGCCGCCTACCATATCCAGCGGCCAGTGTACGCCCAGATACACGCGAGACCAGGCAATGGCGACCGCAATGGCCATCAGCAGCGCACCTGACCACAGGCGATGCCAGAACAGGAAGGCCAGCGCAAAAGCAAAGATCACCGTACCATGATCGCTTGGGAACGAGTCATCCGGCGCGTGGTGCAGGAAGGTATAGCCGACGTGTTCGACAAAAGGACGATCGTGCGGGAAGGCGAGACCCAGAACATAGCTGACCAGCACGCTGACCCCCAGCGTCATCGCCACCTTGATCACCAGCTGACGCTGCGCGTTGACCTGGCTGCGCGGTCCCCACAGCCAGAGGATGGCCGCCAGCACAGGCACAATACTGATCAGATCTTTTGCCAGGAAAGTGGCCAGATCGATCATCCACTCAGGCGAGGCCGGTGTGGCGTTGATCAGATAAAACAGCTGGTAATTCAGATTCTCTAACATAGCGTTTTTACTCTTTAGCAAACCAGGCAGAAACGAGGCCGTAGACCGCTACCTGGGAAAACCAGACCCACCACCCAGCCCACAGGTTGTGAGAGAAAAAATGCGCCCCGCGCATGACCTGGCCAAAGCCCATCGCCAGACCTAACACCACGCCGAAGGCCACAAAGCTCCAGGCGAGACGCGGACTCTCGCGCCAGAAGGCAAAGAACAGACCCATCACCATAAAGCCGCTGGACGCATGGCCGCCGGGGAAGCAGCGGCCAGGACCGCTGTCTGCCGGAGCGGAACTGAACAGCGGGTAAGAGACGGCCTTACCGCCATACTCCACCAGATCCCACGGGCAGCTGTGATGGCTCAGGCTTTTCAACACGCCAACCACCAGCGTGCCAAGCCCCATCAGCAGTGCGGCAGTGACCAGTCTCGCATTGCGCTTCCAGGCACCGTAAAACAGCGCCCCAACCGCCATGGCAATGGCGATGTACTTCGCCAGCCGGTGGTTCAGCAGATCCAGCAGCGGGTTTTTCTGCAGCGGGAAACGGTGTGTTGCCGCGTCATACCAAAAGCCAGTGATCCATTTATCAAGCGTTTCGCCACGAGAAAGCCAGGTAAACACCACGGCAAGGGCGATCAGCACTAAAAGCTGATAACCATAAAAGCGCACAGGCAAGCGGTAAAGTTGTTTTGTCTTATTTGTCTGTAACTTAGACAATTCTGAACGAGGGGATATGCGGGTCATAGAGTTGGTTGGCAGCGTGAAATATGGCTATCATATTGGTGTCAACTTAAGGAAACCTTAAACAACGACGATAAATGCTTTATTTCTGTTTCTTCTGGATAATTTGCTATCTCAGACAGCGGCAATTCATTACACTCATCGCGATTTTTTCATCATAAAGAGATTGCATGTTAAACCGTTCTTCTTCGGGTACGCGTCTGGGTCGTCAGGCGTTACTTTTCCCTCTGTGTCTGGTGCTTTACGAGTTCTCTACCTATATCGGCAACGATATGATTCAGCCCGGTATGCTGGCCGTGGTGGCGCAATACAACGCAGGTATTGAATGGGTGCCGACCTCTATGACCGCCTATCTGGCTGGCGGCATGTTTTTACAGTGGCTGTTAGGGCCGCTGTCGGATCGTATTGGCCGCCGTCCGGTGATGCTGACGGGCGTGGTGTGGTTTATCGTGACCTGTCTCGCCACGCTGCTGGCGCAAAACATTGAACAGTTCACCCTGCTGCGTTTCCTGCAGGGGGTAAGCCTGTGCTTTATCGGTGCCGTGGGGTATGCCGCCATTCAGGAGTCCTTTGAGGAGGCGGTGTGTATCAAAATCACCGCGCTGATGGCGAACGTGGCGCTGATTGCTCCGTTGCTGGGGCCGCTGGTGGGCGCCGCGTGGGTGCATGTGGCACCGTGGGAAGGCATGTTTGTGCTCTTCGCCGTGCTGGCCGCCATCGCGTTCTTCGGCCTGCACCGCGCAATGCCGGAAACGGCCACCCGACTGGGTGAGACGCTGTCGCTGAAAGAGCTGGGACGGGATTATAAAGCAGTGCTGAAAAACGGCCGCTTTGTGGCAGGCGCGCTGGCGACGGGCTTTGTTAGTCTGCCGCTGCTGGCGTGGATCGCCCAGTCACCGGTCATTATCATCAGCGGTGAACAGCTCAGCAGCTACGAGTACGGGCTGCTGCAGGTGCCGATTTTTGGCGCACTGATTATCGGTAACCTTGTGCTGGCGCGTCTGACATCACGACGCACGGTGCGCTCGCTCATCATCATGGGCGGCTGGCCGATTGCGGCGGGCCTTACCGTGGCCGCGGTGGCGACGGTGGTATCATCTCATGCCTATCTGTGGATGACGGCGGGGTTGAGTATTTATGCCTTCGGTATTGGCGTGGCGAATGCCGGGCTGGTGCGTCTGACGCTGTTTGCCAGCGAGATGAGTAAAGGCACCGTTTCGGCGGCGATGGGGATGCTGCAGATGCTGATTTTTACCGTCGGGATCGAGGTGAGCAAGCACGCTTATGCGCTCGGCGGCAATGGTCTGTTCAGCCTGTTTAACCTCGCCAACGGCGTGCTGTGGGTTATCCTGATGGTGATGTTCCTGAAAGACAAACGCGTCGGGAACGCCCTGCAGCCATAATTCTTATTCCCTCTCCCGGTGGGAGAGGGGCAGGGTGAGGGCACCAGAGCGCACGGAATCAATTAAACGGTGCTTCTCTGTTGAGCACCTTATCAATCACATCCAGTACGCCTTCCTCGTTATTATGCGGCGCTTCAAACCGCGCCGCTGCTTTAATATGCGGTCTGGCATTCGCCATCGCAAAGCTGAAGCCTGACTGGCGCAGCATCTCCACATCGTTCCCGCTGTCACCGAAAGCCACCACCTCGCTGTCGTCAATGCCCCAGCGCTGTTGCAGGATCCGCAGGCCGTTGGCTTTATGCACGCCGGGGATAATCAGATCGATACTTCCATGGCCGGTCGTGACGGGCACCATAATGTCGTTGAGTTTTTCGTGCAGCATGGCCTGTATGCGCGGGATTTCATCATCAGAAACGTTGAGTCCGAACTTGAAGAAAATATCGTTCAGGTTGTCGAAATCACTTACCATTTCGAGGCGATGATAGTACTTCGCGGCGATAGCTTTGAACTCATCGTCATAGGCTTTGAGCGTATAGGCGCTGCTTTTGCCGCAGGCGATAATCTCAATGCCGGGAACGTTGTTTAGCACGGTAGCAACGGTGTCAAAGTGCGTTTTCGACAGTTCACCGTTAAAAACATCTTCTCCGGCGCTGACCACCCAGCCGCCGTTTTCGGCGACAAACGTAATCTCATGCGCAATCTCCGGGAAGAAGGATATCAGCTGGTAATACTGGTTACCGCTGGCCACCACAAAGCGAATACCTTGCTCCTTCATACGCGCATACTGCGCCAGAAAACGTTCGCGATTGTAGGTTTTCGCGTCGCTCAGGAAGGTGCCATCCATGTCGACTGCAATCAGTTTAACGCTCATATCCCTTCTCCAGTGTCGTTTGTTCTTTTTCCGGCTTCGCCACGGCGCGCGCCACCAGCGCCGCAATCATGACCAACCCTAACACCACCAGCATGGCGCTGCGCAGCCCGTAGTGCTCACCCAGGAAGCCCAGCAGCGGCGGCCCGACCAGGAAGGCCAGATAGCCTGTGGTTGCCACCACGCTGACGCGCGTCGGGGCGTCCGGGCCGGTATCGCTGGCGGCGGATATGGTCAACGGGAAGCCAAGTGAGGCACCCAGGCCCCAGAGGATCACCGATACGCCGGCAATCCAGTCCACATCCACGAAGATGATCATCGCAATGCCCAGCCCGCCGAGCAGGGCGCTGGCGCGCACCACCGCCACGCGGCTGTAGCGGTCAATAAACCAGCCGCCGGTAAAGCGTCCGACGGTCATCCCCAGCGTAAACCCGGCGTAAATCAGCGAGCCAGAGGTCGGGCTAAAGCCGTGGCCGTCCACCATCAGCAGCGGCAGCCAGTCGTTGGCGGAGCCTTCGGCAAACGCCATCGCCAGCACCACCACGCCGATCAGCATCAGCTGGAAATCACGGTAGAACGGCAGCCCTTTTTCCACCGTTTTATGTTCATCAGAGGTGTTTTTGCCCGTGCCGTCCGGAATGGCGCGGATGCCGGTCAGCACCGGCACAACAGAGATCAGCGCGGCCAGCAGGATATGCAGATTCGCGCTCACGCCGGAGGCCGTCAGCGCCATGCCCACGCCCGCACCGGCCAGCGTGCCAAGGCTGTAAAAGCCATGCATCATTGGCAGCACGGTTTTATTCATCTCGCGCTCGACCGCAGCCCCTTCAACGTTAATGGCCACTTCCGCCGCGCCAAAACTGCCGCCAAAGATCAACAGACCCAGGGCAAACATGACCGGCGAGGCATACCACAGCGCCACGCTGAGCACCAGCATCCCCAGTATTGCGCAGCACATGGTGGTGCGGATCACCGCCCGGGTACCAAAGCGCTTCACCAGCCACGCCGAGCAGAGAATACCGCTCATTGAGCCTATCGACAGGCCAAACAGCACAATGCCCATCTCCGCGGTGGAGACCGACAAAATGTCGCGGATTGCCGGGGTACGCGTGGCCCAGGACGCCATCAGCAGACCCGGAATAAAGAAGAACATGAAAAGCGCCCACATGCGCAACCGCAGGGCCTTACGGGATGAGGTCAGAGTCATTGAGATAAGCACCAGAAGCACAACAATAGCGACAACACTAGCAAGTTTGTGTACATTTGTACACAAATCAGATGAGGCATGTATGAGCAGACCACCAAACGACCCGCATCGCCGGGAGAAGATCCTGCAGGCGACGCTGGACACCATTGCTGAGCACGGTATCCATGCCGTCACGCACCGTAAAATCGCCAGCTGTGCCGGGGTTCCGCTGGGGTCGATGACCTACTATTTTGACGGCATGGAGTCGCTGCTGGAAGAGGCTTTCACGTGGTTTGCCCGGCAGATGTCGCAGCAGTACCGTGATTTCTTCGCGGGGGTAACCAGCCCGGAGATGGCGTGTGAATCCATCACCACGCTGATCCACAGCTCGCAGGTGACGACGCCGCACAACATGGCGCTGATGTACCAGCTCTACACTTTTATGCACCGCAGCGCAGCGCTGAAAACAGTGATGCAGGACTGGATGCAGATGAGCCAGACAACGCTTGAGCAGTGGTTTGACCCAGTCACCACCCGCGCGCTGGACGCCTTTATCGAAGGAATGACGCTGCACTTTGTCACCGACAGAGCGCCGCTAACGCGCGAGGAGATCCGGGCGATGGTGGGAAGGATTGCAGGCGAGGGGGACCGCTAGCCTGCAGGCCCGCCTCTATTTCTGAGTGATTTTTTTCCCGCTGGCATCCACCACGGCTTCACCGTCCTCTTTCGTAAAAGCCCCTTTCTGCACATCTGGCAGAATATCGAGGACCACTTCAGACGGGCGGCACAGACGGGTGCCCAGCGGCGTCACCACAATCGGACGGTTAATCAGGATCGGGTGTTGCAGCATAAAACCGATAAGCTGGTCGTCAGTGAATGTCTCTTCTGCCAGGCCCAGTTGCTCATAGGGCTCCACGTTTGTACGCAGCAGCGCCCGCACCGAAATGCCCATCTCGGCAATCAGTTTGATCAGTTCATCGCGTGACGGCGGATTTTCCAGATACAGAATGATCTCTGGCTCGGTGCCGCTGTTGCGGATCATCTCCAGCGTGTTGCGCGAGGTGCCGCAGGCGGGGTTGTGGTAAATGGTGATGTTGGTCATATCAGTGGCTCATTACAGTGTGAAGGAGAGACGTAACGCCAGCGCGGCGAGCGTCACAAACAGAACCGGCAGCGTCATGATGATGCCCGTCCGGAAATAGTAGCCCCAGGTAATGGTCATGTTTTTTTGCGCCAGCACGTGGAGCCAGAGCAGGGTGGCGAGACTACCGATAGGCGTGATTTTTGGCCCCAGATCGCAGCCAATCACGTTGGCGTAAATCATCGCTTCTTTAATCAATCCTGTTGCCGTGCTGCCATCAATAGAGAGCGCGCCAATCAGCACCGTGGGCATATTGTTCATTATGGATGACAGGAAGGCGGTGATGAACCCGGTTCCCAGAGTAGTCACCCATAAACCGTGGGTGGACAGCGCATTCAGCACGCCTGAAAGGTATTCGGTTAACCCGGCGTTACGCAAACCGTAGACCACCAGATACATCCCCAGTGAGAAGATGACGATCTGCCACGGTGCGCCGCGCAGCACTTTTCCGGTATTAATCGCGTGTCCGCGTTTTGCAACGGCGAATAAAATCAGCGCGCCAGCTGTTGCAATGGCGCTGACCGGAATGCCGAGAGGCTCAAGCACAAAGAAGCCGACGAGAAGAAGCAGCAGCACTATCCAGCCTGTTCTGAAGGTCGGGAGATCGTGAATGGCCCGGGCGGGCTCCTGGAGTTTCGCAAGATCATATTCCGGTGGAATTTCCTTGCGAAAGAACAGATGCAGCATCACCAGCGTGGCAGCAATCGCGGCGATATCAACCGGGATCATCACCGAGGCGTATTCGCTGAACCCCAGCCTAAAGAAGTCTGCCGACACAATGTTGACCAGGTTCGAGACAATCAGCGGCAGGCTGGCGGTATCGGCGATAAAACCTGCCGCCATCACAAACGCCAGCGTGGCCTGCTTGCTGAACCCCAGCGCAAGCAGCATGGCAATGACGATAGGTGTCAGGATCAACGCTGCACCGTCATTGGCAAACAGCGCCGCAACGGCCGCACCCAGCAGCACGATATAAGTAAAGAGCAAACGCCCCCGACCGTTTCCCCAGCGGGCGACATGCAGCGCTGCCCACTCGAAAAAGCCGGACTCATCCAGCAGCAGGCTGATGATGATAACGGCGATAAACGTCGCCGTGGCATTCCAGACGATATTCCACACCACCGGAATATCGTTAAGGTGGATCACGCCGCTGGCCAGCGCCAGCACGGCGCCAATCGTCGCGCTCCAGCCGATACTGAGCCCTTTGGGCTGCCTGATGACCAGTACCAGCGTCAACAGAAAAATTGCCCCTGCCAGAAACATCGTTTACTCCGTTATATCTGTTTTTATGAATGTGTTTAACATGACCCAGGAAGGCTATTCTTTAACCTGGCACGCGTTTCATCCCGCAGGCAATTCCAGCTGTTATCGATGACGGTAGCTGCCCACGCAGGCATGTTCGGAGACAAACGGTAATAGACCCACTTCCCCTCACGACGGTCGATAACCAGCCCGGATTCGCGAAGTAAGGCCATATGGCGCGAGACTTTCGGCTGTGACTCCGTGGTTGCGGAACAGAGATCGCAGACGCATAGCTCACCAGCTTCACGCAGAAGCATGACGATGGAGAGCCGCGTTTCGTCGGAGAGGGTTTTGAAAAGCTGGAGCGGGTGGAGCATGGTTGAACCCTGCGGGTAGTTGATACATATTTGTTTAATCATATATGTTTGAGGCGGAGGTGGGAAGAGGGGGGATGATGGAGCAGAGAATTTCAGGCAATCAATTCGCATTGATGCAAAGGTATGCATGAACAAAATCCATAAATGATTAGATATAGCAGAAAGTTAAGTGATCTGAACCGTTGATAACATACTCAATTTACTGCATAGTTGATACACTGATGGGACAATTCTTATTGACAAGGTTGGTTTAGATGGCTACGCATGTTGGCGATTCAAGTAAAAAGAAAATCGATTCTGGGAACGAAAGACTTGCATCATTGTTGGACGACGTCAAAAGAGGGCAAATAAAAATACCAGCCTTTCAAAGACAATATGTATGGACAGACGAACAAATACTTGGGCTCATAGATTCAATATATTGTGGTTACCCTGTTGGTTCATTGTTACTTTGGTCAACAAAGACTCCTTTGAAATTCGAAAGAAATGTTGGAGGTTTTGATTTGCCAGAGATCAAAGAAGACTACCCTGTTAATTACATTTTAGATGGGCAACAACGGCTGACAACTTTGTTTGGTGTTTTTAATTCTGATAAAAAAACAAATAATGAAGAATTAGCAATGCGATTTAATATTCATTACTCACCTTCAGAAGACAAATTTTACCATTATTATACGAAACCTCACGATTTAAAAACAATTGCATTAAATTCTATTTTAGAAACAACAAAGCTGATAGGACAACTTCATCAATTCAATGAGTGGGAAGTTGCGCGCATAACTAATCTTGTAGATAAATTCAAAGATTATGATTTCCCAGTGGTGACGATTAAAGAGCGAACAGACCAAGAAGTTTGTCGAATCTTCCAAAGAATTAATTCATCGGGAACTAGTTTAAGTACTATAGAACTACTAACGGCATGGACTTGGACAGAGACATTTGATCTGAGAACTGAAATTAATAATTTAAATGATTTTCTTTCAGCAAAAGGTTTTCAAGTGGATGAAACTCTTTTAATGAGATGCTTGACTTCTATTGTAAACAAAGAAATTGATTCGGAAACACTCATAAATGTTGAGCCGTCATCATTATCCAAAGCAGTAGAATCTTTAGAAAAAGGTATAAAAAAAGCAGTCGATTTTCTTGAGAAAGATTTAAAAATACAGAACTCCGTATTTTTACCTTTCCCTATTATGCTAGTACCACTCGTCTACTTCTTTTCTAAAGTTGAACGGCCTACAGGTTATCAATATACGTCAATTAAAAGATGGTTTTGGTGTTGTGCTTTTTCCCAACGTTACAAAGCAGGTACAAATGCTTTTGTAATGGAAGACATTAAATTGATGGATACTGCTCTTTTACAGTCTAATGCTGCAATATTATTTCCTATGAAGGTTGAGACTGGATTCTTTAGGAAAGCATGGAGGATCAATTCTTCAGCAGCTAAAGCAACAATTTGTCTTCTTGCGCAATTAAACCCTCGAAGCTTTATTACTGGGAAAGTCGTTGATCTAGGTTCTGCACTCGCAGCTTATAACGCAAGACAGTTCCATCATATATATCCAAAAGCTTTTTTAAATAAAAAAGGGATCGGTTTCCACGAGTCTAATATTATTGCTAATATAGCTTTCCTGACGGCTCAAGACAACAATCAAATATCTGATTCAGAGCCCTCATTGTATTTCTCTAACATTCATGAGGCGGAAAGAGATAAGATATTTGACTCGGCTTTGATTTCTTCTGGACTTAGAGATGGTAAGGCTGATTATAAGGACTTTATAGCCCAGAGAGAGCAGGATTTAATAAAGTATGCTCATGTTTTGATGAGTGGTAAATAAAAATATTACTCGTCAATATTATGAAAAAAGATAGCCAGGATGTCTGGTTATCTTTTTTTGTTTATCTATCTCTTGATTTTATTAGCATTTATTAATTGCGAAAATACACATTGGATTCTAAAAACTTACGAAAATTAGCAATTAATCACTATCATTGCTATTCTCTGAGATGGCACGTAACGTATTTTTTTAAGCACTAACGAGTTGGTACTCTTTTTGAGACACACCATTTCAACAAAAAGTATAAATGGAACATTATACTTGCTTATTACTACCTCACAGCTAATTGTCGTGCCGTCTGTTCATCACGTAATTAAACGTCTTTTGAATCCTTTCTCATCAGCAATCTCCATCAATCTTGCCTCGGTAGCAGCCAGCCTCCGCATTTCCGAAAGCGTAATTTTAAATTCATGAGCATTCCCCTGAATATTTAATGGAAGGGGAATAGATGCGATCAGTTTATCCTCAAGCTCCCAGGGCGCTTCGACAGGTATCCAGTGAACCCTGGCATTCTTTTCCATCCAGACATCAAGCCACTGCTCGCCAGTATGAGTAAATGTCATTCTGGATCCAGATCCCACACGGCGCAGCGGAAAGCCACTAGAACTACTCAATAACACACCCAGCGTGCGCCTGAGCGTTGAGCCAGCAGCATTGCCGCTATAGTGCGTTTTGATACGTTTCTTTAAGTTCGAACGGCTGTTAGGTTTCCCTCGCTGGTCGGGTGAGATGCCCACATACAGCAGTGTGTAGCCGTCAGAGGTAACGCACCCCTCTGTCGGTACACCTGGAGGAATTTCCTTAAACCACCAGAAGTAGATGCCATTTACTGGCGGAACTGGTGATGGTTTGCTCATCACTTCCGTTCTACTGTAGATTTTCTCGGGATAAAAATCGAACATGCGGCTTTCCTTGCTGATCTGTTTAGTGATTTTATTCTTTTGCTGGCAGGGGGCGATGATTTTCATGAGGAAGGGACAAAAAAATTAAATGGGATGCTGATTTTGAACAGACGGATTTTTCGAAATCTTCGGATATCTGAAAATGTGATTGTAAGTGGTTGTTTTTCCGAGCCAGAGAATTTCAGGCAACAAAAAACCCATCAACCTTGAACCAAAACGGCGGGGTTGATGGGCTCCACAAATTGGGGACATCAAAGAAAAGCAGTGGCACTAGTTATGACTGCCCCCTGATAAAAAAGTTCTGCGCATAACGAAAATTTTTTCGTTACGCGCAAAGTTAAGAGTTATCCGAGTCCAGGCCAGATGATGATGATGAGCGTACCCGCCAGCGTAAGCAGTACGTTAGCGATAGCGTAGGTGCCCGCATAACCCAGCGCCGGGATGTTGCTGCGGGCGGTATCGCTGATGATTTCCATGGCTGGCGCACAGGTACGCGCACCCATCATGGCTCCGAAGAGCAGGGCGCGGTTCATGCGCAGCACGTAGGCGCCGAACAGGAAACAGATCACCACCGGCACCAGGCTGACGATAAGTCCGGAAACTAACATTTGCCAGCCGACGGCGCCCAGGCTGTGGCCAATGCCGCTACCGGCACTTAAGCCGACACCCGCCATAAAGACCATCAGACCGAACTCTTTCACCATGTTCAGCGCGCCCTGCGGAATGTAGCCGAAGGTTGGGTGGTTCGCTCGCAGGAAGCCCAGCATGATCCCGGCAAACAGCAGCCCGGCGGCGTTACCGATGCCAAAGCTAAAGTTGCTGAACTGGAAAGTGATCATCCCAATCATCAGGCCAACAATAAAGAAGGCGCAGAAAGCCAGCAGGTCGGTGACCTGGCTGTGAATGGAGATAAAGCCGATGCGGTCGGCGACGGTTTTCACGCGGCGTGCGTCGCCGCTGACCTGCAACACGTCACCTTTATTCAGGACGACATTATCGTCGATAGGCATCTCAATCTGGCTGCGGATCACGCGGTTCAGGAAGCAACCGTGGTCGGTCAGTTTCAGCTGCGCCAGACGACGGCCGACGGCGTTGTGGTTTTTAACTACAATCTCTTCGGTGACAATACGCATGTCGAGCAGGTCGCGGTCGAATACCTCTTTACCGTTACGGAAGCTTGGGTCCAGCCGCGCGTGGGCATCCGGGTAACCCACCAGCGCGATGTCGTCGCCCATCTGCAGTACCGCGTCGCCGTCCGGGTTCGCCAGGATGCCGTTACGGCGGATACGTTCGATATAGCAACCCGTCTGGCGGTAAATCCCCAGCTCGCGCAGATTTTTACCGTCCGCCCAGGCGACCAGCTCTGGCCCGACGCGATAAGCGCGGATCACCGGAAGATAAACTTTTCGTTTGGAGTCCGTGTCCAGACCACGCTCGCGGGCGATTTGCTGGGCGCTGGTCTGCAGATCCTGATGCTGCAGTTTCGGCAGATAGCGTGCGCCTACAATCAGGCTCACCAGACCAATCAGATAGGTCAGGGCATAGCCCAGGCTCAGGTGATCGAGTGCGGTAGAAAGCTGTGCCCCGGCCATACCGGAATGGCGCAGGGTATCGCCTGCACCCACCAGAACCGGCGTCGAGGTCATGGAGCCTGCCAGCATACCGGCCGTTAACCCGATATCCCAGCCAAACAGTTTACCCAGCCCTAACGCGATCAGCAGCGCACTGCCGACCATCACCAGCGCCAGCATCAGATAATTTTTGCCGTCGCGGAAGAAAATGGAAAAAAAGTTAGGACCCGCTTCCACACCAACACAAAAAATAAACAGCATAAAACCTAAGTTAAGCGCGTCTGTGTTAATGCTGAAATGCTGCTGACCTAATAATAAGGAGACGACTAAAACGCCAATGGAATTACCAAGTTGTACTGAACCCAGGCGCAATTTACCCAGGCAAAGGCCCAGCGCCAGTACCACAAATAATAACAGGATGTAATTCCCATTTAACAAGTCTGCGACGTTTATATTCACGGAGGCTAACTTCTTGTTTACCAGTAAGTTGTTGAATGAAAGGACATTTTGGGCTACTGTTTTCAGTGCCAGGGAATACTTCTACACTCCCTGCGGCCAAAAAAATTCCCTAAGACAATAGCAGCTGGATAGTTTAATCGCATTAGCTACCAACGGCTACTCATTATCGCATAACCGTATGCGGGTTTTGGCAAGGATTGCCGCATAACTTTATCCGATCGGGTGTCCACGCGACGAAACTTTATTTGATAGAGAAGTCAGGAGGATAATTTGAACATTAAAGGAAAATGGGCAGGGGCGATAAGCTGTTTCTTACTGTTCACCGTTGTCTGTATGTCGTTAGCGTTTAATGTTAAGGGGGCATTCAGAGCCTCCGGGCATCCGGAACTGGGACTGCTCTTTTTCATTCTGCCTGGCGTGGCCGCGAGTTTTCTCTCGCGCGAAGGCGAGGTTGTTAAGCCGCTGTTAGGGGCAATGCTGGCGGCACCGCTGTGCCTGGTGTTGATGCGGTTGCTTTTTGTGTCCACACGAAGCCTCTGGCAGGAGCTGGCCTGGCTGCTGAGCGGCGTATTCTGGTGCGCGCTCGGTGCGCTGTTTTTCCTGTTTCTTCGCACTCTGATACGGCATCAACGGTTACATAATAAAAAAGAATGAGAACGCCGTTGCCGCAGATATTGTCGTCAAATACGGTACTGTGTACGGATTGCCCGGTATTCCAGTCCATACCTACCTTTTCCAGTCGTGACTGACAGCATCCCGCGTAGTGCGCCCAATGCCCTTAAGCCGTCTTTCTTGCCGGGTGGCGCTGCGCTTACCCGGCCTACAATCGGCATTAATATCAAGTAATTGCATTATTTATCGTAGGGCAAAACGCAAGACGCGCACTGGATTAACAGGCTAATCCATGCTTCATATGGTTCAGTTCTATTGGGTGAAGTGAAAAAGTAATGACTGCTAAATAGATAAAACCCCACGTCAGGGCGCGGGGTTTGCTTAGTGATTACTGAGCGGCAAACAGACCCAGATGTTCTTTAGCGTAAGCTTCAAAATCGGTGCAGCCGCCAATGTGTTTCTGATCGAGGAAGATCTGCGGTACGGTTTCAACCGGTTTACCCACGGTTTTTTCCAGATCGGCTTTGGTGATGCCTTCTGCGTGGATATCCACATAGCGGAAGTTAAAGTCATCACGCTCTTCAGTCAGTTTTTCAGCCAGCTCTTTTGCGCGCACACAGTAAGGGCATCCTGGACGACCAAAAATTACTGCAAACATTTCTCTCTCCTCAAAAAACAAGCCTGACGGCGAATGACACATATAGTGCACGATAACCTGCCGTCATTAAAGTAGGTTTCGCCTGTCGCTTTAATACCCTTGAGCTATGTTTCGCCAATTACATGCCGCGCATCATTGCCTATACTGGCTGCCACACGTATTAAGCAAGACAAAGAGAGAGACAATGACGCCAACAATTGACCTGCTCCGTTCCCACCGTTCTATCCGCCACTTCACCGATGAGCCCATTACCGAGGCGCAGCGTGAGGCCATCATCGACAGCGCCAGAGCCACCTCGAGCTCCAGCTTTCTGCAGTGCAGTTCGATTATTCGCATTACCGACAAGGCCATGCGCGAGCAGCTGGTGACGCTCACGGGCGGGCAGAAGCATGTAGCTCAGGCCGCCGAGTTCTGGGTATTCTGCGCTGACTTTAACCGCCACCTGCAAATTTGCCCTGAAGCCGAGCTGGGGCTGGCAGAACAGCTGCTGCTGGGTGTGGTCGATACCGCGCTGATGGCGCAAAACGCCTTCACGGCGGCGGAATCGCTGGGATTAGGCGGCGTGTATATCGGCGGGCTGCGTAACAATATTGAAAGCGTAACCGAACTGCTGAAGCTGCCGAAGCACGTCCTGCCCCTGTTCGGTCTCTGCCTCGGCTGGCCGGCTGACAACCCGGATCTCAAGCCGCGCCTGCCTGCGGCGATGCTGGTCCATGAAAACCACTACCAGCCGGTCGACAACGACGTGCTGGCGCAGTATGACGAGGAGCTGGCGCACTACTACATGACGCGCGGCAGCAATAACCGCCGCGATACCTGGAGCGACCACATCCGCCGTACCATCATTAAAGAAAATCGCCCGTTTATTCTCGATTATCTGCATAAACAGGGCTGGGCGACGCGCTAGTCCATTCGGTATGATACGCAGGCTTTTCCCATGTCTTTAGAGAGGTGCAGGGTGAAAATTGCCATTTTGTCCCGGGATGGAACGCTCTATTCATGCAAACGCCTGCGAGAAGCGGCGGCAAAACGCGGACATCAGATTGAGATCCTCGATCCGATGTCCTGCTATATGAACATTGACCCTGCTGCTTCCTCGATCCATTACAAAGGCCGCAAGCTACCGCATTTTGA
The DNA here is from genome assembly GCF_057320385.1 of Enterobacter cloacae complex sp. 394F7. Lineage (NCBI taxonomy): Bacteria > Pseudomonadati > Pseudomonadota > Gammaproteobacteria > Enterobacterales > Enterobacteriaceae > Enterobacter > Enterobacter cloacae complex sp. 394F7. The sequence continues at coordinate 68,055 of NZ_JBXWCS010000016.1, read as the reverse complement.
TGCGGTGATCCCCCGCATCGGCTCGCAGATCACCTATTACGGTACGGCCGCGCTGCGCCAGTTTGAAATGCTGGGCAGCTATCCTCTCAACGAATCTGTCGCCATTTCCCGTGCCCGGGATAAGCTGCGCTCGCTGCAGCTGCTCGCCCGCCAGGGTATCGATCTTCCGGTCACCGGTATCGCTCACTCCCCGGACGACACCAGCGATCTGATCGACATGGTGGGCGGTGCGCCGCTGGTCATCAAACTGGTGGAAGGCACACAGGGTATTGGCGTGGTGCTGGCAGAGACGCGACAGGCAGCAGAGAGCGTGATTGACGCCTTCCGCGGCCTGAATGCGCACATTCTGGTGCAGGAGTACATCGAAGAGGCCAAAGGGCGCGATATCCGCTGTTTCGTGGTGGGCAATGAGGTGGTGGCGGCCATTGAGCGTCAGGCGAAAGAGGGCGATTTTCGCTCCAACCTCCACCGGGGCGGCGTTGCGCGGGTTGCTGATATCAGCGAGCGCGAGCGGGAGATTGCCGTGAAAGCGGCGCAAACGCTGGGGCTGGACGTGGCAGGCGTAGACCTTCTGCGCGCAACGCGCGGGCCGCTGGTGATGGAAGTGAATGCCTCGCCCGGGCTGGAAGGGGTAGAAAAAACCACCGGTGTCGATATTGCAGGTAAAATGATTGCATGGATTGAGCGTCATGCCACGCCGGGCTACTGTCTTAAAACGGGTGGTTAAATGGATTAGCGCGCACTTTTTGAGTACCCTATGCGAAGTTTTTACTAAAGAGGCTCCACCGCGATGGATTTACAGGTCGTTCCAACACTGGATACGTTACGTCAATGGCTTGATGATGCCGGTATCACCTTCTTTGAATGTGATTCCTGCCAGGCGCTGCATCTGCCTCACATGCAGAATTTCGACGGCATTTTTGATGCCAAAATCGATCTCATTAACGACGTGATCCTCTTCTCTGCGCTGGCAGAAGTTAAGCCGTCTGCGCTGCTGGCGCTGGCCTCTGACCTCTCTGCGATCAACGCCAGTTCTTTGACGGTGAAAGCATTCCTCGATATACAGGATGATAATCTGCCAAAACTGGTCGTTTGCCAGTCTTTGTTCTCCGGCGCGGGGCTCTCCTTCAAGCAGTTCGCCTGGTTTATGCGTTTGAGTGAAGAGCAAATTTCGATGGTAATGATGGAAGCCAATGCACACCATCTGCTGTACAGCGCGGAAGACGATGCAGAGAATAATGATGCATCTCCCAATTTTCTTCACTAAGCCTGTCTGACTTTTGCGCAGTCGCTGCCAGAGCGGCTGCATAACGCCATTTATTCTGCTGCTTTTAACCTTTCTTTAAAGAATTTTTCACCTCCTCAAAGGCCATTTCGGCTTATCACGTAGACATAACCTGCATAAAAAATTGATAAAAGGCGTTTTTTCGTCTGGGCTATAGCCGGAGACACGGGCTACAGTTATTCTTGCGATGCTTAAAAAAGCGAGCGGATCCTGCCGGGTAAAGAGGTTTCTTTTTATTTTGAGCAGAGCGACAAACTATGCATGATTTTTGCATATATCCAGATTGCACAGTTTTAGTTCGTTTGTTAACGAGCTTTCAGAAGGAATAACACTATGATCGCCTTGAATAAAAAATGGTTATCGGGTCTGGTTGCGGGTGCTCTGATGGCCGTCTCTGCCGGCACGCTCGCTGCGGAACAAAAAACGCTGCATGTTTATAACTGGTCTGACTATATTGCCCCGGACACGGTGGCTAATTTTGAAAAAGAGACCGGCATTAAAGTGGTCTACGACGTATTTGATTCCAACGAAGTGCTGGAAGGCAAACTGATGGCAGGCAGCACCGGTTTTGACCTGGTGGTACCGTCCGCAAGTTTCCTGGAGCGTCAGCTGACCGCAGGCGTTTTCCAGCCGCTGGACAAGAGCAAGTTACCAAACTGGAAAAACCTCGACCCGGAAGTGCTGAAGCTGGTCTCTAAGCATGACCCGGAGAACAAATACGCCATGCCGTATCTGTGGGCGACCACCGGTATTGGCTACAACGTGGATAAAGTCAAAGCGGCGCTGGGCCCGGACGTCAAGCTGGACAGCTGGGACGTGGTGCTGAAGCCGGAGAACCTTGCGAAGCTGAAAAGCTGCGGCGTCTCCTTCCTGGATGCCCCGGAAGAGATTTTCGCCACCGTGCTGAACTATCTCGGCAAAGATCCGAACAGCAACAAGGCGGATGACTACACCGGCCCGGCGACCGATCTGCTGCTGAAGCTGCGTCCGAATATCCGTTACTTCCACTCTTCACAGTACATTAACGACCTGGCTAACGGCGATATCTGCGTGGCAATTGGCTGGGCAGGGGACGTCTGGCAGGCGGCTAACCGCGCGAAAGAGGCGAAAAACGGCGTGAATGTCTCCTACTTCATTCCGAAAGAGGGGGCGCTGGCCTTCTTTGATGTCTTCGCCATGCCTGCCGATGCGAAAAACAAAGATGAAGCGTATCAGTTCCTTAACTATCTGATGCGTCCGGAAGTGATTGCCCATATCAGCGACCATGTCTACTACGCCAACGGTAACAAGGCCTCCTTGCCACTGATTAGCGAAGAGATCCGTAATAATCCGGCTATCTATCCGCCAGCGGATGTGTTTGCCAAGCTCTTCACCCTGAAAGTTCAGGAGCCAAAAATTGACCGCGTACGTACCCGTGCGTGGACCAAGGTGAAAAGCGGGAAATAACGGCGTTTGGTAACGTTGCCCGGTGGCGCTATCGCTTACCGGGCCGACACAACCCGTAGGCCGGGCAAGCGTTCGCGCCGCCCGGCGATGCGCACCCTGACGGTGCGTTTGCACCAGTTTTGATCTATGCCGGAGAACACCCCGTGAATGACGCGATCCCCCGCCCGCAGGCGAAAGTCCGTAAAGCGCTGACCCCGCTACTTGAAATTCGTAACCTCACCAAATCTTTCGATGGCCAGCATGCCGTGGACGACGTCAGCCTGACTATCTACAAAGGCGAAATATTTGCCCTTCTGGGGGCGTCTGGCTGCGGTAAATCAACCTTACTGCGTATGCTGGCCGGGTTTGAACAACCTACCGCCGGGCAGATTGTGCTGGATGGCGTGGATCTCTCCAGTGTACCGCCGTATCAGCGTCCGATTAACATGATGTTCCAGTCTTACGCGCTGTTCCCGCATATGACGGTGGAGCAGAACATCGCGTTTGGCCTGAAGCAGGACAAGCTGCCAAAAGCCGAAATCACCGCGCGTGTGGCGGAGATGCTGAGTCTGGTGCACATGCAGGAGTTCGCGAAGCGTAAACCGCACCAGCTTTCTGGTGGTCAGCGTCAGCGCGTGGCACTGGCCCGAAGCCTGGCGAAACGCCCGAAACTGCTGCTGCTTGATGAGCCGATGGGTGCTCTGGATAAAAAACTGCGCGACCGTATGCAGCTCGAAGTGGTGGATATCCTCGAACGCGTGGGCGTGACCTGCGTGATGGTCACCCACGACCAGGAAGAGGCCATGACCATGGCCGGGCGTATCGCGATCATGAACCGCGGTAAGTTCGTACAGATTGGCGAGCCGGAAGAGATTTATGAACACCCGACTACCCGTTACAGCGCGGAGTTCATCGGCTCGGTGAATGTTTTTGAAGGGCTGCTGAAAGCGCGTGAAGAAGACGGGCTGATCATCGAATCGCCGGGGCTGCAGCATCCGCTGAAGGTCGACCCGGATAACTCCGTGGTAGACAACGTGCCGGTCTATATCGCCCTGCGACCGGAGAAAATCATGCTCTGTGAAGATCCTCCGGCCGATGGCTTTAACTTTGCCGTGGGCGAAGTGGTGCACATTGCCTATCTGGGCGATCTCTCTATTTACCACGTCCGTCTGAAGAGCGGGCAGATGCTCAGCGCCCAGTTGCAAAACGAACATCGCTACCGTAAAGGACTGCCGACCTGGGGCGACGAAGTGCGTCTGTGCTGGGATGCGGACAGTTGTGTCGTGCTGACGGTATAAGGAGCGGCCAATGAGTACACTTGAACCGTCAGCCCGCGTCGAAAAACCGGGCGGCTTTGCGCACTGGCTGGCGCGCATGCAGATGAACCACGGCCGCAAGCTGGTGATTGCCATGCCTTACGTGTGGCTGATCCTGCTGTTCATGCTGCCGTTCCTGATCGTTTTCAAGATAAGCCTGGCGGAAATGGCGCGGGCGATCCCGCCTTACACCAATCTGCTGGACTGGGCAGACGGCCAGCTGACGCTGACGCTTAACCTTGGCAACTTCCTGCAGCTGACGGAAGATCCGCTTTATGTCGAAGCCTACCTGCAGTCGCTGCAGGTGGCGGCCATCTCCACGCTCTGCTGTTTGCTGATGGGCTACCCGCTGGCATGGGCGGTGGCGCACAGTAAGCCCTCGACGCGCAATATTCTGCTGCTGCTGGTGATCCTGCCGTCGTGGACCTCGTTCCTGATCCGCGTCTACGCGTGGATGGGGATCCTGAAAAATAACGGGGTGCTGAATAACTTCCTGATGTGGTTAGGGGTTATCGATCAGCCGCTGACTATTCTGCACACCAATCTCGCGGTCTATATCGGGATTGTATATGCCTACCTGCCGTTTATGGTGCTGCCGATCTATACGGCGCTGACGCGTATCGATTACTCGCTGGTGGAAGCCTCGCTGGATCTGGGCGCCCGTCCGCTGAAGACTTTCTTCAGCGTGATTGTGCCGCTGACCAAAGGCGGGATTATCGCCGGGTCGATGCTGGTGTTTATTCCGGCGGTTGGGGAGTTTGTGATCCCGGAATTGCTCGGCGGCCCGGACAGCATCATGATTGGTCGCGTGTTGTGGCAGGAGTTCTTCAATAACCGCGACTGGCCGGTGGCCTCCGCGGTGGCGATCGTGATGTTGCTGCTGCTGATCGTGCCGATCATGTGGTTCCACAAGCATCAGCAGAAACAGATGGGAGACCACGGATGAACAACTTACCGGTAGTGCGCTCTCCGTGGCGAATTGCGATCCTGGTGATCGGCTTTACCTTCCTGTATGCGCCGATGCTGATGCTGGTGATCTACTCGTTCAACAGCTCCAAACTGGTCACCGTATGGGCTGGCTGGTCGACGCGCTGGTACAGCGAACTGTTCCACGACGATGCGATGATGAGCGCGGTGGGGCTGAGCCTGACCATCGCGGCGCTGGCGGCCACGATGGCCTGCGTGCTGGGCACGATTGCCGCGCTGGTGATGGTGCGCTTCGGGCGTTTTCGCGGCTCGAACGGCTTTGCCTTTATGATCACCGCGCCGCTGGTGATGCCGGACGTGATCACCGGCCTGTCGCTGCTGCTGCTGTTTGTGGCGCTGGCGCATGCCATTGGCTGGCCGGCGGATCGCGGCATGCTCACCATCTGGCTGGCGCATGTGACCTTCTGTACCGCGTACGTGGCGGTGGTTATCTCCTCGCGTCTGCGCGAGCTGGATCGCTCCATTGAAGAGGCGGCGATGGATCTCGGTGCCACGCCGGTGAAGGTCTTTTTCATCATCACGCTGCCGATGATTATGCCTGCGGTGATCTCCGGCTGGCTGCTGGCCTTTACCCTGTCGCTCGACGATCTGGTGATCGCCAGCTTTGTTTCCGGGCCAGGGGCGACGACGCTGCCAATGCTGGTCTTCTCCAGCGTGCGCATGGGGGTAAACCCGGAGATCAACGCCCTGGCGTCGATTATCCTTGGCGTGGTCGGAATTGTCGGATTTATCGCCTGGTATTTGATGGCGCGCGCGGAAAAGCAGCGCGTGCGCGATATCCAGCGTGCAAGACGCGGCTGAAGGAATTATTATTTCCAGTGATGTGCCGCGCATGACGCGGCACTGTTTTTCAGGGAAGTAAAACATTGGGATTATTAAAAAAATCACGTCTTACGCACGCTCGTCCAAACGTACCTGCGCTGGTGCAGGTGGCGGCGCTCGCTATTATTATGATCCGCTGTCTTGATGTACTGATGATCCTCAACACCCTGGGGGCGCGCGGCATCGGTGAGTTCATTCATCGCAGCGTGCAAACCTGGAACCTCACGCTGGTATTCCTCAGCAGCCTTGTGCTGGTGTTTATCGAAATCTACTGCGCGTTTTCGCTGGTTAAAGGGCGCAACTGGGCGCGTTGGGTCTATCTGCTGACGCAGGTGACCGCCGCCAGCTATCTGTGGGCCGCCTCGCTAGGCTATGGCTATCCGGAGCTGTTCAGCATTGCCGGTGGATCCAAACGCGAGATCTTCCATGCGCTGGTCATGCAGAAATTACCCGATATGCTGGTGCTCCTGCTGCTCTTTGCTCCAGCCTCAAGCCGGCGGTTCTTCCGCCTGCAATAATGTGTATAATCGCAGCCCTCGTTATTCTTAAGGTTTTCCTATGCAGTGCGCACTCTATGACGCCGGACGCTGCCGCTCCTGTCAGTGGATAGAACAGCCGGTCTCTCAACAACTCACCGCCAAAATGGCCGACCTGCAACAGCTGCTGGCTGAACATGCGGTGGGCGAGTGGTGCGCCCCCGTCAGCGGCCCGGAGCAGGGTTTTCGTAATAAAGCCAAAATGGTGGTCAGCGGCAGCGTAGAAAAACCGCTACTGGGCATGCTGCATCGCGACGGTACGCCGGAAGATCTCACCGGCTGCCCGCTTTATCCTGCCTCGTTTGAGCCCGTCTTTGCGGCGCTTAAACCGTTGATTGCCCGCGCGGGGTTAACGCCTTATAACGTCGCCCGTAAGCGCGGCGAGCTGAAATATCTCCTCCTGACCGAGAGCCAGATGGACGGCGGTATGATGCTGCGTTTCGTGCTGCGCTCGCAAGCCAAGCTGGAACAACTGCGCGCGGCGCTGCCGTGGCTGCAGGAGCAGCTTCCGCAGCTGAAGGTCATTACCGCCAATATTCAGCCGGTGCATATGGCGATTATGGAGGGGGAGACAGAGATCTTCTTCACCGGGCAGCATGCGCTGGCGGAAACGTTCAACAACGTGCCGCTGTGGATCCGCCCGCAAAGTTTCTTCCAGACCAACCCGACGGTGGCGAGTGCGTTATATGCCACCGCCCGCGACTGGGTAAGGGCGTTAAACATCCATCATATGTGGGATCTGTTCTGCGGTGTCGGGGGCTTTGGTCTGCACTGCGCCACGCCTGAGATGCAGCTGACCGGGATTGAGATCGCCGCCGAAGCGATTGCCTGCGCGAAACAGTCTGCCGCTGAGCTCGGATTAACCAATCTGCACTTCCAGGCGCTGGACTCCACGCAGTTCGCGACCGGCCAGGGCAACGTACCGGAGCTGGTGCTGGTCAACCCGCCGCGCCGGGGCATTGGCAAGGCGCTGTGCGACTATCTGAGCCAGATGGCGCCGGATTACATTATCTACTCCAGCTGCAACGCCCGTACCATGGCGACAGATATCGCTCATCTGCCGGGCTACCGTATTGAACGCGTTCAGCTTTTCGATATGTTCCCGCATACCGCGCATTATGAAGTGTTGACGTTGTTGGTGAAAACGCGCTAATCCTTAACATCGCCCGGTGGCGCTGCGCTTACCGGGCCTACGAGTTCGGGTAGGCCGGGTAAGGCGTAGCCGACACCCGGCTTTGTTTGCTTACCCCAGTAATGCGACTCCCGCCTCTGTTTTTAGCCAGCGTGGCGCTTTCAACTGGTCGGCAAAATAGCCTGTCAGCTCAAAGAGCAGATCGCCCATTACGCGGGCTGACTCCGGCGCAAGTACTCCCCCAATTAAGAGTTGCGTAATCTCCTCACAGTAACGGCACAGTTGATCAGCCTCTGCGTTGAATGCAGGTTCGCTTTCCGGGAAAACATCCACCGTTAATCGTTCATACAAATGTTCCGGCACAGGCTCCAGTAGCATCGGGCGGAGTAAGGCAAGACAGGCAGCGAGGCGGCCACAGAGCGCGAGTTTTCTGCCAGGATCGGTTTCTTCTACCAGCGCTTCGCAGTAGCGCTGGCAGTAGTCGGCCAGTTCGGTGAAATCGGTATTGTGATTAACAGGAAGCGTGAGAAGCGTGTCTGAAAAAGACGAGACAATAGACATATAAACATCCTCAGTATGTTGGTTTGCCCCCGCCACTGAAAATGCCAATTTTCTTTGGTGGCGGAGTCGGACGAGGTTGGCATAACCGGACATACTGAGAACCGGCGCGCTTTTCAGCGCCCTCGTCCGACTCACCATTGAAGTGTAACCGGACGCACAGCGTAAAAAAAGTATCACGCCGTCAGTATGTTATGCAGGATGCCAATCCCGGCACCAGATTTTGCTGGTGTGAGGTGAACATACGCCTGTAAAACCTTAATAAAAAGAGGGACAGAAAGGATAAGTTAAATCCTGCGAGGCTGCTTCAGAAAATACAGAGGCGATCGGTTGAGTGGTTTGTTAGCCCGCAAAATCTTCAACAAAATGTGAACTCTTCAACCCTGCGAAATCAGGTAAGCTTACGTCATAAGAGATGAAATAAGGCTTACCCATGAAGCAGATCCTGCTGGTGGAAGATGACCACGATATCGCGGCACTTCTGCGACTCAATTTAGAAGATGAAGGCTACACCATCACCCACGAGCCCGACGGCGGCAAGGCATTACAGTGCCTTGAAAAACAGCCGTGGGACGCGGTGATCCTCGATCTCATGCTCCCCAACGTCGACGGCCTGGAGATTTGCCGTCGTATTCGCCAGATGACCCGCTACCTGCCGGTGATCATTATTAGCGCCCGCAGCAGCGAAACCGATCGGATCACCGGCCTGGAAACCGGCGCGGATGATTATCTGGCAAAACCGTTCTCGGTGCAGGAGCTGATTGCGCGCATTAAGGCGCTGTTCCGCCGCCAGCAGGCGATGGGGCAGGCGCAGAGTGCCGGGAATATTCAGGCGCATGGCCTGACGATCGATCCGCTGGCCCGCAGCGTGCTGCTTCACGGCCAGATGGTGGATCTCACCCCGCGCGAGTTTGAACTGCTGTACTTCTTTGCCCGCCATCCTGGCGAGGTCTTCTCGCGTCTGGCGCTGCTGGAGCAGGTGTGGGGCTATCAGCACGAAGGTTACGAGCATACCGTTAACACCCATATCAACCGCCTGCGCATCAAGATTGAAAAAGACGCTGCCGAGCCGGAGATCATTCGCACCGTCTGGGGCAAAGGCTATAAATTTGCGGAGCCGCACCATGATGCGCCGCTTTAGCCTGAGCCAGCGCCTGACGCTGCTGTTCATTTTATTGATGATGCTCTGTGCCGCCGTCGCCTGCGCCGTCCAGCTCTACAGCAGCATGCAGTATGGTAACGCCATGGTTCAGCGTCTCTCTGGCGGCCTGGCGCAACAGATCGTGCAGCGCGAACCAATTCTGAACGCCCAGGGCAGGGTCGACCGCACCGCGCTGAAACCGCTCTTTGACAGGCTGATGACCTTCAACCCGAGCGTGGAACTGTACGTCGTCTCCCCGGATGGCGATATTCTGGCCGATGCCGCCCCGCCTGGCCATATTCAGCGACAAAGCATCAATCTCGCGCCGGTACAGGAGTTCCTCAGCGGTGCGGCCATGCCGGTTTTTGGCGACGATCCGCGTAGCCAGAACAAGAAAGTGTTCAGCGCGACGCCGTTACGTCAGGACGGCGAGCTTAAAGGCTATCTGTATATTATTTTACAGGGCGAGGAGTCGAACGCGCTGGCGGACATGGCCTGGCACAAGGCGCTGTGGAGTACGGTGCTCTGGTCAATGCTGTGGGTGGCGCTGTTTGGCCTGCTGGCGGGCTTACTGGTCTGGTACTGGGTCACGCGTCCGGTTAAACGATTGACGCGTGAAGTGGCCGGGCTGGAGCATGACAGCATGAGCGCGATACGCGCGCTGGCGGTCCAACAGCCGGATGCGACAGCAAAAGATGAAGTGGCGCTCCTGCGTAACAATTTTATCGAGCTGGCACGCAAAATCACCCACCAGTGGGATCAGCTGGCCGACAGCGACCGCCAGCGCCGGGAGTTTATCGCCAATATTTCCCACGACTTACGCACGCCGCTGACCTCGCTGCTGGGCTATTTGGAGACGCTGTCGCTGAAATCCGCCACACTGACGCCGCAGGAGCATCAGCAATACCTCGCCACGGCGTTGCGTCAGGGGCAAAAGGTGCGTCACCTGTCACAGCAGCTGTTTGAGCTGGCGCGTCTTGAGCACGGCGGCATCAAGCCCCAGCGCGAGCGTTTTGCGATGGGAGAGCTTATTTCCGACGTGGCGCAAAAGTTTGAGCTCACGGCGCGCACGCGCGAGCTTCAGCTCCAGATAGACGTTCCCGGGCCGCTGCCGCTGGTGTATGCCGATGTCTCGATGATAGAACGCGTGGTGACCAATCTGCTGGATAACGCCATCCGCCATACCCCCACCGGCGGCAAGATCCGTCTCGCCGTATGGCAGGAGAATGAAAAGCTACAGGTTGAGGTGGCAGATTCAGGAACCGGTGTGGATGCCGCGCTGCGCGACGATCTGTTCCAGCGGCCTTCAGCGTTAAATCCGCAGGCCTCGCGGGAGAATCGCGGTGGGTTAGGGCTGTTGATTGTCAAACGGATGCTGGAACTACACGGGGGAGGGATCAGGCTGATGGAGTCGGTGAGCGGGGCGCGATTCAGGTTCTTCGTGCCGTTGTGAGAGAGTGCCGGGTGGCGCTGCGCTTACCCGGCCTACAACTCCCCCCGTAGGCCGGGTAAGGCGAAGCCGTCACCCGGCAAAAAAGTTACTGCGGGAACCACTGGTCGCTGATTTTCTGATACGTACCGTCAGCTTTAATCGCCTTCAGCGCGCCGTTCAGTTTTGCCAGCAACGCTTTGTTATCCGGACGCACCGCAATGCCCAGACCCGTACCGAAGTACTGCGGATCGGTCACTTTTTCGGTTGCCGTACCGAGCTGCGGGTTGGTTTTCAGCCATTCGTTGACGACCGCGGTGTCACCAAATACGCCATCGATACGGCCATTTTTCAGGTCGATAATCGCGTTCTGATAGCTGTCATACGCCACGGTTTTCACTTCAGGATGTTTGTCCTGCAGGTATTTCTGGTGCGTGGTGCCGTTTTCCATCCCGATGCGTTTGCCTTTCAGCTCATCAAAGGATTTATAAGCCCCTTTCTTCGCAATGACCACCGCCGAGTTGGCGTAGTACGGGTCGGTGAAGGCCACCTGCTTGCTACGCTCTGGCGTGATGTCCATACCGGAGATCACCGCGTCGTATTTTTTAAATTTCAGAGACGGGATCAGGCTATCAAAGGCATGGTTGGTAAAGGTGCAGTCGGCCTGCATCTGTTTGCACAGCGCTTTCGCCAGATCGATATCAAAACCCACGATCTGGTTGCTGGCATCCAGCGATTCAAATGGTGGATACGTGGCAGAAACGCCGAAATTGATTTTATCGGCAGCCGTTGCGCCTGCGGCAAACGTTGCCAGTAATGCGGCCAGAACTAACTTTTTCATTGTAATACTCCCGTCTGTAGGTCTTATGAAAGTACAATGCCATTTAATGAATTTATATTCAATATAAATGATTAAATATTTATTATGGAATAAAAAAAAGCGGATAACCCATCAGGTTACCCGCTTTATCAATACCGTTTTATGCATTAACGTGATTAATTTCTGCGCTCAAATGCCAGCGCTTTACGCTCGATCAGGCGCATCATCAGCGTCAACAGTCCGTTAACTACCAGATACACCACGCCTGCCGCGCCAAACACCATCACATCGTAGGTGCGTCCATACAGCAGTTGCCCGTGGCCCATCACTTCCATCAGGGTGATGGTGTAGGCCAGCGAGGTACTCTTGAACACCAGCACCACTTCGTTGGAGTAAGAGGAGAGGGCACGCTTAAAGGCGTACGGCAGCAAAATGGCCAGCGTATCTTTTTTGCTCATGCCGAGCGCGCCGCAGGACTGCCATTGTCCTTCCGGAATGGCGCGGATCGCTCCGTAGAACAGCTGAGTGGTGTAGGCAGCGCTGTTCAGTGAAAGGGCGATCAGGGCACACAACCACGGCTCAGAGAGCAGATGCCAGATAACCGGATACTCCTGCAGCGACGGGAACTGGCCCGGGCCGTAGTAAATCAGGAAGATCTGCACCAGCAGCGGCGTACCGGTAAAAAGGGTGATATAGCCGCGCACAATCCACACCAGCACCGGCGTTTTCAGCGTCAGGATGATGGTAAAGATCAGCGCCAGGATCAGCGCCACGATGATGGACGCCACGGTCAACGTCAGGCTGGTGTGCAGCCCTTTCATCAGCTCGGGTAAATAGTCCAGCATCAGCCTGGTCTCCGTTCAAAGCGCGTCGCACGCAGGTCAATACGCTTAAGGATGTACTGACTCAGCAACGTGATCACCAGGTAGATAGCCGCCGCCACAATGTACCAGGTAAACGGCTCCTGGGTGCGGGTAGCGATGCTTTTGGTTTGCAGCATTAAATCGTTAACGCTTATCAGGCTCACCAGCGCGGTATCTTTCAGCAGCACCAGCCACTGGTTCCCTAAACCCGGCAGGGCATGACGCCACATCTGCGGCATCACCAGACGGAAGAAGATCGCCGCTTTCGACATCCCCAGCGCCTGGCCAGATTCCCATTGTCCTTGCGGTACCGCTTTCAGCGCACCGCGCAGGGTTTGCGACGCGTACGCAGAATAGAGCAGGGAAAGGGCAATGACGCCACAGAGGAACGGGCTGACGTCGAAGTTTTCAATCTGCATCTGCACCGGGATCTGCACGACGCCAAGATTGAGGGTAAAGCCGTCCGACAGCGTGAGCAGCAGCTGTGAGGAACCGAAATAGATAAACAGGACCACCAGAATCTCCGGTAGCCCACGCAGCACGGTGACCAGCGCGGAGCCGGTCCAGGCGACAGGGAACCACTTTGCAGATTCCCATACCGCAAAGAACATCGCCAGCACCAGGCCGATAATCAGTGCGCAAACGGCAAGGCCGACGGTCATCCCGGCGGCGCTTGCTAAAGGAAGAATTTCATTCATCAGGAATTACTTCTGGAACCATTTTTTATAGATGGTTTCGTAGGTGCCGTCTTTCTTCACTTTTTCCAGCGCAGCGTTGAATTTCTGCTGCAGCTCAGTGTTGCCCTGACGAACGGCAATCCCCAGACCTGTGCCGAAGTAGTCCTTATCGGTCACTTTGTCGCCCACTGGCGCGAGTTTATCGTTGGCTTTCAGCCATTCGGTTACTACCGCGGTGTCACCAAACACGCCATCGATACGGCCGTTCTGCAGATCCAGCTTCGCGTTCTGGTAGCTGTCGTAAGGCACGGTGGTGATTTCCGGATGTTTATCCATGATGAATTTCTGGTGCGTGGTGCCGTTCTGTACGCCCACTTTTTTGCCTTTCAGCTGGTCAACAGAGGTAAATTTCCCTTTCTGACCAATAAACAGGGCGGAGTTGTCATAGTACGGCGTGGTGAACAGCACCTGCTTTTCACGCTCTGGCGTGATGTCCATACCGGCCATCACGGCGTCGATACGGCGGAACTTCAGGCTTGGGATCAGGCTGTCAAACGCCTGGTTGCTGAAGGTACAGGTCGCGTCGATCTCTTTACACAGCGCGTTAGCCAGATCGACATCGAAGCCCACAATCTTGTTGTTGGCGTCGATAGATTCAAACGGAGGATAGGACGCTTCGGTGGCGAAACGGATGGTCTGGGCTGCGGTAGCGGAAAGGCTGACGCTAGCGAGCAGCGCGGCAATCAATACTTTTTTCATTATCATTTTCCCTGGCACTCTCAGTGAGATAAGTAGTTTTTGAAGGCATCGGTTTGCGGGTTGGTAAAGCAACTCGCATCACCTTGCTCAACGATATACCCGTTTTCCATGTAGACCACACGGCTGGCGGTTTTACGCGCCACTTCCACTTCATGGGTGACGATGACCTGAGTAATGTTGGTTTCCGCCAGCTCACGAATGATGCTCACGATCTGGGCGGTGATTTCCGGGTCCAGCGCGGCGGTTGGCTCATCAAACAGCAGTACCGCTGGCTCCATCATCAGCGCACGGGCAATCGCCACACGCTGTTGCTGACCCCCGGAGAGGTGCAGCGGATAACGATCGCTGTAGGGCTTAAGGCGCAGACGCTCCAGCAGCTTTTCAGCACGCGCCATCGCCTGATCCTTGCTCAAACCGAGAACGCGGCAGGGCGCTTCAATCAGGTTTTGCAGGACGGTCAGATGCGGCCAGAGGTTGTATTGCTGGAAGACCATGCCAACGTTTTGACGCAGTTCACGAATCGCTTTATCGGACGGCGTTTTCGCAAAATCAAAGTGGTTACCGGCGATAGCCAGCGTTCCTGAACGGGGCATTTCAAGCAGATTAAGGACACGCAAAAGAGAACTTTTACCCGCGCCACTTGGACCAAGCAAAACCAGCGTTTCGCCTTCCGGGCACTCCAGCGTGATGTCGAACAGCGCCTGGTGTGCGCCGTAGAAGCAGTTAATGCCGTTTAGTTTAATACTCATCGGGGCAGTCTTTACTCATCCAGGCAATCTATAGCAATTGAGGCCGCAGATAGTACCGTTGACAGAATAGTTATGCAATATTTCTGCGTTAAAAGTTAAATATAACCCGTAATACCCCTTAAACATAGCACAAAATAGCGAAGCCCAAGGTCGGCGAGTATAAATGTCGGCATTCCGCATGAAATGCCGCACATTTTTCGGGGTTTACAATTCTGAAACAGTGAGTTTAGCGATTCTCAATCGACTGGCGCAGCGTGCCTGCCGGGGCATGAACGCTCCCGCCGATATAGCGTACGTCATCCACCGCCCAGCACTGGCCTTCGCGGATCATCAGCACTTCATCCTGCCAGGTTTGGGTGCCCTGGGTCAGCTTCACGCGCAGGGGGATGTTACGCGCATCGGTGTTCGGAATGGTCGAGGCGCTGGCCACTTCGGCACTGTCCGGCAACGTCGTGCGGCTGGAGAACGGATCGGATTTCAGCAGCGCGTTGTGCTGCGGATCGCGCGTGGCATCGTTCAGCAGTTTTGCCAGCCCATCGCTCAGATACGGACGCAGGCCGGTGAGATCGTTGCTGCGGTGTTGAATGCGATAATCATAGAACTGTTGCGCCACGGTATCCGGGCCGCCCTCTATACAGGGGCCGCTGCGGGTACCGATATCCTTAAAGGCTGGCGTGACCGTGGTGGTACACGCGCTGAGCACCAGCGCGCAGGGCACCAAAAGCGTTAAAGCAGAGTAGCGCATGTTGATTTCCTTATTTATTAACTATCCTTTCAATCATAGCGTAACGAACCGATAATGCTGGTGAAGTTATGGGCTAAGGCATTGAACGCTAAAGAAGGAGAGAAACCATGCAGTTTTCAACAACGCCAACCCTGGAAGGGCAGCCGATTACCGAGTATTGCGGTGTGGTCACGGGAGAAGCCATTCTGGGGGCCAACATTTTTCGCGATTTCTTTGCCGGTATCCGCGATATCGTCGGCGGCCGCTCTGGCGCTTATGAAAAAGAGCTGCGTAAAGCCCGGGAAATCGCCTTCAAAGAGCTGGGCGAACAGGCCAAAGCACTGGGGGCGGATGCGGTTGTGGGGATTGATATCGACTACGAAACCGTCGGTAAAGATGCCAGCATGCTGATGGTGAGTGTAAGCGGTACGGCGGTGAAAACCCGTCGATGAAACGCGCGTTTTCAACACTCCTGCTGGCGCTGTTGCTGGCAGGGTGCGCCACGGAAAAAGGCATTGTGGATAAAGGCGCCTATGAACTGGATACCCGCCACCAGGCGCAGGCGGCCTATCCGCGCATCAAGGTGCTGGTTATCCACTATACGGCGGATGACTTTGACAGTTCGCTGGCCACGCTGACGGACAAGAACGTCAGCTCCCACTATTTGATCCCGGCGAAGCCGCCCGCACCGGACGGTAAACCGCGCATCTGGCAGCTGGTTCCCGAGAACGAACTGGCCTGGCATGCGGGCATCAGCTTCTGGCGCGGCACCAACCGCATTAATGATACGTCGGTTGGCATTGAGCTTGAGAATCGCGGCTGGCAAAAAACGGCCGGGGTAAAACACTTTTCGCCATTCGAACCCGCGCAAATTGCGGCCCTGGTGCCGCTCGCAAAAGACATTATCGCCCGCTATCAGATTAAACCCGAGAACGTGGTGGCCCATGCGGATATCGCGCCTCAGCGCAAGGACGATCCCGGTCCGCTGTTCCCGTGGCGCGAGCTTGCAGCGCAGGGGATTGGCGCCTGGCCCGACGCGTCCCGGGTGGCGTTCTATATGAACGGGCGGCCACGGTATCAGGCCGTGGAGACCGCAGCGTTACTCGATTTGCTCGCGCGTTACGGTTACGAGGTTCCCGACAACAGCACCCCCGCTCAGCAGAAGCGCATCATTATGGTCTTCCAGATGCACTTCAGGCCGCAGCTGTGGAACGGCGTGGCAGATGTGGAAACGATGGCCATTGCCGAAGCACTTTTAGAGAAATACGGGCAGGGGTAATCCTTCGGGATTAACCCGAATGCCTCGTTTTTGTGAGCATGATCATAAGATTAATCTTAAGTACATTCTCAATTCATTTTAAGTAAATTGATTTAAAATCGCCCTCAACTAAGATTGATTCATCGATTCACAGCATGAATCAAATTAAAGAAACAGTCCTCTTTTGGTTTTTTTAATTTCAAAAAGAATACCAACACATTTTACGGCAACGTAACACCTTGCCGGACAATTTTCTTATTTAAACATCTTAATTGGGTATAATAATGTTAAGCATTTTTGGTAAAAAAACACGTCCCCATCATGAAATGGAAGCCATTATTTCTGCAACGGCCGGGTATGAAGAAAAAACGTTAAGAAAATGGCAAAAAATATCAACCTGCAACTCCGATAATATTCACATTATCGTCAGCGGAGAAGTCGAGTTCCGCCGCAGTTCTGATGACTTATGTATGTTTACGCTACAGGGACAATGTATTTTTGGTCTCTCCGCTATTTTCTACAACTCTACGCATATGCAGGGCGTGGTACGCAGTAATACCGTGGTTCGTACCATACATAAGGACGAATTCCAGCAGTTAATGACTCAGCACGGGCTGTGGCCTGAACTGACTAAAGTGCTGGCATGGTATGTCTGTTTGCTCAGCAAGCGGGATGATGTTTTAGTTGCCCGCAGCGCATATTCCGTCGTCCGTGAATTCCTGATAGAAATTAACGAACTGATTGTTGTTCATCAGCGAGATATTAACATTTATGATTATATTCAGGAATACACTAACCTGGCACGCAGCACCATAATTAAAATTCTCTCCGACCTGAAAAAAGGTCAATATATTGTGGTCGAAAAAGGGCGACTGATTAGCCTGACCACTCTGCCGGAAAAATATTAATCCCCTCCCGCGTCTCCTTTTATCACCGAAGGAGACGCATTTTGCGTTTCGTCAACCGGTGGTGCGGGCATTTTTCCCTTCGCCATATCATCCTGCTGCTGTTTTAGCGCCTGCATAAATAACGTTTTTAATGAATTGTCTTCATCCGGCTGCGTTGCCTGCGCGTGTTTCATCGCCTGTTCGTGCGCTTCGGTGCCGGGTAAGGTATCGCGCGAGGTATCATGCGTGACGGGGCTGTCCGGCAATGCGCCATCAGGTGCCTGCTGCCACTCATTTTCGTCGCTATTAATGGGCATATTGTCCATCGGCGGTAAATCTTCCTGCACTTTTACCGACTGCGGCTTTGGCTGCGGGTGCGGGAACGGTTTGGTGATATACACGTAATGCATATCAGAAAGGGTGGTGTCTGGCTTCGCGACGCTCACCTTTTTTATCACCGGCGCCGGGTGGCGCAGGTTCCAGTACACGTGCGCATACAGGCCAGCGACGATCAGCGCGCACAGCGCCAGACACCAGAGCGTCACCACGCTGATAATTTTACTGAATGACGGCAAACGCCATGAGAACCAGACCGGTTCCCCGGTGGTATAGCTGCGCTGGGCAGCGAGGCAGATGGTAGACATTATGCGTGCTTCTCTTGCGTAGTCGGGTTAGCCTGGGTTGTCTGGATCAACACGCTCGGCGTGGTATGGGTTTCGCGCATCAGCTGCATCAGGGTGTCTTCACCCGGAATACCGTCGACGCGGAGGTGCATTTTTTCCTGGAATTCGCGGGTGCGCTTCATCAGCTCCGCCGTCCAGTTTTTATCGTGCGTTTCGTTTTCGCCCAGCGCCACGCTCAGCTGCTGATCCAGCCACTCAAGATCTTTACTGTCGCTGGCGGCGGTGATTTCGTCTTTGCCTGACGGGGTCAGGCGGTGCAGAAGGGTGTAATTGCCCGTTGCGTGCTGGTTATACCACGTGCGGCTCACCTGCCAGGTGCGGTTGTTCATCAGCAGGTCGAGGGAATTTTTCCCGGCACGCGCCACGACGGCGTAATTAATGTGATCGCCTGTTTTAATCTCGCTCACCCACGGGTAACCGTCATTCGCCAGCGTGTCCAGGGAGGCATTACCCTGTTTGCACATCAGGTTCACTTTTGCGGCATTCTGGCACAGGGCATCGTCGGCAGAGGCGTCATAGCCCCACATGGCGTAAAGCTGGTGCATGGCATCGGGCTGATTCACCACCTCATGTTCGATGACCGGCAATACCGGCGCGTCTGGCGTTTTTACCTGCTGTTTCCAGCTGGCTGGTACCGGCAGCGCCACCGGCAGTTTTGCCGTAATGGACGAGGTCATCATCCAGCCGCAGGCGGCGAACAGGACGGACGCGAACAACCCGACGGAGGCCAGCGTTTTACCACGCTTAGGCGCTGGCAGGGCTTCACCGGTGGCGAGACGCAAATGACGCGGTCCAACGTTTGGCGCCCGTTCGGTCCAGGCGGCCAGCATGGAAAGATGAGCCAGTTCGTTTAGCTTGCTGATGTTGCCTTTAGTCAGGGCGTGGATTTTTTTCACGCGAGCGGGCGTCAGCGGAGAGACATCCGCGCCGTGCTCGTGGCACTGGGCGTCAACGTAGCTCAGGAACTCGCGGCAGGTCAGGTTGCGCAGGGTGTGGCAGGTCAGCACATATTCCTGCAGGGCAGAGGCTTTCAGCATCACTTCCTGGTCGGCCGTACCCATCAGCACAATCGACAGGCGAACATCCAGCTCCTGCGCACGGGTAAGCAGTATGCCCAGGACGTCGTAGCCGCTGGCCTTCATCGCCTGCGCCTGGGAAATGACCAGCACCTTGTGGGTCGACTTCGCATCGCGCCACTGGCGAATAATGGCGTCAACCGCCTGGAGCTTGTTCTTCTCTTTCGCTACCGGGTTGAGTTTGAAGAGCAGGCTACTGGCGCTCAGCTTCGGAAAGGCATTAATGCAGAGCACCGACTTGCTGCTGGCTTTGAGGGCATCGCTGAACTGCCCCAGCAGTTCGCTGTCGTGGTAAAAGAGCCCGGTGATCCCTGCCTGCTGGCTTTTCTCTTTCAGAAGATTAAACACATCCTGATGATAAGGCACCAGAAAATCGCCCGACTTGCGGGTGATATTTCTGAACGGCGGGGTACTGAATTTAAAATGGCTCTGATACATAACGACTTACCGTCTCTTCTCTTTAATAGCAATGGGCGAAAAGTACGGTAAGCCTCTGTCATGGTCAATTTAACACCAGAGTAAAAATAACCTGTCAGGCCGCATCTAACATTCCCTTTTTTTCCGGTCAATCATTTTCTTCATTAAAGTTAATAGCGAAGCCGGTGGTTTGCACTGGTCACGCTTATTACTATTTGCTCACTAAGTTATGCAGCATACCGCTGCGAATTCCTGCTTTGCTAAAAGGCCCGATAATAATGAGGAACGCATTCCTTTCCAGGCTAATGACGCCCTGCATAATGCTAGTCATGCTAATTTTTTGCAGCCAGCAGGGTTATGTCGTTTTTAAAGATTATAAAAAGGTTACGAATAAGTTAGCGAATGCTGATAAAGCGCCGCTAAAACCGCGTAACAGTGACAAAACGTTTGGTCTTTTTACGGCTGCAGTCCGTCAGGCCGACGTTCCGGCGGCGGTAAAAGCGCCGCTGTCTGCAGAAATTGAAGGCATCATCCGCAGCGATGAGTCGTGGCTGTCGTTCGCCGTGATTAAGACCCCCGCCGGGCAGCAGAGCTACCGGGAAGGGGAGCCGCTGGTGGGGTTCGACGATGCGTATGTGGATGAAATTAATAAAGATAACGTGGTTGTTCAGTACGAAGGCACGAAGCAAACGCTCGCCCTCAAACAGCCGCCTTATTTTAAGGGCGATGCAGGCAATAGCCCGGTGACGAAATCGAAAAAAGATGCCGGCGCGGACAGTCTGCATCTCGATGATTATCTGGTGTTAAAGCCGTTAATCGATAAAGGCCAACTGGAAGGCTTTAACATTAATCCACGCAATGCGTCGCCTTTTTACAGTGAAACAGGACTGAAACAGGGTGATGTGGTGGTGAAAGTGAATGACGTCGATATGACGAAAGAAGCGCAGGCGAAAAATATTATCGCCAACTGGTCGAAAATGAAAGAAGCGGAGGTCGTCGTCAGACGGCACGCTCACCTTGAAAATATTCGGGTTAATGTTCTAAACAATTAACAAGTGTAAATCATGAAGAAATTTCCATGGGCGTGCGTGGCGCTGACCGCATTGTCGTTATATTCCGGTTCGCTGTTTGCAGCCAACTTTAGCGCCAGTTTTAAAAATACCGATATTCGCGAATTTATCGATACGGTAAGTCGCAATCTGAATAAAACGATTCTCGTCGATCCGTCCGTTCAGGGCACGGTGTCGGTGAGAACCTATAACGTGCTGTCAGAAGATGAATATTATCAGTTCTTCCTGAGCGTGCTGGATCTCTACGGTCTGTCGGTGATCCCAATGGATAACGGCATGATCAAAGTGGTGCGTTCCAGCGTGGCGCGTACCGCCGGGGTGCCGGTGGCCGACAGCAAAAACCCGGGCAAAGGGGATGAGATCATCACCCGCGTAGTGCGCATGGAGAACGTGCCGGTACGCGAGCTGGCCCCGCTGCTGCGCCAGCTGAACGATGCCTCGGGGATCGGCAACGTGGTCCATTTTGAACCCTCTAACGTGCTGCTGTTAACCGGGAAAGCCTCGGTGGTGAACCGCCTGGTGGATCTGGTTGAGCGCGTGGATCGTTCCGGTATGCAGCGTCGTGAAATCGTACCGTTGCGCTATGCCTCGGCGAAAGAGCTCTCCGATATGTTGAACAACCTCAACAATGAAGAGCAGAAAGGGCAGAACGCCCCACAGCTGGCGACCAAAGTGGTGGCCGATGATGAAACCAACAGCCTGGTGATCAGCGGCACCGAAGATGCCCGCGCGCGTACCCGCTCGCTGATTGGCCAGCTCGACCGCGAACAGAACAACGAGGGCAATACCCGCGTCTTCTACCTGAAATACGCCAACGCCTCGAAAGTGGTGCCGGTGCTGACCGGTATTGGTGAGCAGCTGAAAGACAAAGCCGGAGCCGCGAAAAGCAAAACCGCCACAACCAATAGCGAGCTGAATATCACCGCCGATGAGTCCACCAACTCGCTGGTGATCACCGCTCAGCCAAACGTCATGAACTCGCTGGAGAAGGTGATCGACAAGCTGGATATTCGTCGTCCGCAGGTGCTGGTGGAAGCCATCATTGCGGAAGTGCAGGACGGTAACGGCATGGATCTCGGCGTGCAGTGGACCGGCAAACACGGCGGCGTGCAGTTCGGTTCAACCGGTCTGCCTATTAGCCAGGTCAAAAACGGCACGATCAAAGGGGCCTCCTTTACTGGCCTGGCGACCGGTTTCTTCAACGGTGACTATGGCGCACTGCTGACCGCGCTCTCCACCAGCGGCAAGAACGATATTCTCTCCACGCCAAGTGTGGTGACGCTGGATAACAAAGAGGCGTCATTCAACGTGGGTCAGGATGTGCCGGTGCTGTCGGGTTCTCAGACCACCAGCGGCGACAACGTCTTTAACTCGGTTGAGCGTAAAACCGTCGGTACCAAGCTGAAGATTGTTCCGCAGATCAACGACGGGGACATGATCCACCTGAAGATTGAACAGGAGGTCTCCAGCGTCGATGCCAGCGCCACCGAAGACGCCAGCCTCGGCCCAACCTTCAACACCCGTACCATCAACAACGAAGTGATGGTCCACAGTGGCCAGACGGTGGTGCTGGGCGGTCTGATGGAAAACGTCAGCAAACAGAACGTGTCGAAAGTGCCGCTGCTCGGCGATCTGCCGCTGGTGGGACAGCTGTTCCGCTATACCTCGGAGGATACGTCGAAGCGCAACCTGATGGTCTTTATCCATACCACCGTCCTGCGTGATGACGACAACTACAGCGCGGCGACGAAGGAGAAATACGACCAGATCCGCGCCCGTCAACAGCAGCGTCTGGAGGAGAAAAAGCTCGGCATTGTTGAGAACACCGATAACGCCGTCCTGCCTGCCTATCCAAAGCAGGATCACTCCATGCCGGTCGGCGTGAGCGCACCTGCCACCACGCGCAACCCCTTCAAAGAGTAAGGGGAGGTGACGCGTGGATGAACTGACGAAACAGCTTTGCACCAGCGGCTTTGCGAAGGAGAACGGCATCCTTTTCTGGAACGACACGGTCTATATCCGTGACGATGTCCCCGCGTTTGCGATACTGGAGATGCGCCGGGTACTGGGGCGCGCCTTTGTGCCCCAGACGCTGAGCGCGGAGGCGTTTGATGAGATGCTGGCCAAAATCTGGCAGCAGAACAGCGGCGTTTCGCAGCAGCTGGTGGACGATATGGATGCGGATATCGATCTGATGGCGTTAACCGAGGAGATCCCGGACAACGAAGATCTGCTGGATAACGACGAAAACTCGCCGGTGATCCGCCTGATCAACGCCATTCTCGGCGAAGCGGTGAAAGACGGTGCATCGGATATCCATATCGAAACCTTTGAGCGCACGCTGAGCATCCGTTTTCGCGTTGACGGCGTGCTGCGCCCGGTGCTCCAGCCCGCACGTAAACTGGCCCCGCTGCTGGTCTCGCGTATTAAGGTCATGTCGAAACTCGACATCGCCGAAAAACGTCTGCCGCAGGATGGCCGTATCTCCCTGCGCATTGGCCGCAAGGCGATTGACGTGCGTGTCTCGACCATTCCGTCGCAGTACGGCGAGCGCGTGGTCATGCGTCTGCTCGACAAGAGCAACCTGAAACCGGATATCAACAAGCTCGGACTCATTGATGAAGAGCTGGAAAAACTGAAAGGGCTGATTAACCGCCCGCACGGCATCATCCTGGTCACCGGGCCGACAGGATCCGGTAAAAGTACCACCCTGTATGCCATTCTGTCGGCCCTGAACGGACATGAACGCAACATTCTGACCGTCGAAGATCCGATTGAGTACGAGTTGGAAGGGGTGGGGCAGACGCAGGTCAACCCGCGCGTGGACATGACCTTTGCCCGCGGCCTGCGCGCCATTTTGCGTCAGGATCCGGACGTGGTGATGATCGGGGAAATTCGTGACGGTGAAACCGCGCAAATCGCGGTGCAGGCGTCGCTCACCGGTCACCTGGTCATGTCTACGCTGCACACCAACAGTGCGGCGGGGGCCATCACCCGTCTGCGGGATATGGGGCTGGAGTCCTTTTTAATTGGTTCGTCGCTACTCGGCGTCATTGCCCAGCGTCTGGTGCGTCGGCTGTGTCCGCACTGCCGTACCACCAGTCCGCTGGATGACAATGAAAAAGCGCTGTTTAGCTTTATGGATAAGCCACCAAAGGCCATCTATCGCGCCGTTGGTTGCGACCAGTGCCGCCAGAGCGGGTATCAGGGACGCGCGGGCATTCACGAGTTTCTGGTGGTCGACAGCGCCATGCGCCGCGCCATTCATGAAGACAAAGATGAGATGTCCATTGAGACCGAGCTGTTCAAACAGGCCTACAGCCTGCGCGAAAACGGGCTGATGAAGGTCATCAGTGGTATCACGTCCCTTGAAGAGGTGATGCGCGTGACCGCCGAGCGTGGAGGCGATGAATAATGGCTTTCTACGCGTGGACCGCGACCGATGCCGCCGGAAAAACCCAGCGCGGCACGCTGCAGGCGGAAGGACCTAAGCAGGTGCGCCAGTCGCTGCGTGAGCAGAAGCTGATGCCGCTCACCATCACCGAAACCCGTGAAAATGCGGCCAGCGCTAAAGCCAAAACCGGCGCCAGACTCTCTGTGCCGGTGCTGTCGATGTTCACCCGTCAGCTGTCAACGCTGGTTAACGCGTCGCTGCCGCTGGAAAGCGCCCTGAAGGCCATTTCAAAGCAGACGGAAGACAAAAAGCTGGCGGCTATGGTGACGGAGATCCGCGAGAAAGTGGTGGAAGGCCATACGCTGTTTGATGCCTTCAGCCAGTTCCCGCGCACCTTTGACAAGCTGTACTGCACGCTGGTGATGGCCGGGGAAAAAACCGGCCACCTCGGCGATGTGCTGGAGAAGCTGGCGGAGTACAACGAGCAGCGCCAGAAGATGAAAAGCAAGCTGACGCAGGCGATGGTCTACCCGATCACCCTGACGGTGGTTGCCGTGGCGGTGATCAGCATCCTGCTGGTGGCGGTGGTGCCGCAGGTCATCGAGCAGTTCGTGCACATGAAACAGCAGCTGCCGATCACCACCCGCACGCTGATTGCGGTGAGCGATTTTCTGCAGGCGTACGGGATCTACATTGCCGGGGGGCTGTTCGGCGCAATCGTGGGCTTTAAGACGTGGGTGAAGAAAACCACAAACCGCTTTCGCTGGCACAGCTGGCTGGTGAATGGCTCGCCGATTAAAAAGCTGGTTTGCGCCATCAACAGCGCCCGCTATATCCGTACGCTCAGCATTCTGCAGGCCAGTAGCGTCCCGCTGCTGGAGGGGATGTATATCGCGATGGACGGGATCGAAAACCTCTATGCCCGGCAGGTGCTGGAGCAGGCGGCGGATACCGTACGTCAGGGCGCTTCTCTGTATAACGCGCTGGACCAGGCGAAGCTCTTTCCGCCGACCATGCTGTACATGATTGCCTCCGGCGAAGAGAGCGGGGAATTAGGTTCATTAATGGATCGCGCCGCGGAAAACCAGGAATCGGCATTACAGCATCGAATTACGTTAACGCTGTCGGTATTTGAACCGGCACTGGTGGTGACAATGGCGACAGTGGTTTTATTTATCGTGCTGTCAATATTACAACCGCTTCTTCAGCTCAATAATATGGTGGGTTAAATATGTCTTTAAAACGAAATAGCCTGAAAGGTCAGGCCGGCTTTACCTTGCTCGAATTAATGGTGGTGATCGTTATTCTCGGTGTGCTTGCCAGTATGGTGGTACCAAATTTAATGGGGAATAAAGAAAAAGCTGATGCCCAGAAAGCAACCACCGATATTGTGGCGCTGGAAGGTTCGCTGGATATGTACAAGCTGGATAACCACCGTTACCCCACGACGGAGCAGGGGTTGCAGGCGCTGGTCACCAAACCTGATATCGCGCCTATCCCGAAAAACTACCGTGATGATGGCTATATTCGCCGCCTGCCGGAAGATCCGTGGGGCAATGATTATATTCTGGTCAGCCCGGGTGAACATGGCGCAGTGGATGTTTTCTCTGCGGGCCCGGATGCCGAAGCGAATACCGCGGATGATATTACCAACTGGTCTTTAGATAAAAAAGAGAAGTAATGAATAAGCAACGTGGGTTTACCTTACTGGAAATTATTCTGGCGCTGGTGATATTTGCCTCCTGCGCCATGATGGTGGTGTCGACAATCCCCTCGCGCAGCGGCGCGGATATTTTCGGTCAGCAGTTAAAAGCCCTCGTTGAATATGGTTCAGACCGTGCGGTAATGGACGGAAATATCGTTGGGCTGGTGATCACCACCTCAGAATATCAGCTGGTGACCTGGGCCGAAAAAGAGGGCGAACGACACTGGGAACCCTTAACCGCCGGGCGCATTGTCACCCACGGCCAGTTCCCGGAAGAGATGCACGTGTCGCTGTCACCGCAGCGCATTGCTGCCACAACCGACGCCACGCCGCAGATTGTCTTTTTGCCGGACGGGGAGATAAGCCGCTTCACGCTGTCCCTGCAGAGTTTCGATAAAAAGCAGCGCTTTCGCGTGGTGTCGCAGGGGGCATCACCGGTTTCGGTAGAGAACGATGACTAAACGCAAAGAACAGGGGATGACCCTGCTGGAAGTGATGGTCGCTCTGGTCATCTTCTCCACCGCCGCGCTGGCGCTGATGAACTCCGTCTCGCTGAACGTGCGCTTTACCCATGGCCTGGGCGATTCGCTGCAGGCGAGCTGGGTGGCGGAAAACCAGCTGGCGGAAGCAAAGCTGAGCAACACGCCGTTCCCGGATGCCCTGCAGACAGGGACAGAAATCATGGGGGGGCGAAGCTGGATCTGGCGCAAGCAGCGGGTGAAAACCGCCGAAAATCGCTTTGCCGATGAAGTGCAGGTGTACGCCGAGGATGATGAAGACAAACCGGTGTTGACCCTGCAGATACCGGAACCCGGAGAGGTGAAATGAGCAAGCACATTCAGCGTCAGCAGGGCTTTACGCTGCTGGAGATCATGATTGCGCTGACCATCTTCGCGGTTATCAGCACGCTTGCCTGGCAAATCCTGGACGGGGCGATGCGCACCTCGAACGCCACCGACGTGGCTGCGACTCAACTCAACCAGCTTCAGCGCGCCTATAACCTGCTGGAGCGGGATTTCTTTCAGCTTCAGGCACGCGCGCCACGCAACGAGCCTGACGTATTTGTCCAGCACGACGATGCGCTGGAGTTGACCACGCTGAACGGCGTGAGCGGTCAGGTCCAGCTGGAGCGCGTGCGCTGGCGGCTTGAGGACAAAAAACTGTGGCGCGATATCTGGCCGGTTATCGACAGCCCTGCCGATGTGAAGCCGGAAGAGGTGCCGATCCTCAGCGATGTCAAAGAAATGACGTGGCGCTTCTGGAAAGAGGGCTGGCAGAACAAATGGACCGACACGGCGCATCAGCCGGACGGCGTAGAGCTTCTGCTGACCATGGAGAATGGCGATACCTGGCGCTGGGTATTTACCACGCCGGGTGATATGCCGGTCGCCCCGGCGGCACCAACAGAACAAACGCCTGCGCCATCGGGGGATGCGGCCACGCCAACGCAGCCACAACCGCAGCCGGTGCCCGCTCCGTCAGGAGAGAACAAATGAGCGGAAAATCGGTTCGAAAACAGCGCGGTGTCGCGCTGCTGGTGGTGCTAATTTTGCTGGTCATGATGTCGGCGCTGGCGGCCAAAATCAGCCAGCAGTTCTGCCGCAATCTGCAGAAAACCCGTTATCAGGTGAGTCAGCAGCAGCTGCGCTGGGCCATTCAGAGTCAGCAAAAAACCATAGAAGGTCTGCTTCAGACCTACGCCAGCGGTGACAGCCAGGGGCTGTCGCCCAAAGGGGAGTGGATAGAGCCGGTGGAGACAGAGGGTGAACACTACACCGTGGTGAGCCAGATTGAGGATGCCCAGACCTGCTTTAACGTCAATAACCTGCTGGCGGCCGATCCGACCCCCGCGGTACAGACCGCAGGGGCGCTGCCGGAAAAACCGGTCAAAGCGCGCATCGTTGAGCAGCTTCTGACCGACAGCGGCATTTCCGCCGGTGACGCAGAAGAGATTTACCTGCAACTAATGGACTATCTCGACGGTGATACCACAACGGCCAAAGAGGGGCTGGAGACAGATGCCTGGGCCGGCGTTGAGCCCGCACGGCTGCCTGCGAATCAGATGATGCGCACCCCGGGCGAGCTAAAGCTGCTGCCTGCGTTTCCGGTGGCGGCCTACGGCAAGGTCAGTAAAGTGCTGTGCGCCTTACCCGACACCGCCAGCAAGGTGGATGTCAACACCCTGACCGAAGAACAGGCACCGCTGCTGGCAGCCCTGTTTATCGGCTCGCTGAGCGAGGACGAGGCCGCCCGTCTGATCGCCTCCCGCCCGGAAGAGGGCTGGGAGTCGATGGAGGCATTCCAGAAAGAGCTTGAGACAAATTATCCGCAGACCAAAGACGCCCTCAAGCAGGTTCAGGCGTTTCTTGCGGTGAACAGTCACTATTTCCGGGTCAACAGTACCGGCAATACCGATGATTTAACGCTGCGCGTCGTCAGCCAGCTTCATGTTGATAATGAAGCCGGGAAGGTGATTACCTGGCAACGTCGCTACCGAATGGTTGAATAACACAAGACGAATTCTATGAAACAGGTGCTTTTTATTCGTCCCGACACGCATGAGGACGGGAACATAATGTGGTGCGAGTCCGGTAGCGACCAGGTGGAACAGCGTCAGGGCGGGGCGTCACTGGCGGCGCTTGCCGGTCACGCGTTAGCCGCACGCGTCTGCCTGCTACTGCCGGCCAGCGAAATGATCTTCCGTCGCTTCACGTTGCCCAAAAAAGGCAGCGTTGAGTTCTCCTGGCTGGCAGAAGAGACGCTGATTGGCGATGTGGACACGCTTCACTGGACGGTGCTCAACCGGAAAGGGCGGGAAGTGGACGCGGTGGCCATTGATGCGGCGCGTTTGCAGTACTGGCTGGAACGCTGTGCCGATGCCGGGCTGACGGTGGTGCAGGTGCTGCCCGATGCGATCCTTCTGCCGGTAACCGAAGGCGGCAGCACGCTGGTCTCCACCGACAGCGGCTACTGGATGCGCTATTCGCCGTTTGGCGCCTGTGAAACCGACGCCGCCCTGTTGCCGCTGCTGTTGAGCCAGCAGTGCGCCGGTAACCTCGTCTGTTACGGCGATGCGCCAGCGGACGTGCAGGTGGATGAGCAACGGGCCTGGCAGCATCCGCTGGTGCTGATCCAGCCGCAGTGGAAAAGCTGCAAAGCAAACCTGCTGCACGGCGTTTTTTGCGCCACGGGTGCACAGACCGGTTTCCGTTATGCGAAACCGGCCCTTGCCGCCATGGCGGTGCTGAGTCTCGGGCTGCTGGTTGGCCCTCGCATCGGCATGGCCTGGATGCTCTCTGACCAGGAAAACCTGGCCCAGCAGCAGATGGTGGAATTGGCCCAGCACTATTTCCCCACGCTGCGCCAGACCACCAACCTGAAGTACCACTTCGGGCAGAACATCAAGAAAGAGAAGAAAGGGATCTTTCTTCAACTGGACGCACTGGAGCAGATCAAGCAATCGCTCCCGGCGGTCGAACTGAGTGAAGTGGGATACGACGACACCCAGAATCAGCTCACGCTGAACATCCGTTCGATGGATCCCACGGCGTTGCAGGCGTTCGTCAATAAGGCGAGTGATACCTTCGACTTTACGCTGCAGCCGGTCTCCAGTGAAGCGCCTTATACCGCTATCATCACAGGGAAATATAAATGAAAGAGAAAATTGGACAATTAAAAGCACGCTATTTGCGTTACAGCCCGCGCGAACGAACGCTGATTAAAATCTGTGGTTCGGCGCTCTGTTGCGCCATTATCTGGTACGGTGTAATGACCCCGCTGGATAATATTATTAAAAATGAGAAAAGCACGCTGCAAAAACAGAAACAGACCCTGAACTGGATGCGTGCAGAAATTAATAAAAATCACCTTCAGGCGAAAGTATTAAAAACCAGTAACCCGAGAAGCGTGGTGGAAGAGAGTGCCAAAGAGATCCACGTTGCGCTGAGTAATATCCAGCAGGACGGGCAAACCCTGACGTTTAATATTGATCGGGTCAACGTCTATGAACTGAAAAACTGGCTTCGGGAGGTGAATTTAACCACCGGGGTTCGTCTGGAGAAAATGGATCTCACGCCGGTTGATCACCTTAGCGATGTAAAGGCCCAGATTAAGCTCTCCTGGGCGAAAGTGGCATGAACTCGCTGACGCTGCTTCAGGGGAGCCAGATGCCCGCCCTTTGCCTGCTCAGCGGCACGCTTGGCGGCATTATCGGCAGCTTTCTGGGGGTGGTGGTCGAACGCATTCCCCCGCTCATTAAAGAGGAGGAGGGGGCCGGAAACCTGCTGTTTCCGGCCTCCCACTGTCCCGCATGCTCCCACACGCTCGCCTGGTGGGAAAATATCCCGGTTCTGAGCTGGTGTTGCCTGCGTGGGCGCTGCCGCTGCTGCCAGACTGCGATCCCGCTGCGTCTGCTGTTGCTTGAACTTTCCAGCGCCCTGTTCTTTGCCCTGACGGCGGCGTATGCCCCGTCTGCGGCTGCATTGATGTCGCTATGGGTGCTCTGGTGTGGACTGCTGCCGCTGGCGGCGATAGACGCAAAACACATGCTGCTGCCGGACTGCCTGACGCAGCCGCTGCTGTGGGCGGGCCTGCTGAATCATGCGCTTTTTCATACCATACCTTTGTCGGATGCCCTGTTTGGCGCGGCGGCGGGCTACCTGTCGCTGTGGCTTCTCTACTGGGCCTTTCGCCTGACAACAGGACGCGAGGGATTGGGCTACGGTGATTTTAAGCTGCTGGCTGCGCTGGGCGCGTGGTGCGGCTGGCAGGCGTTACCTTCGTTATTGCTCGCGGCGGCATTAAGCGGTATCGCATTGTATTTTGTTTTTTATAAAGCGGTTAAAGAAAATAGCGTTATTCCGTTTGGCCCTCTGTTGTCACTCGCCGGTTTGGTTATTTTTATTCTGCAGACCTTGCAATTCACATTCTGATTTATGTGGTCAAGTTTTTTTTGAAATTATTTCGCTGAGGGAATAAAAGGACATCAATTAATTCCCGGAGTATTGTAAGAAACATAAGCTGTAAGGATTGCCGCTCATGTCTTTTTATGGAGGGTATATTAGCACTATACATGGTTAGTAAAATTAAATTGGGTTTGTGGTTTTAATTAAATAGCTTATTCAGTACTCGCCCATGTTATATGGAATACATGGTCCTTTTCATTTATCAAAAATAAGATTATCAGGAATTAATAATGAAATTTATGAAGCCAACCTATCTGGCACTCTTTGTCGCAGCCGTTTCCGGCTCTGCGTTCGCCGCAGCGCCAGGTACGCCTTCAATCAGCAGCGGTAACGATAAATTTGCCATCGTTGAAGTGGACCAGGCCGTAGTGGACTACGGTAATCTTGTTAAGGTTCATAACGACGGTGTCGACGTAAAAGTCGAGTGGAATGTCTGGAGCGGCGACGCGCCGACCTCCGGTAAAGTGCTGCTGGATGGCAAGACTGTCTGGTCCGGTGCTGCCGGTGCATCCGGTTCTGCCACCTTTAAAGTGAAAAAAGGCGGTCGCTACCAGGAGCAGGTTGAACTCTGTAACAACAGCGGCTGTACCAAAAGCGCAAGCAAGCTGATCATCGTGGCTGATACTGACGGTAGCCACCTCCTGCCGCTGAATGCGCCTCTGCAGGAAAACAACAAAACCTTCGCAAAACATACCGATAAAGTGGTTGCCGCCTACTTCCCCGAGTGGGGCGTTTATGGCCGTAACTTCCCGGTCGATAAAATCCCTGCCGCTAACCTGAACCACATCCTGTACGGCTTCATTCCAATCTGTGGCGGCGACGGCATCAACGACGGTCTGAAAACCGTTGAAAACGGCAACAGCTTCGCCAACCTGCAGAAGGCCTGTGCTGGCCGTCCTGACTACACCGTGGCGATCCACGACCCGTGGGCTGCGCTGCAAAAACCACAGTCCGGCGTATCTAACTGGGACGACCCGTACAAAGGTAACTTCGGCCAGCTGATGGCGCTGAAAAAAGCCCATCCTGACCTGAAAATTCTGCCATCCATTGGCGGCTGGACCATGTCCGATCCGTTCTATCACATGAACGATTCCGCGATCCGTGCACGTTTCGTGGCCTCTGTTAAAGACTTCCTGAAAACCTGGAAATTCTTCGACGGTGTGGATATCGACTGGGAATTCCCGGGCGGCGGCGGTGTGAACGAATCACTGGGTAACCCGCAGCAGGATAAGGCTACTTATACTGCCGTGATTCGCGATCTGCGTACCATGCTGAACGAACTGTCAGCTGAAACCGGGCGCACCTATGAACTGACCAGCGCTATCGGTGCCGGTAAAGATAAGATCGAAGACGTGGATTACACCACGGCGCAGCAGTATCTCGATCACATCTTCCTGATGAGCTACGACTTCTACGGCGCGTGGAGCATGACCGATCTGGGCCACCAGGCTGCGCTGCATGCACCAGCATGGCGTCCGGACACCAACTACACCACCGAAAATGGCGTTAACGCGCTGCTGGAGCAGGGCGTACAGCCAGGCAAAATCGTGGTGGGTACCGGCATGTACGGTCGTGGCTGGACTGGCGTTCACGGCTATACCGGCAACAACCCGTTCACCGGTACGGCGACAGACGGCGTGAAAGGCACCTGGGAACCAGGCGTTGTTGACTATCGTCAGATTGTGAACGAGTACAAAGGCAAGCCAGGCTGGGAATATGGCTACGACGCAGACGCTGAAGCGCCATACGTCTTCAACAAATCCACCGGCGAGCTGATCTCTTATGAAGATGCCCGTTCTGCAACCGCAAAAGGTAAGTACGTTCTGGCGAAAAACCTGGGCGGCCTGTTCGCGTGGTCTATCGACTCCGATAACGGCGACATCCTGAACGCGATGAACGAAAGCCTGCTGGGCAGCTCCACGCCAGATCCGGTAGTGACCAACCATGCGCCGGTTGCTTCTGCGGCGGATCAAACCGTGACCGGTCCTGCGACCGTGACTCTGGATGGCTCTGCCTCCACCGATCCTGATGGCGATGCGCTGACCTACAAATGGACCCAGATCTCTGGCCCAAGCGTTACCCTGACCAACAGCACCAAAGCGAAAGCGACCTTCTCTGTTGGCGCTGTGACCAGCAACCAGACCCTGGCATTCCGTCTGACCGTGACCGATCCAAAAGGTCTGAGCAGCACCGCTGACGTACAGGTTCTGAACAAAGCGCCGAAAGCCAACCAGGCCCCTGTGGTTAACCAGATGCAGAACGTCACTCTGGAAGCCGGTCAGACCTACGCCCTGAACGTGCAGGCAGCGGATCCAGACGGTGATGCACTGACCTACGCCTGGAGCGTACCATCTGATATGCACGCGACCGGTACTGATACCTCCAGCGTACAGATCACCGCGCCGGACGTTACAACTGACTCTACCTACACCCTGAGCGTTGTCGTAAGCGACGGCAAAACCAGCGTACAGTCTAACGTACAGGTTACCGTAACGCCGAAAGCCACTCCGGTTGTGCCTGATGAAGACAATACCCCGTCTGACGAAGGCAACACGCCATCCGATGAAGGTAACACGCCATCGGATGAAGGCACTGCAACCGGCAGCTGCGATAACCCGGTAGATGCCAATGCCAGCAAATACGCGGCATGGGAATCCAGCAAAATCTACAACAACGGCGACATGGTCAGCTCCGATAATCTGGTATGGAAAGCGAAGTACTGGACTCAGGGCAACAAACCTGGCTTTAACGCCGATGCATGGGAACTGGTCAGCCAGGTGAAAATGAACTGGCGCTCCGACATGGTCTACAACGGTGGTGACAAGACAACCTATCAAGGTTTCGAGTACCGCGCGAAATGGTGGACAAAAGGTGACAAACCAGGCAACAGCGATGTATGGGTGAAAGAAGGCGCGTCAGCAGACTGCAAATAATCTTCTGAGCTTGAAATTGTGGGTGTGATATCGGCCCACAATCACTGGTCACACCCCGCTTCGGGTGTGGCCAGTACCTTCCACTAATTTAACAGGACGTGTTTGAGGAGAATAAAAAAACGGCCACGCAGGTGAAGAATGAAAAGGTTTCTGTTTTTGTTATTGATATTAAGTCATAGCGCATTTGCAAATTGCTGGAATAAAGCGGCGCATTATTATCATATTGATCCGTTTTTACTTTATGCCATCGCGAATGTGGAATCGGGAATGAACCCGTACGCCATTGGCATCAATCATGACGGAACGCGCGATGTCGGATTAATGCAAATCAACAGCTCGCACTTTCCTGAACTTGAACGCAAAGGCATTAATGAAAACCGTCTGATGACAGAGCCCTGCACCTCCATTATGGTCGGCGCCTCTATTTTGTCAGGCATGATTAAGGTTTATGGATACAACTGGGAAGCGGTAGGTGCGTATAACGCCGGGCTTAAAAAAGAAAATTACCCTAAGCGCATGGTCTATGCCCATAAGGTCTGGAAAAAGTATCAGCAGTTAAAATTAGCCGCCCGCGACAAAACCAACTGGTGAGTTTTTTGTTTTTTGAAGAGTACCCACCCGTATTCTTCAGAAAATGAAAAGCAGCTGTCTGAAGTTTATTTATTAACGGATTAATAAATGAATTTAGATTTATTTAACTTTATCGAAATTAACAGGAATAACCGAGATGAATAAAAGGACATTACTGAGCGTGCTTATTGCCGGTGCCTGCGTAGCGCCGGTGATTGCTCAGGCCACCATGCTGAAGGCGGAAAGCAGTGTGCCTTACACCATGAAAGCCAGCGATCTGGCTAAAAAGGAAAAAGAGCTCACCGATTTCCCACTGATGAAATCCGTGAAGGATACCATCCGTACGCTGGACAACGCTCAGGTCGAGCAGATTGAGCCAGGCCGTGCAGCCAACCCGGTAAACGTGAAACGCGTTGAAGGGATCCTTAAAGAGAGCGACTGGGAATACCTGTTCCCGCTGCGCGCGAAGGATTACAGCTACAGTAACTTCCTGAAAGCCGTGGGTAAATTCCCGGCGCTGTGTGATACCTACAACGATGGCCGCGACAGCGAAGCTATCTGCCGTAAAGAGCTGGCAACCATGTTTGCTCACTTCGCACAGGAAACCGGCGGCCACGAAAGCTGGCGTCCGGAGCCGGAATGGCGTCAGGCGCTGGTCTATGTGCGTGAGATGGGCTGGAGCGAAGGCCAGAAGGGCGGCTATAACGGGGAGTGTAACCCGGATGTCTGGCAGGGTCAGACCTGGCCGTGCGGTAAAGACAAAGATGGCGACTTCCTGAGCTACTTTGGCCGCGGCGCTAAGCAGTTGTCCTACAACTACAACTACGGTCCATTCTCTGAAGCAATGTACGGCGATGTCCGCACGCTGCTCGACAAACCTGAGCTGGTGGCCGATACCTGGCTGAACCTGGCGAGCGCCATCTTCTTCTTCGCCTATCCACAGCCGCCAAAACCAAGCATGCTTCAGGTTATCGACGGCACCTGGCAGCCGAACGACCACGATAAAGCCAACGGTCTTGTCCCTGGCTTTGGCGTGACCACCCAGATCATCAACGGCGGCGTAGAGTGCGGTGGCCCGACTGAAATTGCCCAGTCTCAGAACCGTATCAAATACTACAAAGAGTTCGCTAACTACCTGAAAGTCCCTGTACCGGCTGACGAAGTGCTTGGCTGTGCCAACATGAAGCAGTTCGATGAAGGTGGCGCAGGCGCCCTGAAGATCTACTGGGAACAGGACTGGGGATGGAGCGCGGATACCCCAGATGGCAAGACCTACGCTTGCCAGCTGGTGGGTTACCAGACGCCATTCAGCGCGTTCAAAGACGGCGACTACACCAAGTGTGTACAGAAGTTCTTTAACGTGAACATCGTGAACGATGATGGCTCAGCTGTCACCCCTGACGAAAACGTCACGCCAACGCCGGATGAAGACACCGTTCCGGTTCCTGCAAATCACGCACCAGTTGCGCAAATTGCGGGCCCGATTGGCGCGGTTGAAGCCGGTGCGCAGGTCTCCCTGAGCGCAGAAGGCTCTACCGACGAAGACGGCAACAAGCTGACCTACACCTGGCGTTCCCAGGACGGCCAGACCGTTACCGGCGACGATAAAGCGGTAGTGACCTTCAACGCGCCTGAAGCCGCGACGGCGCAGCAGTATGAAATCAGCCTGACCGTCAGCGACGGCGAGCTGAGCAGCACCACCACATACCTGCTGAACGTAAAAGCCAAAGCAGCCACCCCGTCTCAGGACGAAGGCACTTCCGGCTCTTACCCGGCGTGGAGCGCGAACAGCAAGTACAGCGCAGGCGATATCGTGAACAACCACGGTAAACTGTTCCAGTGCAAACCGTTCCCGTACAGCGGCTGGTGTAACAATGCACCAATGTACTATGAACCAGGCGCAGGTCTGGCATGGTCTGAGGCCTGGACGGCATTATAAACAGCAAACGGCAACCGAAAGGTTGCCGTTTTTATCTTTACTCCCTCTCCCTGTGGGAGAGGGCTGGGGTGAGGGCATCAGGCCGCAGAGTTCTGTTTTTAGCCGGGTGGCGCTGCGCTTACCCGGCCTACATGGGGCAAGGCGCTTACCTGTGCAACTTCCCATGGTCCCGCAGCCACGCCGCGGTGCGCACAATCCCTTCATCCAGGGTCACAATCGGCTTATACCCCAGCTCGTTCTCCGCGCGCGAAATATCCAGCGTGAAATCAAAATTCAGCTTCGACACACCGTAATGCGTCAGCGCAGGCTCTTTGGCGGTTTTGCTGCCAAAACGCTCCATGCTACGGGCAATCATATCCAGCATAGGATAAGGCACCGAGCGAATGCGGCAGTCGATGTGCAGCTCGTCGATCAGGCGCTGCACAATGGTGCGAAGGCGGCAGGGTTCGCCGTTGGTGATGTTATACGCGCGACCGGACACTAGTTTATCGCTGTCCGGCTGGCTCGCCAGCCACATGGCGTACACGGCATTTTCGTAGTAAGTCATGTCCACCAGCGCATCGCCGCCGCGCGGCAGCAGCACGCTGCCGTAGTGGTGCATCATTTGCGCCAGGCGCGGAATAAACACTTTGTCATGCGGCCCGAACAGGCTTTGTGGACGCAGTATCGTAAAGCGCGTATGCGGGTTCGACTGCGCCAGCAGGTCGATCACCTCTTCGCTGGCCGCCTTGCTGCGGGCAAACTCACAGGCAAAACGGGCCGGACGGAACGTTTCCTGGATATCCCGGTGGTGGTGATAGTCGAAGTAGAGCGACGGAGAGGAGATATGAATAAAGTTACGCACGCCCCAGGCAACGGCCCACTCGCCCAGACGGCGCGTGGCGCGCACGTTGGCGAGATCAAAGGCTTCCTGGGTTCCCCACGGAGAGGTAAAACTGGAGCAGTGCCACAGGGTGTCGATTCCGGCGAGCATCACTTTCGCCTGAGAGGAGACCAGCTCCGTCAGGTCGGCATGGACAAACTCTGCGCCCATTTTTTGCAGCAGCTTACCCATCGCCTCGTTGCGACCGGTAGCCCTGACGCTAATGCCTTTGTTGCGCAGAAATTCGACCGCATTTCGGCCTAAGCCGCTGGTCGCCCCGGTAACCAGTACCTTCATAACAATCCACTGTGTTGAAAAGAATTTCGTGCGCATTCTTTCGTGAATTACGGCGGGTTGCAATGGGAAAGGTGAAAGAAAGCGAGTTTTATTTAGTTCTTTTTCGTTTTTTGTTCTGCCAGTTGCGCAATCCGTTTTGCCATCCCGCGGAAGATAAACAGATGTGCGGGGATCATCAGTAACCAGTAGAACAGACCGGGCATCCCATGTGGGTGCCACCAGGCGCGGACGTCCAGTTCACGGCAATCGCCTTTGTCTTTCAGCGTGAAGCAGAGCCGTCCCAGCCCTGGCGCTTTCATGCCGAACAGCAGCGCCAGCTGTTTTTCCGGTTCGACGATGATGACTTTCCAGCTGTCGACCGTATCACCCACTTTAAGATACGGCTGCGCAGGGCGGCCTTTCGCCAGCCGGTGGCCCACCAGCAGATCCATCGCTCCGCGTGTCTGCCAGAGAATATTGCCGAAGAAATAACGCTCTTTGCCGCCGATCTGGTTCACCACCTCCCACAGCGATGCCAGGCTGGCCGAGGTTTTCACCGTGCAGCCCGCCTGTTTCGGATAATAACCGTACTCCGGCCGCCAGCGGGCAAACGCCTGCGCGTCGTAGCCCCAGTCGCTGGAGTTCACCAGCTTCTCTTCTTCTTTCAGGGTATGGCGCACCGCGTCGTCAAAACGGATCAGCGTCTGTGGAATTAATGCGCGCAGTTCGCCATCGTCCGCCAGCAGATCGTGCTTCAGCCCCTGGATCAGCGCTTTCGCTGTCGTCGGCGGCACCGAGGTAATAACGTTTAAAAACCACACGGAGATCCAGCGGGTCGGAAAGGGAACGGGGATGAGCCAGCGTCGGCGGCCGCTGACGCGCATAAAATGCTCGAACTGTTCCTGATAGCTCAACACCTCCGGCCCCGCGGCCTCAAGCACGCGGTGCTGTTCGGCGGGATGGTCCAGCAGGGCCACCAGGTAATGCAGCAGGTTTTCCAGGGCAATCGGCGTGGTGCGCGACCGCACCCAGCGCGGTGGGGTGAGCACCGGCAGGTTGTAGACCATATCGCGCATCACTTCGAAGGCGGCAGAGCCCGCGCCGACGATGATCCCCGCCCGCAGTTCGGTGATGGGGATATCCGTGCTGCGCAAGGTGTCCGCGGTAAGCTGACGGGCGCGCAGGTGGTCCGACTGCTCATTTTCGGGCGCCTGGAGCGAGCTTAAAAAAATCACCTGCTTAACCGGCGTTTGCCGCAGGGCATCGCGGACGTTCAGGGCCACCTGACGTTCGTGGGCGATAAAATCGCCGCCTTCGCCCATGCTGTGCACCAGGTAATACAGCGTGTCGACCCCTTCCAGCAGCACGGGCAGCGACTCTGGCCAGTTAAGGTCGACGTTGTGGCAGGTGACGCCTGGCAGGTTCAGTTTTTGCAGGCGTTCCGTGTTGCGTGCCGCCGCCAGCACCTGATGCCCTTGCTGGCTTAACGCCGTGGTCAGATGCTGACCGATATACCCGCTGGCACCAAGCACCAGAATACGTTGCGGCACGTTCTGCTCCTTAACGCTGTAAAAACGCCTGCCAGTGTTTTACGACGTCCAATAGCTGCTCGCGGCTGACGTCGAGATGCATCACCAGACGCACAACAGGTGACGCGTTGATCAGTACGCCACGCGCTTTCATGAACTCCCCAAGCGCAGCGGCGTGCTCATCACCCACGCGAACAAACAGCATGTTGGTGTCGTGTCGCATCACGTCGGCGCCAATTTCACGCAGTTGCCCGGCCATCCACGCGGCGTTGTCGTGATCGTCCTGCAGGCGTGCCACGTTGTTTTTAAGGGCATACAGACCCGCTGCGGCAAGAATACCGGCCTGGCGCATGCCGCCGCCGGTCATCTTGCGCCAGCGGTTGGCGCGTTTGATGTAGTCCGCATCGCCCACCAGCAGAGAACCCACGGGGGTGCCCAGCCCTTTTGAGAGGCAGATGGTGAACGAGTCACAATACTGCGTAATCTCGTTCAGCTCGCAGCCGTAGGCCACCACGGCGTTAAAGATTCGTGCGCCGTCCACGTGCAGGCCGAGCCTGCGCTCGCGGGTAAATTCCCACGCCGCTTTGAGGTACTCGCGCGGCAGGACTTTGCCGTTGTGGGTGTTTTCAAGGCTGAGTAATTTGGTGCGGGCGAAGTGGATGTCGTCGGCTTTGATTTTTGCGGCGACCTTGTCGAGCGGGAGAGTGCCGTCCGGTGCGGCGTCGATCGGCTGCGGCTGAATGCTGCCGAGCACCGCCGCGCCGCCCGCTTCGTACAGGTAGTTATGCGCTCCCTGGCCGACGATGTACTCTTCACCGCGTTCGCAGTGGCTGAGCAGCGCCACCAGGTTGGCCTGCGTTCCGGTGGGCAGGAACAGGGCGGCCTCTTTACCGCTGAGTTCTGCGGCATAGCGCTGCAGTTCGTTGACCGTTGGATCGTCACCGTAGACGTCGTCCCCGACCGGGGCGGCCATCATCTCTTCGAGCATGGCGCGACTCGGACGGGTAACGGTATCACTGCGTAAATCAATCATTTCACATCCCTTTATTTTAAGAGGTCATGCGAAATGTTTTACCTGAGCCAGTTAGTTTTTGCCAGTTCGATCACTTCATCGCCGCGGCCGCTGATGATCGCCCGCAGCATGTAGAGGCTGAAGCCTTTGGCCTGCTCCAGCTTGATCTGCGGCGGGATGGCCAGCTCCTCTTTGGCGACCACCACATCCACCAGCACCGGGCCGTCGATGGAAAACGCCCGTTGCAGGGCTTCATCCACCTCGGAGGCTTTCTCCACGCGGATACCGGTTATGCCGCAGGCTTCGGCAATGCGGGCAAAGTTGGTGTCGTGCAGCTCGGTGCCGTCCGTCAGATAGCCCCCGGCCTTCATCTCCATCGCCACAAAGCCCAGCACGCTGTTATTGAAGACCACGATTTTCAGCGGCAACTTCATCTGCACCACCGACAGGAAATCGCCCATCAGCATGCTGAATCCGCCGTCACCGCACATCGCCACCACCTGACGCTCCGGGGCGGTGGCTTTGGCACCCAGCGCCTGTGGCATGGCGTTGGCCATTGAGCCGTGGTTGAACGAGCCGAGCAGGCGGCGTTTGCCGTTCATCTTCAGGTAGCGTGCCGCCCAGACGGTTGGCGTGCCGACGTCGCAGGTAAAGATGGCATCGTCGTCCGCGAAGTGGCTGATCTGCTGCGCGAGATACTGCGGGTGGATCGCTTTGTCGCTCGGTTTGGCGAGTTCGTCCAGCCCCTTACGCGCATCGCGGTAATCGCTCAGGGCTTTGTCGAGGAATTTACGATCCGTTTTCTCTTCCAGCAGCGGCAGCAGGGCGGCAAGGGTGGATTTAATGTCGCCCACCAGCGCCATATCGACCTTGCTGTGTGCACCGATGCTGGCCGGGTTAATATCGATCTGAATGATTTTGGCATCCGTCGGGTAGAACGCGCGATAGGGGAACTGGGTACCGAGCAGGATCAGCGTGTCGGCATTCATCATGGTATGGAAGCCGGACGAAAAACCGATCAGCCCGGTCATGCCCACGTCGTAAGGGTTATCGTACTCAACGTGCTCTTTGCCGCGCAGGGCATGAACAATTGGGGCTTTTAGCTTACCTGCAAATTCAAGGAGTTCCTTGTGCGCGCCAGCACAGCCGCTGCCGCACATCAGGGCGATATTGCTGGCGTAACGCAGCAGTTGCGCCAGCTTTTTCAGCTCCTCTTCGGCAGGGGTAATGACCGGCTGAGGGGCGTGATACCAGTGGGTGCTGGCCCCTTCGGGCGCAGCCTTGAGCGCCACATCCCCCGGGATCACGACCACAGAAACACCCCGGTTCAGCACCGCCTTGCGCATGGCTATCGCCAGAACCTGCGGGATCTGCTCCGGCGAGGACACCAGCTCGCAATAGTGGCTGCATTCACGGAACAGCTCCTGCGGATGCGTCTCCTGAAAATAGCCACTGCCGATTTCAGATGAGGGAATATGGGCGGCAATTGCCAGTACCGGCACGTGATTGCGGTGACAGTCGAACAGCCCGTTAATCAGGTGCAGGTTCCCTGGGCCACACGACCCGGCGCAGACGGCCAGCTCCCCGGTGAGCTGTGCTTCGGCCCCGGCGGCAAAGGCGGCGACCTCCTCATGACGGGTCGGCATCCATTCAATGGTTTTCATCTTGTTGAGGCTGTCGCTCAGCCCGTTCAGTGAATCGCCGGTTACGCCCCAGATACGTTTTACACCTGCCTGTTCAAGGGTCTTCGCTATGTATGCAGCCACGGTTTGTTTCATGGTTGTCCGTCTCCTTTTTGTGATATCGCTTACAAGCTTAGAAGAAAGTCACTGTATTGCCTGCACAATACCCCTCATTTCAGGGTGGTTTTCACCGGCAATGATTCGGCATAATCTGGCGACAGATTGGGTGAAAACGGGAATCATTTCAGATGGTTAAATCATTGTTAATTGCTGTAAACGAAAAGCTAACGTGTGACGATCTCGGCAAACTCTTGTTACGACTTGCCGTCGGTGGGCTGATGCTGTTTCACGGATTACACAAGTTATTTGGCGGTGTGGGCTTCATCAGCGGCCTGCTGGTGGAAAAAGGGCTGCCGGGGTTTATTGCGTACGGCGTATTGATTGGCGAAGTGGTGGCACCGATCCTGATCATTGTCGGTCTCTTCACGCGTCCGGCGGCGCTGGTACTGGCGTTTACCATGATTGTGGCATGGCTGATGGTGGGCACGGGCAAAACCTTTGCACTCGATGCCGTTGGTGCGTGGGCCATTGAGAGCCTGGTGTATTTCTTTATCGGCTCGCTGGCGGTGGCGTTTTTAGGGGCAGGGCGGTACGCGGTAGGGAAAGGTCCTGCGTGGCGATAGGGCAAAAAAAGCCCGGTGGCGCTGGCGCTTACCGGGCCTACAATGACACGTTAACGATTACGCGAGCACAAGATCGCCCTGCGGATGACATGAGCACGCCAGCACATAACCTTCAGCAATTTCTGCATCGGTCAGCGTCATGGTGCTGGTCACGCTGTACTCCCCGGAGACTACCTTCGTTTTACAGCATCCGCATACGCCCGCGCGACAGGCAGCTACCACCGGCACCTTATTGCTTTCCAGCGCCTCCAGCAGCGTGGTGCCCACGCGGCCAAAGAAGGTTTGCGCCGGTTGCAGTTTGGTGAACTGAATCCCGCTGGTTGCCGCTTCCGCCACCGGCGTGAAGAACTGCTCTTTGAAGAAGCGGGTTACGCCCAGGGCTTTCACTTCCTGTTCCACAATCTCCATATACGGTGCCGGGCCGCAGGTCATCACCGTACGGTTCGTTATATCGGGCACGCTTTGCAGCAGCTCGCGGCTCAGACGTCCCTCGACAAAACCGTGCGTCGCGTTGTGCTCTGCCACCAGCGTCACCGGGTAGTTGCGCCACTCATCGGCAAAGATCACATCGTCCGGCGAACGCACGCTGTAGATCACCTGCACGTCGGCCTGCGGGCGGTTTTTGGCCAGCCAGCGACGCATTGACATGATCGGCGTGACGCCACAGCCCGCGGCCAGCAGCAGGAATTTATCTTCGCTTTTGTCGTCACAGGTAAATTCCCCCTGAGCGTCAGACAGCCAGATGTAATCCCCGCGCTTGACGTCACGCGTGAGCCACTGCGAGCCTGCACCGTCATCGATGCGGCGGACAGTGAGCGTAATGTATTCGCTCACGCCC
This sequence comes from Enterobacter cloacae complex sp. 394F7, assembly GCF_057320385.1. Taxonomy (NCBI): domain Bacteria; kingdom Pseudomonadati; phylum Pseudomonadota; class Gammaproteobacteria; order Enterobacterales; family Enterobacteriaceae; genus Enterobacter; species Enterobacter cloacae complex sp. 394F7. The sequence goes on along the minus strand of NZ_JBXWCS010000016.1, from coordinate 25,054 downwards.
GGCGTCGAGGAGATCGTATAGGCGCGCAATGTGTCCGCGGAGTTGCGGACGCTGACCAGCGCATACTGACCGGCACGGTACGGGTAGTAGTCATGGCACAGCAGCGACAGCGTCCACACATCCGGCGTCTCCTGATGGATGTGATGAACCTGCATCCGCCACGGACATTGTGAGGTTGGCATGGTCATGAAATACTCCTTACGCGCTCAGCAGTTGCTGCATATCTTCTTCTACGGTGGTCACAGAACGCAGACCGAATTTCTCGTTCAGCACGGCCAGCAGGTCCGGCGTCAGGAAGCCTGGCGCGGTTGGGCCGGTGACGATATTGGTTACGCCCAGAGAGAGCAGGGTCAGCAGGATCACAATCGCTTTCTGCTCGAACCAGGAGAGCACCAGCGACAGCGGCAGATCGTTCACGCCGCAGCCCAGTTTCTCCGCCAGCGTGACCGCCAGAATGATGGCTGAATAGGCATCGTTACACTGACCAGCATCCACCAGACGCGGCAGCCCTTCAATGTTACCGAAGTCCAGCTTGTTGAAACGGTATTTACCGCAGGCCAGCGTCAGGATCAGGCAATCTTCCGGCACGCGGGTGGCGAAATCGGTGAAGTAGTTACGCTCACCGCGCGCGCCGTCACAGCCGCCAATCAGGAAGATGTGGCGCAGTTTTTCACGGCTGACGAGGTCAATCAGCGAGTCTGCGGCGCCGAGCAGCGTTTCGCGACCAAAACCGACAGTGATCAGGTGCGGAATTTCGCTGTACGGGAAGCCCGCCATCTGCTGCGCCTGGGCGATCACCGGACCGAAATCGTCACCTTCAAGGTGGCTCACGCCAGGCCAGCCGACGATGCTGCGGGTCCAGATGCGGTCATCATACGCGCCGACGGTCGGGTCGATGATGCAGTTAGAGGTCATCACAATTGGGCCCGGGAAGCGGGCGAACTCAACCTGCTGATTCTGCCAGCCGCTGCCGTAGTTCCCGATCAGATGTTTGAATTTACGCAGTTCCGGGTAGCCGTGTGCGGGCAGCATTTCGCCGTGGGTATAGACGTTAACGCCGGTGCCTTCGGTCTGCTTCAGCAGGTTGTAGAGATCTTTCAGGTCGTGGCCGGAGATGAGAATACATTTGCCTTCGGTCGCTTTCACATTGACCTGCGTTGGCGTTGGATGACCGTAGGTGCTGGTTTCACCGGCATCCAGAATGCTCATCACTTTGAAGTTCATCTGGCCGATTTCCATAGAGCACTCAAGCAGCGCATTCATATCGGCAGGCCAGGAGCCCAGCCACGCCATGATTTTGTGGTACTGCGCGTAGATGTCGTTATCGTACTGGCCAAGCACGTGCGCGTGCTCCATATAGGCTGCGGCACCTTTCAGGCCGTACAGGCACAGCAGGCGCAGGCCGAGAATGTTCTCGCCAATCGCCGCTTTGTCTTTGTTCGGGGTAAATTCTGCGGCCTGACGCTGTAATTCGCCCAGGTCGTCACTCACCAGCTGCAGTTCTGACATCGGGTTGTCCACGCGGGCGCTGGCATCGGCATTCAGGCACTGCGCTTTCAGCGCTTCGCGCAGGGCAATCGCTTCACGGGCGTACCCGACAATGCGCGGCGAATCAAAGTTAACGTTAGTCAGCGTGGAGAAAAAGGCGCGCGGCGCAAAGCTGTCTACGTAGTGGTCGACAATACCGTACTCGCGGGCTTTGAATGCCCAGGCGGAAAGCCCCTGCAGGGCAGCAATCAGTAGATCCTGCAGGTCTGATGTTTCTGCGGTTTTACCGCACATACCCTGCGCGTAAGAACAGCCATTGCCTGCCGGGGTACGGATAGTTTGTTCACATTGCACACAAAACATAATCACACCTGTTAAAGTTATATTTGAACTACATGTTTAAGGTTATGCCTGTGTCCGGGCGGTGAAAAGGGCTTTTTTTGACAAAGTAGAGGGAGATTGATTTATCGCAATTTTGGCGGCAGGAACCCTACCGCCAGAGAGGTATCAGGCGGAGAAAAAGGCCATCAGAACAGGCACCAGCAGGCTCAGAATAAAGCCGTGTACGATGGCGGCGGGCACCATTTCCAGCCCGCCAGAGCGTTGTAATACCGGCAGGGTAAAGTCCATTGACGTCGCCCCGCTCAGACCCAGCGCGGTAGAGCGGCTGCGGCGAACCAGACCCGGGATCAGCATGATGGCGATTAACTCCCGCGCCAGGTCGTTAAAGAAGGCGGCGCTGCCAATAACAGGGCCAAACGACTCGGTTAGCAGAATACCGGAGAGGGAATACCAGCCAAATCCGGAGGCCATGGCCAGGCCGGTTTTGAGCGGCAGGTCGAGAATCAAGGCGTTAATGACGCCTGCCACCATTGAACTGGCGACCACAATAACGGCAACAATCATTCCCCGACGATTCAGGACAATCTGTTTCAGGGTCATGCCATTATTGCGTAGCTGGATACCAATAAGGAACAGCAGGAAGATCAGGGTATATTCGCTGGCTTCGGTGGCGTGCTGCAAAAAAGGCCATCCGGTGAGTCCAAGGACAAAACCGAGCACCACGACGCCGCACAGTTTTAATGATTCCAGCGCCATCGCAATTCGGGAAGGCAGTTTTTCCTGATGGTGATGGTTTTTCCACGGAATAGTGCGTTCAAGCCAGAATAAGGCGGCGATATTGCAGAGCAAAATAACCACAACAGTGACCGCAGAATAATGCAGGATGGAAAGCAGATTGGTCGCCAGGTTATCCAGAAAGGCCAGGCTAATCCCCATAAAGAACAGAATGACGTAAACAATCCAGCTGAGAAAACGGTTGATAAGCCGTAATGCCGATGCCTGATGCAGCGGGATAAGATAGCCCACAATCAGGGGCAGCAAAATAATGAGGAGTCCTGAGAACATGAACAACCGGTCCTTGTGAGTAGCTGTTGAGCGCCAGAGACACTACCCAATAAAGGCTGTTCAGTAAAGCGGCAAAAGAAAGCCGGGTGGCGGCTGCGCCTTACCCGGCCTGTTGCCCTCACCCTGGCCCTCTCCCACAGGGAGAGGGAGGGAAAGATTAATCGCGTTTTTCCAGCAGGGTGCGATACAGCACGCCGCCCAGAATACCGCCGACGATCGGCATTACCCAGAACAGCCACAGCTGCTCAAGTGCCCAACCGCCCTGGAAGATGGCGACGGCGGTGCTGCGCGCCGGGTTCACCGAGGTGTTGGTCACCGGAATGGAGATCAGGTGAATAAGCGTCAGTGCCAGACCAATGGCGATAGGCGCGAAGCCCGCAGGGGCGTATTTGTCGGTCGCGCCGTGGATCACCAGCAGGAAGCCGGCGGTCAGTACAATTTCAATCACAATGGCAGAGAGCATAGAGTAGCCGCCAGGCGAGTGCTCACCGAAGCCGTTGGAAGCAAAACCGCTGGCTGCGGCGTCAAAGCCGGCTTTACCGCTGGCAATCACGTACAGCACCGCGGCAGCAATAATACCGCCCACAACCTGAGCGACAATATAGCCAATGACCTCTTTAGCCGGGAAGCGACCACCAGCCCATAAGCCTAATGTCACGGCCGGGTTAAAATGACCACCGGAAATATGTCCCACGGCGAAGGCCATGGTTAATACCGTTAAACCAAATGCCAGCGCGACGCCGACAAAACCAATGCCGAGTTCCGGAAATGCTGCTGCCAGAACGGCACTACCGCAGCCACCAAACACCAGCCAGAATGTACCAAAGCATTCTGCTGCTAATTTTCTGAACATAACCACCTCAATTAACTACCGCACGCTTTCCCGCGCGCGGGATATATCGCCATAAAGGGATGACGACTCAAAGAGCCATTATTTTAGAAACCAACAACACCCCTTCGCCACTTAAATAAATTCGGATAATTTGATTTAAGGCAATGTGATGTCAATCCTTGTTCAAACTGGAGGTGAATAGATCATAGTCCAATTTGCGGGCAATAGTTTGTGGTGCTATTGAGACTATTTCAAATGAAACCTTGCACGTAAATTCTGAATTTTTCGTGCTGAGACAAAATAATCAGGAGGCCTGACAGTGTTCTGCGCGGCATCCTCCCGCTATACTGCTGATAACTTAAAGGAAAAAGTGATCATTTCTCGGGGGATGTATGCTTCTCGAACGTGTGGAAATTGTCGGGTTTCGCGGTATAAACCGTCTGTCACTCCAGCTGGAGCAGAATAACGTCCTCATCGGCGAGAACGCCTGGGGTAAGTCCAGCCTGCTGGATGCGCTGACGCTGCTGCTTTCGCCCGAAGGCGATTTGTATCACTTCGTTCATGATGATTTCTGGTTTCCACCCGGCGATGTCAACGGCCGTGAGAAGCATCTCCATATCATTCTGACTTTCCGCGAATCCGAGCCGGGGCGTCACCGGGTGCGTCGCTTCCGCCCGATGTCACCGTGCTGGGTTCAGAGCGATGATGGCTTCCACCGTATTTTTTATCGTCTGGAAGGCGAGATGTCCGAGAATGAAGGGGTGCTGACCCTGCGTGAATTTCTCGACCAGAAAGGCAACCCCATCCCGCTGGACAATATCGACGAGCTGGCCCGGCATCTGATTCGTTTGATGCCGGTGCTACGCTTGCGCGATGCGCGTTTTATGCGGCGTATCCGTAACGGTACCGTGCCGCATATGCCGGAAGTAGAAGTCACCGCCCGCGAGCTTGATTTCCTGGCACGCGAGCTGGTTTCGCGTCCGCAAAATCTCACCGATGGGCAAATCCGCCAGGGGCTCTCTGCCATGGTGCAACTGCTGGAGCACTATTTTTCCGAGCAGGGGACGTCACAATCGCGCCATCGTCTGATGCGCCGCCGTTCCCACGATGAGCAGCGAAGCTGGCGTTATCTCGACATCATTAACCGGATGATCGACCGGCCCGGTGGGCGCACCCATCGGGTGATTTTACTGGGGCTGTTTTCCACGCTTCTGCAGGCCAAAGGAACCGTTCGTCTGGATCGCGATGCGCGTCCGCTGCTGCTGGTGGAAGACCCGGAAACACGTCTGCACCCGATCATGCTCTCCGTTGCCTGGCACCTGCTGAATCTGCTGCCGCTTCAGCGCATTACCACCACCAATTCCGGCGAACTGTTGTCTCTGACGCCGGTCGAGTATGTTTGCCGCCTGGTGCGTGAATCATCGCGCGTTTCTGCTTACCGGCTGGGGCCGGGAGGGATGAATGCCGAGGATGGTCGCCGTATCGCGTTTCATATCCGCTTTAATCGTGCCTCGTCGCTGTTTGCCCGCTGCTGGCTCCTGGTGGAGGGGGAAACCGAGACCTGGGTCATCAACGAGCTGGCGCGCCAGTGCGGCCACCATTTTGATGCGGAGGGGATTAAGGTCATCGAGTTTGCGCAGTCAGGGTTAAAGCCGCTGATCAAATTCGCCCGGCGGATGGGCATAGAATGGCACGTGCTGGTCGACGGCGATGAGGCAGGTAAAAAATACGCATCCACCGTGCGCAGCCTGTTGAACGATGAGCGAGAAGAAGAGCGGGATCATTTAACCATGCTGCCCGCCATGGACATGGAGCACTTTATGTACCGCCAGGGGTTCGATGACGTGTTCCACAGGATAGCGATGGTGCCGGTTGATGTGCCGATGAACATGCGGCGCGTGATCGCCAAAGCGATCCACCGCTCTTCAAAACCGGATTTAGCCATTGAAGTGGCAACAGAAGCAGGGCGGAGAGGGATCGAATCGGTGCCTACGCTGCTGCGTAAAATGTTCTCCCGCGTCCTGTGGCTGGCACGCGGGAAAGCCGATTAACGCCGGGTTGCCTGGGTGACCTGCTCCGTCAGGCTATCCAGCAGCTCATAGCGGCGGCGGTATTCAGCCCGTTTTTTACTGGCAATCTCTTCCATGGACTTACGCGGCATGGCAAGCGGTAGCACGAAGTTACCGTTATCCTGTTTGTGTCCGCCGAGGGAGATCCAGAAGCTGTCGTAATCCGCCAGCAGTTTCCCCTCTTTTTTCTTCCGGTAACGCCAGCTGCGATAGATGTGGGTGGCATTACTCACCGCGACAATCTGTTCCACCGGGAAAGCTCCGCCAAGCGTCATCGCGGTTTCAACCAGCAGACGTTTCGGGAACAGGCCATGGCACGCCTTGGTTGCTTTCTGGATCAGCTCATGCGGAACGTGGGCTTTCGCCCCCTGCAGGCCGCCGATAAAGAGCGTGCTTTTGCCTTCAAACGGGCACAGCGTAAACGTTATTTCCGCCAGCACGGTATCCTGATGATCACAGAAGACGAGGGTCGCTTCTCCTTCTTTATCCAGGAACGCATCGGCGCATAACCGAACGGTAAATTGCTGTTCATCCTTACCGGTTAAAGTCAGGAGCGTCACGCCCTGTTTAGAAAGATAGCCTTTGAGCAGCGCGGCCGGCAGGTGGTTGCTCATGGTCTGGTAGTGCCAGTTCAGGGCTTCCAGCGCATGCGGGCGATCCATATTCACGGTCAGCCACGGGCGGTGCAGGCGGCACGGCAGACCGGGCTGAACCTGCAGTATTTGCATCAGACGAGGCTGCTTTGCCAGGCTTGAGAGCAGGCGCGCGGTGCTGAGGGGCGTCGCCAGGGTGCGAAGCGCAAACTTACGTCGATAAGCAGGGTTTTGCCATGCCAGACCCGGCGTAATGGCACCGGTGACCAGGTTTTTAAACAGCTGCCAGCCGGATTTTGGCTGTGACGGAGTGGAATACGGTGTATCGACGATGGAAGACATGTGAGATCCTGCTTCTTATGGAATAACGATATTTCAGCAGGCCCTTTGTCAACGTCGTGTCAACAAATCCAGGCATTTCCCGAAATCAGGGGTTTCGTTGAGGAGTGGTTTAGATAGAATCAACGTTGATGAAAGCCAGAACAATTATTTGGAATATTTATGAACCTTAAGGGAAAACGCAGAAAGTGGTTTCTGCTGCTGGCGATAGTGGTGGTAGCGGGTGGGTACTGGTTGTGGCAAGTGCTCAACGCGCCTGTTCCGCAGTATCAAACACTGATCGTCCGTCCGGGCGAACTGCAGCAAAACGTGCTCGCCACAGGCAAACTCGATGCCCTGCGCAAGGTGGACGTGGGGGCGCAGGTGAGCGGACAGTTAAAAACGCTGTCCGTTGAGATTGGCGATAAGGTGAAAAAGGGTCAGTTGCTCGGCGTTATCGATCCTGAGCAGGCCGAGAACCAGATCCGGGAAGTGGAAGCTACGCTGATGGAGCTGCGCGCGCAGCGTGCGCAGGCGCTGGCGGAGCGAAACCTCGCCCAGGTGACCCTGACGCGCCAGCAGGCGCTGGCCAAAACGCAGGCGATCTCGAAACAGGATCTCGACACGGCCGCCACCGAACTGGCGGTGAAACAGGCGCAGATTGGCACCATTGACGCGCAAATCAAGCGCAATCAGGCTTCGCTGGATACGGCGAAAACCAACCTCGACTATACGAAGATCGTGGCGCCCATGGCCGGGGAAGTGACCCAGATCACCACGCTACAGGGTCAGACGGTGATTGCCGCCCAACAGGCGCCGAACATTCTGACGCTGGCGGACATGAGCACAATGCTGGTGAAAGCGCAGGTTTCCGAGGCGGATGTAATCCATCTGAAGCCGGGGCAGAACGCCTGGTTTACCGTGCTGGGCGATCCGCAGACGCGCTATGAAGGCGTGCTGAAGGACATTCTGCCCACGCCGGAAAAAGTGAACGATGCGATCTTCTACTATGCCCGTTTTGAAGTCCCTAACCCGCAGGGCGTGCTGCGTCTGGATATGACCGCGCAGGTCCATATTCAGCTTACGGGCGTTAAAAACGTGCTGACCGTCCCGCTCTCTGCGCTGGGGGAATCCGCCGGGGATAACCGCTATAAGGTGAAGGTGCTACGCAACGGCGAAACGCGCGAGCGTGAAGTGGTGATTGGCGCACGCAACGATACCGACGTGGTGGTGGTGAAAGGGCTGGAAGAGGGTGACGAGGTAGTCACCAGCGAAACCCTGCCCGGAGCGGCGAAATGACGGCGTTGCTTGAACTGACTGACATTCGTCGCAGCTATCCGTCGGGCGATGGTCCGGTGGAGGTGCTGAAGGGCATCTCCCTGCGCGTGGAAGCGGGCGAGATGGTGGCGATTGTCGGTGCGTCCGGCTCCGGTAAATCGACGCTGATGAACATTCTTGGCTGTCTGGATAAACCGACCAGCGGCACCTATCGCGTGGCCGGAACGGACGTTTCCACTCTGGACGGCGACGCGCTGGCGAAGCTGCGCCGGGAGCACTTCGGTTTTATCTTTCAGCGTTACCATTTGCTCTCTCACCTGAGTGCGGCGCAGAACGTGGAAGTGCCGGCGGTGTACGCGGGCGTGGAGCGCAAGAAACGCCTCGCGCGGGCGCAGGCGCTGTTAACGCGTCTTGGCCTGGCGGAGCGGGTAGATTATCAGCCCTCGCAGCTTTCTGGCGGTCAGCAGCAGCGCGTGAGTATTGCCCGTGCGCTGATGAACGGCGGGCAGGTGATCCTCGCCGATGAGCCCACCGGTGCGCTCGACAGCCATTCCGGCGAAGAGGTGATGGCGATCCTCCATCAGCTTCGCGATCAAGGGCACACGGTCATTATCGTGACTCACGATCCGCAGGTGGCGGCGCAGGCTGAACGCATTATCGAGATCCACGACGGCGAGCTGGTGAGCAACCCGCCGCCGCGGCACGTCAGGGCGGCAGCACCGAAAGAAGCCTTGCCTGCTGCAACCGGCTGGGGACAGTTTTCCAGCGGTTTTCGTGAGGCGCTGACCATGGCCTGGCTGGCGATGGCGGCCAATAAAATGCGCACCCTGCTGACCATGCTCGGGATCATCATCGGTATTGCATCGGTGGTGTCGATTGTGGTGGTGGGCGATGCCGCCAAACAGCTGGTGCTGGCGGATATCCGCGCTATCGGGACCAACACCATTGACGTTTATCCCGGGAAAGACTTTGGTGACGACGAACCGCAGTATCAGCAGGCGTTGAAATACGACGACCTGGCGGCCATTCAGAAACAGCCGTGGGTCAATTCGGCGACGCCTGCCGTGTCGCAAAACCTTCGCCTGCGCGTGGGTAACGTGGACGTTGCCGCCAGCGCGAACGGCGTCAGCGGAGATTATTTCAACGTCTACGGCATGACCTTCAGCGAAGGGGCGACTTTCAACGCCGAACAGCTGGCGGGCAGGGCGCAGGTGGTGGTACTGGACGCGAACTCGCGCAGACAGCTCTTCCCCAATAAAACCAACGTCGTGGGCGAAGTGATCCTCGTAGGGAACATGCCAGCCACCGTGATTGGCGTGGCGGAAGAGAAGCAGTCCATGTTTGGCAGCAGCAAGATCCTGCGCGTCTGGCTACCGTACAGCACCATTTCCGGGCGGATTATGGGGCAGTCATGGCTGAACTCTATCACCGTGCGCGTCAAGGAGGGTTATGACAGCGCGCTGGCCGAACAGCAGCTTGAGCGGCTGTTAACCCTGCGTCACGGGAAGAAGGATTTCTTCACCTGGAATATGGACGGCCTCTTGAAAACGGCGGAAAAGACCACACGTACTCTTCAGCTGTTCCTCACGCTGGTGGCGGTGATTTCGCTGGTCGTTGGCGGTATCGGGGTAATGAATATCATGCTGGTCTCGGTAACGGAACGTACCCGGGAAATTGGTATTCGCATGGCGGTCGGGGCCAGAGCCAGCGACGTGCTGCAGCAATTTTTGATTGAAGCGGTGCTGGTGTGTCTGGTGGGCGGCGCCATGGGGATTGCGCTGTCGATGATGATCGCCTTTGCTCTGCAGATTTTCTTACCCGGCTGGGAGATTGGGTTTTCACCGGTGGCCATTCTTACCGCATTTTTATGCTCGACCTTTACCGGCATCTTGTTTGGCTGGCTGCCGGCCCGCAACGCGGCGCGGCTGGATCCGGTGGATGCGCTGGCTCGGGAATAACCCGAAAATAAAAATGCCAGCCGATCGGGCTGGCATTTTGACGGCGGGATGTACACAATAAAACAGAGAGCTATGCAACCGTTTCTGCTTCAATCGGTACGATAAGGCTTGCGTGATTGCCTTTAGGTCCCTGATGTACATCGAACCGGACGGATTGCCCGGCTTTGAGCGTTCTGTAACCATCCATCTGAATGGTGGAATAGTGAGCGAAGATATCCTCGCCGCCGCCTTCGGGGCAGATGAAGCCAAACCCTTTGGCGTTGTTGAACCACTTAACAGTACCCATTTCCATGCTTCGACATCCTTCGTAAATCTTATAAGTTAAGATGGAATGAACCGGTGGTGGAGTGGGGGCTGTTCAAAACCTCGCCATCTCACGCTTGTACAATTTAGAGAATCGAAAGAAACCGTCAAGCGTTTGGCGCTGGAGATGGGACAATAATCAACCAAAGTTTGAAGCAGTTAACGCTATTGCAACAGTTTGTGACAGACATCGCGGATGACAGTAATAGATGATTGTTATCTAACATCTGAGGTAGATTCAAAGTGGTTATGCAAAATGGGTAAGACCAACGACTGGCTGGATTTTGACCAGCTGGCGGAAGACAAAGTGCGTGACGCGCTAAAACCGCCATCTATGTATAAAGTTATGTTAATGAACGATGATTACACGCCGATGGAATTTGTTATTGACGTGCTACAAAAGTTCTTTTCTTATGATGTAGAACGTGCAACGCAACTGATGCTTACCGTTCATTATCGTGGCAAAGCTATCTGCGGCATCTTTACCGCCGAGGTGGCGGAAACCAAAGTGGCGATGGTGAACGACTATGCGAGGGAGAACGAGCATCCGTTGCTGTGTACGCTGGAAAAGGCCTGATAAGGCATAAAATTGGGGGAGGTGCCTATGCTCAATCAAGAACTGGAACTCAGTTTAAACATGGCTTTCGCCAGAGCGCGTGAGCACCGACATGAGTTTATGACCGTCGAGCATTTACTGCTCGCACTGCTTAGCAACCCATCTGCCCGCGAAGCGCTGGAAGCCTGCTCCGTGGATCTGGTGGCGCTACGTCAGGAACTCGAAGCCTTCATCGAACAAACCACACCGGTGCTGCCAGCCAGTGAAGAAGAGCGCGACACGCAGCCGACGCTCAGCTTCCAGCGTGTGCTGCAGCGCGCGGTTTTCCACGTCCAGTCTTCCGGACGAAGCGAAGTGACTGGCGCAAACGTCTTAGTCGCCATCTTCAGCGAGCAGGAGTCACAGGCTGCCTACCTGCTGCGCAAACACGAAGTCAGCCGACTCGACGTGGTTAACTTTATTTCCCACGGCACGCGCAAAGACGAGCCTAACCAGGCATCGGATCCCAGCAATCAGGTCAATAACAATGAAGAGCAAGCAGGCGGGGAGGATCGTATGGAAAACTTCACCACCAACCTTAATCAGCTTGCTCGCGTTGGCGGTATCGACCCGCTGATTGGTCGCGATAAAGAGCTGGAGCGCGCGATTCAGGTGCTGTGCCGTCGCCGCAAAAATAACCCGCTGCTGGTGGGGGAATCGGGCGTGGGTAAAACCGCGATTGCCGAAGGTCTCGCCTGGCGCATTGTGCAGGGCGACGTACCGGAAGTAATTGCCGATTGCACCATCTACTCGCTGGATATCGGCTCTTTGCTGGCGGGCACCAAATACCGTGGTGATTTTGAAAAACGCTTCAAGGCGCTGTTAAAACAGCTGGAGCAGGATACCAACAGCATCCTGTTTATCGATGAAATTCATACCATCATCGGTGCGGGTGCCGCTTCGGGTGGGCAGGTGGACGCCGCTAACCTGATCAAACCGCTGCTCTCCAGCGGCAAGATCCGGGTGATTGGCTCGACCACTTACCAGGAGTTCAGCAACATCTTTGAGAAGGATCGTGCCCTGGCGCGTCGCTTCCAGAAAATCGATGTCACTGAACCGTCCGTCGAGGAAACGGTGCAGATCATCAACGGCCTGAAACCGAAGTATGAAGCGCACCACGACGTGCGTTACACCGCGAAAGCGGTGCGTGCGGCGGTGGAGCTGGCGGTGAAATACATCAACGATCGTCATCTGCCAGATAAGGCGATTGACGTGATTGACGAGGCAGGGGCGCGTGCGCGTCTGATGCCAGCCAGCAAGCGTAAGAAAACCGTCAACGTGGCGGATATTGAGTCCGTAGTGGCTCGTATCGCGCGCATTCCTGAGAAAAGCGTTTCTCAGAGCGATCGCGACACGCTGCGTACCCTTGGCAATCGTCTGAAGATGCTGGTCTTTGGTCAGGATAAAGCCATCGAGGCCTTAACCGAAGCGATCAAGATGGCCCGTGCTGGACTGGGGCATGAGCATAAGCCTGTCGGTTCGTTCCTCTTCGCCGGTCCAACCGGTGTCGGGAAAACCGAGGTAACGGTGCAGCTTTCCAAAGCGCTGGGTATTGAACTGCTGCGCTTTGATATGTCCGAGTATATGGAGCGTCACACCGTCAGCCGTCTGATTGGTGCGCCTCCGGGCTATGTGGGCTTTGACCAGGGTGGCCTGCTTACCGACGCGGTGATCAAGCATCCACACGCGGTACTGCTGCTCGATGAAATCGAGAAAGCGCACCCGGACGTGTTCAACATCCTGCTGCAGGTGATGGACAACGGGACGCTGACCGACAACAACGGGCGCAAGGCGGACTTCCGTAACGTGGTGTTGGTGATGACCACCAACGCCGGTGTCCGTGAAACCGAGCGTAAATCCATCGGCCTGATCCACCAGGATAACAGCACTGATGCGATGGAAGAGATCAAGAAGATCTTTACGCCGGAGTTCCGCAACCGTCTGGACAACATTATCTGGTTCGATCACCTGTCTACCGAGGTGATCCATCAGGTGGTGGACAAGTTCATTGTCGAACTGCAGGTTCAGCTTGATCAGAAAGGCGTGTCGCTGGAAGTGAGCCAGGAGGCCCGCAACTGGCTGGCTGAGAAAGGCTACGACCGAGCGATGGGTGCCCGTCCGATGGCGCGTGTGATTCAGGACAACCTGAAGAAACCGCTGGCGAACGAACTGCTGTTTGGCTCGCTGGTGGACGGCGGCCAGGTGACAGTGGCACTGGATCAGGCGAAGAACGAACTGACGTACGATTTCCAGAGTGCGGCGAAGCACAAGCCGGAAGCGGCTCACTGAGTGTAATATGTGTGTTAAAAACCGGGCATCAGCCCGGTTTTTTTATGCCTGCCTTTCTCCCTCTCCCTGTGGGAGAGGGCTGGGGTGAGGGCATCATGCCGCAGAGAAATTTTGCGAGGCGCTTTCCAGATTCTTTCGAAGTCAGTTGCTGGATAAATCCACAGTAATAAAATGGCGGCGCACCTGCAAAATCAGGTGTCAGGATTGGCGTCCTGAAAGTGTGTGAGCAGCAGTGATGCTGCAGGCTTCGTTCGCCCTATGGAAAGGGGTATAATCTGCATCTGGCGGGCGAATCGGAAGCTTCTTTTGAAGCGCCAGTAGCACACACACTGGTACGCCAATTCCTTTTCGTCCGCCGCCAGCGAATTGGCGTTTCCTGCGGTGGTAAATTCAAAGTGTGTGAAGGAATTACCCAATGAATACAGAAAACAATTTCGCCCATTTATACAGTGAACTCTCCCTCAGCCCCGATCTCCCAACCCTCGCCAAACGCTGCAAACTGCTCACCGAAATTCTCCTCGACTGCAAGTCACTCCCACAAACGCAGCCCGTATGCCGCTGTCTCGGAGCATATCTGGAAGAAGTGAAAACCGGCCTCATAGAATCAATGCGTGATTTTCAGGTAGTGGAATTTGAGGACGACGCGGAGCAACCGCGACAAAAAGAGTGGTTGCTGGAGGATACCGAAACGAAATGCGACTACTGCCGGGCATTAAACCATGTGTTGCTGGTGTCGCATGTTGACCGCGATATGTTGCCGCACCTGACGGGGTTGCTGCATGACATTACGCATTCAATGGCGGCAGATGTCTTTGCACCTCAACATTCAGAAAAGATAATGCACATTATTTCCTGAGTGCGCTCTGAGGCATCGGGGAAGCTCCTCTGACGCCAATGGTTTAACCCTTTTTTTGATGTGCACGTAATTCATTGATTTATATGGTTCGGATTTACGTTTCAGAAAAAAGGGTTTTATGTGCAAAAGTTGATTATTTTCTTTTCTAACAATAAGATGGCGTTGTTTCCTTTCAGTTCACTGCCGTACAGGCAGCTTAGAAAGAGCTGATGGACGCATACAACCAGATGAAGGCGTTCACTGCCGTACAGGCAGCTTAGAAAATAACTGGCACTTCCTCTGTCACGACAACGGCGTTCACTGCCGTACAGGCAGCTTAGAAAACAACGTTTCATACCTTCAGCAAAATATTGATGTTCACTGCCGTACAGGCAGCTTAGAAAAAGGGAACAGCAGCACAGAAAACCGCTCGTTCGTTCACTGCCGTACAGGCAGCTTAGAAAGGATTTTCTACAACTCGTTTATAGACGTTGATGTTCACTGCCGTACAGGCAGCTTAGAAATGAAATAAGAAAAGATTCAATAGTAGCAATAGGTTCACTGCCGTATAGGCAGCTTAGAAATTGGGCCGCTCTCCGCTTTCCCCCGCTGACTAGTTCACTGCCGTACAGGCAGCTTAGAAAAGCCCGGCGTCACGCTTAGCGCCGCTGCCGGTGTTCACTGCCGTACAGGCAGCTTAGAAAATCAGAACTTCTGAACAGTAAGCGACCGCTTTGTTCACTGCCGTACAGGCAGCTTAGAAATTTCAACACAGCCTGGACAGCCTGGTACTCTTGTTCACTGCCGTACAGGCAGCTTAGAAATGATTGACGACACGGAGCTTGACGGAATTATCGTTCACTGCCGTACAGGCAGCTTAGAAAGCTCATCATGGGTGATAGCTCCCCCCGCCTCTGTTCACTGCCGTACAGGCAGCTTAGAAATGCTGAATGCGCTGGTTTACTTTATTCCACATGTTCACTGCCGTACAGGCAGCTTAGAAAAGCATGTCGGTCGGGTGAACGACGTTTGTCCGGTTCACTGCCGTACAGGCAGCTTAGAAACGACCAACCAGACCCGGCCAGCGCGCCGGGTTGTTCACTGCCGTACAGGCAGCTTAGAAAGTAACGACATCGGCTTCTATGGATATAACAACGTTCACTGCCGTACAGGCAGCTTAGAAATGCAAGCTGCCGCCGCTGCGCGCTCGATTGGTGTTCAATGCCGTACAGGCAGCTTAGAAATGTGATGTATCCCTGCTGCTGGTTGCTGTCGTGTTCACTGCCGTACAGGCAGCTTAGAAATATGTGTGGACGTTTTGCACAAGCCCAAACCCGCTCACTGCCGTACAGGTAGCTTAGAAAGGATAAAGAACGCCCGCATTTAAGCGGGCTTTGCTCACTGCCGTACAGGCAGCTTAGAAAGACGTGTTCGGCTCAGGCGTCATGCCGGTGTATGCTCGCTGCCGCACAGGCAGCTTAGAAAGTTCAGCGGAGTCAGTAAGTCGGGGGTGGAAGTTAACTGCCGCACAGGCAGTACAAGTCAAACCTCCTCACAAATATTCATCCTATCTATTTAAATGTTAAATAGCATCACATTTATGCTCTCTATTTTTCAGATTAAATAAACAACCTATTCACCTGTAAATCATATTACTGCCAACATATTATTCATAAATATAATATATCAAAGTGAAAAGTATTTTTTACTTAATTATCACTGCAATTACTTTTCATTTGATACCCATCACATTTGTTTTCATCTTATCTACGATAACATGTCGTGTATTCAATGTATTGAAATAAAAGCCCTCGCCATGCCCGTCAACAGCATCACTCCAACAGATTTAAAAACTATTCTCCATTCTAAGCGCGCCAATATTTATTACCTGGAAAAATGTCGTATTCAGGTGAATGGTGGGCGCGTTGAATATGTCACTCAGGAAGGCAAAGAATCGTTTTACTGGAATATTCCCATCGCCAATACCACGGCAGTGATGCTGGGTATGGGAACATCCGTTACGCAAATGGCAATGCGGGAGTTCGCGCGAGCAGGCGTGATGGTTGGTTTTTGTGGAACGGACGGCACGCCGCTTTATTCCGCGAACGAGGTGGATATTGACGTCTCATGGCTTTGCCCACAAAGCGAATACCGCCCGACGGGCTATTTACAAAACTGGGTCTCATTCTGGTTTGATGAAGAGAAACGTCTGCTGGCGGCAAAGCAGTTTCAGTTTATTCGTTTACAGCAAATAGAAAAACAGTGGGCAGGGCTGCGGATGCAGCGAGAAACGTCATTTCAGCCCGGTCGGGACGCGCTGGAAACTATTCTGGAGCGTGCAAGGCGGGGTATGGAAAACGCGCAGGATCATACGTCGCTGATGCTCCAGGAAGCACAGCTTACAAAATCGCTCTACAAACTGGTAAGCCAGACGGTGGGCTATGGCTGTTTTACCCGCGCCAAACGGGGCGGTGGTGCAGATATGGCGAACCGTTTTCTCGATCAGGGCAATTATCTGGCATACGGACTGGCTGCGGTTGCGGCATGGGTGACGGGCATTCCTCATGGTCTGGCGGTTATGCACGGTAAAACCCGTCGCGGTGGGCTGGTTTTTGATATTGCCGATTTAATAAAAGATGCCCTCGTTATGCCGCAGGCATTTATTGCGGCTATGGAAGGTGAGGATAATCAACAGTTTCGTCAGCGCTGCATTAACGCGTTTCAGCAGTCCGATGCGCTGGATGTGATGATCGCCACCTTGCAGGAAACCTCGCACTCGCTGGCGGGCGTCGCAAAATGAATGTGCTGATTATCTCTCGGTGTACCAAACGTGCGCGCGAGCAAAGCTGCCAGATTATCGATCAGTTCGCTGAGCGTACGGGTGACGCGGCGTGGCAGACGACGATGACTATGGAAGGCGCTATTACGCTGCGCAAGCTGCTGCGTAAAACGGCACGTCGTAACACCGCCGTGGCCTGCCACTGGCTGAAAAAAAACGGTCAAAGTGAACTGTTGTGGATTGTCGGGAATTTGCGTCGCTTTAACGCGCAAGGGCGCGTGCCAACAAACCGCACAACCCTGCAAATTATCCGGAACGACAGTGAACACCGCTGGCACAGCGCGGAAAGCATCGCCTTGCTGGCAGCGATTGCCGGGCTGTTTCATGATTTTGGTAAAGCGGGGATGTGCTTCCAGCAGACGCTTAAGGGGGAAAGTAAGCACATTTGCCAGCCGTATCGTCATGAGTGGATCTCGGTTCGTCTGTTCGAGGCGTTTGTAGGAAAACAAACCGATGAACAGTGGCTGGCATCCCTCACTCAGCTAAAAGCCGCTGACGAAAAGGCCATGTTGAAAGCGTTGAAGATGGACACAGACAAGAACTGCAGCCTTTTGGGGGAGCTCCCGCCTCTGGCTAAAGTGGTGGTATGGCTGATTTTGTCGCATCACCGTTTGCCGCAGTCATATTCGACACGTCCACAGATGATCTACTGCGAAGGCTGGTTTGAGAAACAGCTGAACGCAGACTGGAACTCGCTTAATCATAAATCTACCGAAAAACATCAGTGGAAAGAGCGTGATTTTAAAAATGTCTGGAAATTCCCCTACGGTACGCCGCTAAAAAGTAAAACCTGGCGCGAGAAGGCACGACAGATTGGTAAACGTATCCGGAATCTGCCTGCGCTGCTTCACGCGGGAACGATGGATAATATCTTCATCCTCCATCTCGCCCGCCTGTCGCTAATGCTGGCCGATCACGTTTACTCCTCTCAACCAGCTTATTCCGGATGGCAGGATGATGCCATACAGGCGTGGGCTAACACTCACCACGGAACCGAACTTAACCAAAAACTTGATGAGCACAATGTTGGTGTCGCCCATCATGCGCTGTTGATGGGGCGCTCTCTTCCGGCGTTGCGCCGTTCATTACCCGCCATCGCCCGGCATAAAACGTTTCGGGAAAGGGCGAAAGAAGAGCGTTTTCACTGGCAAAACAAGGCGTGGGACGTTGCGTCTTCTCTGCGCGAGAAGAGTGCTGAGCAGGGCTTTTTCGGCATCAATATGGCCTCGACCGGATGCGGTAAAACCTTTGCCAATGCCCGGATTATGTACGCTCTGGCAGATGAGCAGGCAGGGTGTCGTTTCAGCGTGGCGCTGGGGTTACGCACGCTGACGCTGCAGACGGGTCAGGCTTTGCAGTCGCGCCTGAGGCTGGATGACGACACGCTGGCCGTGGTGACCGGTGCCGCCGCAGTGAAGGAGCTCTATCAGGGGAATGACGCCGAAGTTACCAGCAGTGCCAGCGACGAAACGTTCTTCTCCAGCCATCACTACGTGCATTACGAAGGGGCAACCAGTAGCGGGATCGCTCAGCAGTGGCTGGCGAAAGAACCGGCGCTCAATCGCCTGGTCAGTGCTCCGGTGCTGGTGACAACCCTCGATCACCTGATGCCTGCAACGGAAGGGGTGCGCGGTGGCAAGCAGATCCCCGCTATGCTGCGCCTGCTGACCAGCGATCTGGTGCTTGATGAGCCTGATGATTTTGACGTTGATGATTTACATGCCCTTTGTCGGCTGGTGAACTGGGCGGGAATGCTCGGCTCCCGCGTGCTGCTTTCCTCTGCAACGCTGCCCCCTTCATTAACGGAAGCGCTGTTTGAAGCCTATCGGGAAGGGCGGAGAGTCTGGCAGGCCGCGTGTGGTCAGTCGGACAGACCGATGAGTATCTGCTGCGCCTGGTTTGATGAATATGGCGCGCAGCCGCAGGATGTGGCCGACGATGCTCAATTCCGTAAGGTGCATGGCGATTTTGTCAGGCAGCGGATTAAACGTCTGCCAAAGCAGCCCCAGCTTCGCCTGGGGAAACTGGCCGTCGTGAAGCCTCACTCGTCCTGTACTGCCGACGTTGTCTCTGCGCTGGCGCAGACGTTGCACCAGCAAACAATCGCGCTGCACGGTCATCATCACAGCACACATAAAAGCGGCAAAACCGTGTCATTTGGTCTGGTGAGGATGGCGAATATCAACCCGCTGGTTGCCGTCGCGCAGGCGCTGATGGCATTACCTTCTCCGGACAATTACCGCATTCATTATTGCGTGTACCACAGCCAGCACCCGCTGGCGGTGCGTGCGGCGATTGAAAAACGCCTCGATGCCGCGTTCACACGGCACAAACCGGCGCTGGTCTGGCAGTTGCCTGAAGTTAAGCAAGCGCTGACGTCACCGGAACAGCACCATCTTTTTGTCGTGCTCGGCACATCCGTTCTGGAAGTTGGGCGCGATTTTGATGCCGACTGGGGAATTATCGAGCCGAGTTCGATGCGTTCTCTTATACAGTTTGCGGGGCGTATTCAGCGCCATCGCCAGATCGTTCCGGATACTGAAAACCTGGTGATTCTGGAACGCAACGTGCGTGCGCTCCGTGGAGAAAAGGTGGCTTATTGTAAGCCAGGATTTGAAACCGAACACCATCTTCTGCCTCATCACGATCTCCATGAGCTGCTCAGTGAAGAGGGCTATCGCACACTAAATGCAATACCGCGCATCGTTGAAAATCTGCCCGGCAATGCGCTGGCGATGCTGGAGCATGCCCGGTTGCGCGCCGCGCTGCTGGACGACGGCGATAAATCAGATGTGGTGGCCGCGTCGTGGTGGCGGCTGCCGCTGACGTGGAATTGCGAATTGCAGCGGCGGACGCCGTTTCGCGCCTCATCACCGCAGAAGGCCTTTTATCTGACAATGAAAGAAGAAGACGACGAGCCCGTATTTTGTTTGCTTCAGGAGGATGGTGAACCGAAACCTGCGGGTGGATTTTACGAACAGCTGTTATCAATGGCTCACGGCGTAGAACCGTGGATTGCAATTGATTATGCCGAGGTATTACAGATCCTGGCCGAGACGAAGCAAATGGAGTTGGCCGCGGTGTCGCGACGGTATGGCGAAATCACATTGAGAGTAAGTCGGGAGAAGGAAACAGAGCAGTGGTTGTATCACCCTTTGTTGGGTGTGTTCAGGGAATACCGATAATTGATCAGGAGCGATTATGTCAGTTGAAGCACTAAGCGCTTTCATCGCTAAGTACATTGCCGAACGACGGCAAACCAAGCTGGAAGCATTTGATAAAGAGGCCGCAAAGCACAGCGATATTAATAGCGCAACGCTTGCGGCAGAACGCCGGGAACTGGAGCTTCGTTACAAGCCGAAAGCATGGCTGACGGATGCCGCGAAGCGAGCCGGACAAATTAACCTCGTGACCCATGCGGCGAAGTTTACCCATGGGGATTCAAAAAGTAGCAGTATCTACAGCGAGGCAGTGGCGAAGGAAGGGTATCTCTGCACAGCGACGCTGTCAGGTCTGGAAACGGATGCGGTGGGTAACGCAGCTGCACTGGACGTCGCGAAACTGCTGCAAATAAGGGTTGAAGGCGGAGACTCCCTACTGGCAAGCCTGAAACGTGGCGACCACGCCGCGTTGGCTGCTTTTACCGATGACATGAGCCAACTGAGTGAATGGATTGTGGGATTTTCGCGCGCATTAACACCCGGCGAACCCGCTTCGCACAAGCTGGCGAAACAGAATTATTTTCCGGTTGATGATGATTATCATCTGTTAAGCCCGCTGTTTGCCACCTCACTTGTTCACGCCCTGCATCAGAAAATGATTGCCTTCCGTTTTGGAGACGATGTTAAAGCCATCTGGAAAGCCAGGCGCGAGAAAACCTGGCATCCCACTCCGCTGACGTTATTCCCGGATTCAGCGGAAATACACTTCGGTGGCACGAAACCGCAAAACATTTCCTATCTCAACAGCGTGCGTGGCGGACGTAGCTGGCTGCTTTCCTGCCAGCCGCCGCAGTGGAAAAGGGCAGAAAAGCCGCCAACGAGTTTACGTTCTGTTTTCGCCTGGGGTGGGCAATTTGACCGCCGAGCGAAGAGCCACATTCAGCTGCTTGTTTCCTTGCTGACGAAAGCGGGTGATTACACCAATTTTCGTATTCGTGAAGCCCGCGATGGCTACATCAATATGATTATCGATCTCTTGTTCGAGATCGCATCTGACTTTCAACGTGAAACCGCGCAAAACTGGACGCGCAACTGTCCCGATCTGAAACCCCATCAACAGCTCTGGCTCGATCCCTGGCGTACAAAAACAGATGAAGTCTTTCGTCTTGAGCGAGAAAAAGACGACTGGCAGGACGCTGTGGCCGAAGATTTTTCCCTTTGGCTGAACGCACGTCTGCGAAAGTCGATGCCGGATTTAGGTGCTATGGAAAAACGTGAATGGGAAACCCGCGAGCGCTTACGGGCCAACCTCCGTGAGATGGAAAAAATTATCCAGGAGGCGCTGAAATGAGCTCACTGATTTTACTTCGCCGTGTGAGAGTTGAAAACGCCAACGCGGTTGCTGGCCTGACCTGGGGTTTTCCAGCGATCACCCATTTCATGGGATTTTCTCATGCTTTGTCGCGCAGGTTGACAGAAAAGCATGGGCTGCACATTGATGGCTGTGCTGTCGTGAGCCACGAACACCAGATCCACGCGCATACGTCTGGCCGCGATTATCAGTTCGCCCTGACCCGCAATCCTCTTACCCGTGAAGCGAAAACCGCCTCCTTTAATGAAGAGGGGCGTATGCATTTGACGGTTTCATTGCTGCTGGAGTGTCATGGGGAAATCCCAAACGGTGAATACGGGCAGCGCGACCTCGCCGAATTTCTGTCTCAGATATGCCCGACGCTTCGACTGGCGGGGGGAATCATCGTCGATATCCGGAATATTTCGGTTATGGCGATGCCTGCCAGCGTTCGGGAAATGGGCCGATTACAGTGGCAATTGATGCCGGGCTTTGCCCTGCGCGACCGCAGCAGCTGGCTAGGTGAACATCATCAAACGCTTCTTGAAAACAATCCTGATGCCACGCTACTTGATGCCTGGCTCGATTTTGCTTCGCTGAAACTGCAGGCCGAAATGCCGGACGAGGGCGATATCCAGGAAGGCGATCCGGCCAGTTGGCTCTACGTTCCCAAACCTAAACCCGGGTATCTGGTGCCATTAATGACAGGATACCAGCGCATCTCTGAACTCTACGCACCCGGCGTCGTGGCAAATGCGCGTGATGCAGAAACACCGTTCGCGTTTACCGAAGCCGTATATGGCGTGGGCGAGTGGTGCGGTCTGCACCGGATTCGGTCATTAGAAGACATCTTCTGGCGCTATCGCACGACGGAAACAGGCTACTACTGTCAGGGTGCGAGCGCGCCGGTGACATCTGAACCTCTAAATTAAAAAGGACTTATTTATGGCAAAGGCTCCAACTGCCGTTAAAACGGCATCTGTACTGGCATTTGAACGTAAACTGGCGACCTCGGATGCGGTGATGTATTCAGGATGCTGGGAAGGAGAAACCTGGCAACCGATTCGGATTCAGGAAAAAGCAGTACGCGGCACTATCTCTAACCGTCTAAAAAATGCGCTCACCAACGATCCGGCAAAACTGGATGCTGAGATCCAGAAAGCCAATCTCCAGCGGGTAGATGTGGCGGCACTGCCTGCGGACGCGGATACCTTACAGGTTAAATTTACCCTGCGCGTGTTGGGAAACTTATCGACTCCTTCTGTATGTAATGACCGCGCTTATCAGGAAGAACTCCAGCAGGCTATCGACGTCTACATACATGAACATGGTTTTGCCGAACTGGCGCGTCGTTACGCCAATAACCTGGCGAATGGTCGTTTTTTATGGCGTAACCGCGTTGGTGCAGAAAAAATCGTTGTGAAAGTGACAGGCAGCCAGTCGTGGACGTTTGATGCGTACAGTTATGCGCTGCGTGATTTTACCGCCCGTGACAAGAGCCTCACAGAACTCGCTCAGGAAATAGAAAAGGGGCTCAGTGGAAAAGGATTTGTTCTGCTCAACGTAGAGGCGCAGGTTTTGCTTGGCGCAGGGCAGGAGATCTTCCCGTCGCAGGAGTTAGTACTGGACAGCAACAACAGCAAGAGTCGTCTGCTTTATCAGGTGGATGAAGTCGCTGGCATCCACTCGCAGAAAATCGGTAATGCGATTCGAACTATCGATACCTGGCATCCTAAAGTGGACGAACTTGGTGCGATAGCCGTTGAACCCTATGGATCAGTCACCAGCCGCGGGGTGGCGTGTCGTCAGCCGAAAGAGAAAATGGATTTCTACACGCTTCTCGATAATTGGGTCACCAAAGGCCAGAAGCCGGATGTGGATCAGCAACATTACGTGATGGCCGTATTGATCCGTGGTGGTGTCTTCGGCGAGAAGAGCGAGTAAGGAGCTGTTTATGGATCACTATCTTGAGATCCGTGTGTTGCCAGATCCCGAATTCAGTGAAGAGATGCTAATGGCCGCGCTGGTGGCAAAACTGCATCGCGCATTGGGTCAGAGAGGGCAGGGCGATATTGGTATTAGTTTCCCTGCGTATGCAGTAAAACCTGGCGCTATTCTGCGTTTGCATGGCCACCGGCAGGCACTCAATGAGCTTGAGCGACTGGCCTGGAGAAAAGGGCTGAGTGATTACTGCGACTGTACGGAGATTAAGAATGTGCCAGAGGTAAATCACTGGCGTTGTGTCAGCCGGGTACAGGTCAAAAGTAGTGCGCAGCGGCTCATGCGACGTTCGGTGAAGAAGGGATGGTTAACTGAAGAGGAAGCGCAGCAGCGTATGTTGACGATGACAGAGGCAAGGACTGATTTGCCGTGGCTAAATTTGCGTAGTCTCTCTACGGGTCAATCGTTCAGGCTGTTTATCCGTCATGGTGATTTGCTCTCCGCACCCGTGACGGGAGTATTTTCCACCTACGGGCTAAGCGCTACAGCCACGATCCCCTGGTTTTGAAACGTGACAACCGCATTCGTTCTCAGGATGCGGTTTTTTCTGCTAGCCGGTTATCAAAGCTAAAAGGGAGTTGCTGGACGGTCTCCAGTCTCTGATGAAAATCGGGATGCAGTGGATTCAGTATGGCGTTATTTTCATAAGGAATGATGCAGGACGGTAGAATAAGCGCCAGCGCGCTGCTGGACTGGAGCCAACCGGTTCCCAGATCCATTGTCGACATCGGTGCAGGATCCTCCTGCCAGTCTTTGGGTAGCCATGCTTTATCCAGATACTCAATTTGCTCTTCCGGGATATCAATGCTGAAAAGCTGGTACTGGTTTAACACGGTATCTTTTTTAACGTGAACCAGAATTTCAAGTGATGCCAGCGAGATGGATGTAGAGACGTATACCGCCGGGTGTCCTTTGTGATTCCAGCGGCCGCCATACTGGTTTGCGCCGCTTCCACTCCACGCTTCGCTGGCATATCGTCCTGTCACCAGACGATAAAAAATCATGCGAATACTCCATGTTCCAGGCGACCAATCAAATCGGTCACTTCCAGTGCACCGGTTTCTGTTGCAATCAAATCGACAGGCGCAACATTTCCGAGTCCACGGACCGGTGATTGCAGCCAGTTCCATGCATCATCTTTACTGCCAAAATAATCAACGGCAGCATCTAAAACGCGTACGAAGCGCGCCACGCGCTCACTTTCATCGGGGGTCAACGTACGACCCGCACTTTTACGACGTGCGACATTGCGTTCGTTTATACCGGTGACGCGCAAAATGTCTGCTTTTGACATCGCCGTCCATTCATGAATATTGTCGAGCACGCTAACGGGTAGACCTTGGCTGAGTAACTCGATCAGTTGCATACCTCGATTTGCAGGTAAACCGGCATAGCGCCAAAGTGCGTTATCAGCAGGCTTCTGCGCAGGAACCCATGTTCTCATTTTGACCTCCTGATATGTCATTTGTCATGATTTATTATAGTCATTTGTCTGGCAATGCGAAATGAATATGTTCTGTACAAAAAAAGATAGGGTCAGCCAGATTCTGACCTTAACTGGCGGCGCTACGCTTGCACAGGCCTACAATGAGTTATGTAATTTATTGACATCGACGTAGGCTGGGTAAGCGTAGTGTATGACCGGATACATAGGTGACAGATCAGACCGGGAACATAGGTAACACTTTTAGTCTATCCGGAGCACACTCTCGGTTTTCCGGTCGTAGTACGCAAGCG